>DWWJ01000060.1 GCA_019119795.1 Candidatus Intestinimonas pullistercoris
GAAGGAAGAGGCGGAGGAGGCGGGGGCCGGCTCCCCGGCGGCCCGCCACAGGAAGGTGACGGCCTCCGCCCGGGTGACGGCGCTGTCCGGGGAGAAGGTATTGGCCCCGGTGCCGGTGGTGACCCCCTGGCGCACCGCCCAGGCCACGGCGTCGGCGAAGTAGTCGCTCTCCGCCACGTCGGAGAAGCCGGAGGACGAGGCCGAGGAGGAGGTGCCGCTGTTCTTCGCGTCGGCGGAGGCGTCGGTGACGGTGATGGGCTTGCCGTTCCGGGTGTCGTAGCGCACCAGGAAGCGGTACTGGCTCCCGCTGACCTGGTAGACGTCCACCAGCAGGTTGGCGGGAATGGTCACCCCGTTCAGGGTGGAGAGGGAATATCTGCCCGACACATTGACCATGACCGAGCCGCCCTCGGGCCAACGGTCCTGCTGGGCCGCAGCTACCGCTACGCCGAGGCTGTGGGCATACAGGGTCTGTGTCTCCTCATAGGTCAGGTCCCGGCGGGTGGGATTGGGGTCGCCGGGCCGCGTTGCCTGGACATAGTAGGCCGCCTGGGTGCAGACGCCTCCAGTCAGCACCAGGACGGTCAGCAGGGCGGCCGTCAGTCGCTTGACACAATTTCTCATCTCAGAACTGCTCCTTTCTGCTTCTTTCTGCTGTCTAGTGCCGGGGGAGGGCGCGCCGGTTTTACCAAAGGGAAAAAATTTTTATTTTTTCTGTTGCCTATGGAAAACGGCCCGCCGGATGGTCTCCTGGCGGGCCATTTTTATGTATCCTCCACTCCCGCTCTCTCCTCCAGGCATCCCGCGGGGTCTTGGGTGGAAAGCCTGGAAGCGGCGCCGCAGTACCGCGCCGCGTGGTCCCCAACAGAAACCTCCGGGAGGCGAGCTGCCCCGCCCCCCTGGAGCGGCTCCTGTCGGGGCGAATAAAAAGGCTGTGCAGGTATGATAGTCCCTGCACAGCCCGATCCAGCACACAGACCCATTGGAGATTTCCCCTTGTAAAACACGGGGATTCCCGGTATAATGAGCGTGGCGCAGAAATTCTGCTGTGTGGGAGGTCGATTCTCCTGCATAGGGGCATGGGGGACGGCCATCCCCCATGTCCTGCCCTTTTAATTCGCCTTGGCAACATTGTACTGCATAATTTGGCAGAGCGCAAGCGGTTTTTTGTGTGGTCCGGCTTTTTGCCGGGCCATTTTTTTCTTCTGGGCGGGGGCCGGGCGGCCTGGCACTTCATGGGGGAGCCCTCCTCTCTTTCTGTCCTCTGAGAGTAAGTGCCCGCCCGGCACCCTTTGGTTTTCTGTTTTCGAAAAAATTTTTACAGGGCGTCGCTGAGGCGGAAGAACCGGTAGTGAGCGGGGTCGTCGGTCTCCAGGTCCCAGTCCTCACGGATCTCCTTTTCCGGGTCGGCGGGGTCCACCACGTTCAGGCCCAGCAGCAGGCCGTCGTAGTCCGCCGGCGCCCGGACCACCACCTGGACGGACATGGCCGAGTCGATGACCATTTCCCGGACCAGCCCCGGCTGTGTGCTCCCGGACCAGCTGCCGGGGGTCATGCTGCTGGTCCAGCTCTTTTCATAGAAGATGGTAAAGGTCTCCCCGTTGTGCTCCACCTCGGCGGAGCCGCTGGCCCGGGTCTCGCCGGAGGC
The DNA here is from genome assembly GCA_019119795.1 of Candidatus Intestinimonas pullistercoris. GTDB lineage: Bacteria > Bacillota > Clostridia > Oscillospirales > Oscillospiraceae > Intestinimonas > Intestinimonas pullistercoris. The sequence goes on from DWWJ01000060.1 coordinate 1,649, forward strand.
GCCGGTCTCCGGCCCCTCGGGGAGGTAGAGCCGTCCGGTATAGTAGTCGTAGAGGTTGTACTCCTGGGCCAGAATGGAGCAGGAGAGGGAGGCGTCTCCGACGGCATCCCCCAGGTGGGACTGGGCGGTGAGGTCGTAGGTGACGGTGTAGGTCACATAGCCCGTCTCGTCCGGCCCGCTGGCCGAGAGGACCGGCTGGGTGGCGGCGCTGGTGGAGGGCAGGGCTACCAGGGCGGGGTCGCCTAGGAGCAGCATCACAGGCAGGTCCTCATAGGCCTGGGGCTCCGAGAGGGGGAAGCCGTGGACCGCTCCGAAGGGGAGGGGCCCGGTGGGCACCGGCGTCTCCACGGCGGCGGAGGGGGCGGCCTCCCGGTCCGTGAGGGCGGGGAGGCCCACCGCCGCCCCGCCCACCACGACGGCCCCGGCCACGATCCCGGCGATCAGCTTGACGGAGAGGCCGGTCTTGGCCGCGGCCCCCGCGGCGGCGCCTGCGGCCGTGTTTCCGACGGCTGCCCCCGCGGTGGTAGCCTCGGCGGCAGCCCCGGTGGCTGTAGTCTCCGCGGCGGTTCCGGCGGCTGCGGTCTCTGCGGCGGCGCCGGCAGCCGTGGTCTCCGCGGCCGCGCCAGCCGCCTGGGCCAGGACTTGGGCGGTCAGCGAGGCCGCCGCGCTCCCCTCCAGGGCAGAGGCCGCCGCCTCCTGCCGCAGGAAGTAGACCAGCAGCACCGCCGGGCTGAGGCTGTAGAGCTTGACGCCCTTGCGCTCGTAGTCCTCCACCCCCCGCTTGATGGACCGGCGGGCATAGTTCAGGCGGCTCTTCACTGTGCCCTCGCTGGTGTCCATGGCCTGGGCGATCTCTTTGACGCTCATCTCGTCGTAGTAGTAGAACAGCACGCACAGGCGCTGCTCCGGCGGCAGGTCGTCCACCAGGTCCAGGATCATGCGGCGGGTCTCCTCGTTGTCCAGGGCCTTGTCCGGTACCAGATGCTCGTCCAGGTCCTCCACGCTCTCCAGCATGGAGTTGCCCTCCTCGTCCTCGGGGATCTGCCACTCCCTGCGGGGAGAGGAGAGCAGGTGCCTGCACCGGTTGGCGGTGATGCCGTTCACCCAGCCCCAGAAGGCGGCCGGCTCCCGCAGCTTGTCCAGGCCGGTGAGCATGGCGAGGAGCACGTCCTGGGTGGCGTCCTGGGCGTCCTCCTCCTTTTTCAGCATCTTCTTGCAGTGGTAATAGACCCTATTCTGGGCCGCCTCCACCAGCGCGCTCTGTGCCTCCCGATCGCCCTGCCTGCTCCGGGCGATCAGCTCCGTCCAGTCCTTTCCTTCCAGGTTCATCTGGCATCCCTCCTGCATCCTTTACAGCCGCCTGCTGTGTGGTGTGCCCCTCCGCGTCCCACAGGAGACAGCGGCGGAGAAACTGAAAAAAGGTGATGTACCCCATGGCTCCGGCCTCCCTCAGCGGCTTCCAGAATAGAGTGCCGGAAAAGGGCGGCGCGGTTTTAGGACAGTTCAAAAATTTTGTCGTTATAGACAGTATAAATCAGAAAGTGACATGGATGCAAGCCGACAGAAGCGGTTTGGGTCGGTTTGACGGCCCGGGGAACAGGGAGAGCGACCGGAAAAAATTTCAGCCGTGGAATTGACACAGTGTCAGAATGGTGCTATGATATTTATACTGACATTGTGTCAGAAGAGCGGAGCGGCCTGTGGCTCCGCATCCCGCCTGAGCGCCCCTGCGGACGCCGGTCCGTTTCCAGGCTCCTCAGGAAGCACGCAAGGAGGTTTATCCATGAAAGCAAAGGTCTATTTCACCCGGGAGATCACCCCGGAGAAGGTGGTGGAGCTCTACCGGGCTCTGGGCGTGGAGCTGCCCGGCCGGGTGGCGGTCAAGGTCCACTCCGGGGAGCGGGGCAACCAGAACTTCCTGCAACCGGAGTTCTGGCGGCCCATGGTGGAGGAGGTCCACGGCACCGTGGTGGAGTGCAACACCGCCTACGGCGACGCCGCCGGCGGCGTGCGGGACCACACCGAGGCCCACCGCAAGCTCCTGGAGGAGCACGGCTGGACCAAGTACTTCGACGTGGACCTGATGGACGCCGAGGGGCCGGATGTGGTCTGGCCCATCCCCAACGGAAAGGTCCTCAAGGAGGACCATCTGGGCAAGCATATCGAGCACTATGACTCCCTGCTGGTGCTGGCCCACTTCAAGGGCCACCCCATGGGCGGCTACGGCGGGGCCCTCAAGCAGCTCTCCATCGGCTGCGCCTCCCGGGCGGGCAAGGCGCTGATCCACTCCGCCGGCAAGACGGACGACCGCTATAAGACCTGGGAGCAGCACGCCAGCAGCACGGAGTTCCCCGAGGCCATGGCTGACGCCGCCATGTGCGTGGCGGAGCACTTCCAGGGCAGGGCCGCCTACCTCAACGTGATGAAGAACCTCTCCGTGGACTGCGACTGCTGCGCCGTGGCCGAGGACCCCTGCATGAAGGACATCGGCATCCTGGCCTCCCTGGACCCGGTGGCCATCGACCAGGCCTGCATCGACCTGGTGGTGAACTCCGACGACCCGGGGAAGGAGCACTTCATGGAGCGGGTGAACAGCCGCAACGGCATCCACGCCATCGAGGCTGCCGCCGACCTGGGCTTCGGCACCCGGGAGTATGAGCTTATCGAGCTGTAAAACCGATTGGAATGGAGGAGATCGTGATGAGCAAGACATTGGTGGCCTATTTTTCCGCCAGCGGCGTGACCGCCCGGACGGCGAAGGAGATCGCGGAGGCGGTGGGGGGAGACCTCTATGAGATCCGCCCGGCACAGCCCTACACCTCCGCCGACCTGAACTGGATGGACAAGAAGAGCCGCAGCACCCTGGAGATGAACGACCCCGCCTGCCGCCCCGCCATCGCGGAGCCGGTGGAGCACATGGAGCAGTACGATACCGTATTCGTGGGCTTCCCCATCTGGTGGTATGTGGAGCCCCGGATCGTGGACACCTTCCTGGAGGGCTATGACTTTTCGGGCAAGACGGTGATCCCCTTCGCCACCTCCGGCGGCAGCGGCATCGGCAAGGCGGAGGAGAGCCTGCGGGCCCACTGCCCCAAGGCGGGCTGGAAGAAGGGCCGGCTCCTGAACGGCTCCGGCGCGGGGGACTGGGCCAGGCAGACGGCGCAGCCGTAAGGCCCCTGGAGACAGGAGCGGCGGGGAGGCAGGGCCTCCCCGCCGTTTTGGCGCCGGAGGGCGGCGCCTTGACGCGGGGACGGAAAACGGCTATCATAGAGTTCACATTTGGCTGGCCCGGGGCTGCGTCCGCCCGCTCCGCCGCCCGGCCGGGAAGGAAGGGACCGCTATGCCAAAGGGGTCGGAAGCACTGACGAACGCCAGGAGGGAGGAGATCGTCAACGCCTGCGCCTCCCTCTATGAGACCCAGGGCTTCAAAGAGATCACCCTCCGGGACATCGGGGCCAGGACCTCCTTCACCCGCACCTCAATCTACAACTATTTCCAGACCAAGGAGGAGATCTTCCTGGCCCTCCTCCGGCGGGAGCACGAGGCCTGGACTGCGGACCTGGAGGAGCTGGCGGGGCGGCAGGGGCCCCTGTCTCCCGAGGCCTTCGCCGACCAGCTCGCCCGCACTCTGGAAAAGCGGGAGTGCATGCTCAAGCTGGAGTCCATGAACCTCTACGACATCGAGGGCTGCACCCGGATGGAGCACCTGGTGGCCTTCAAAAGGGTGTACGCCGGGGCGGTGGAGGCGGTGGGGCGCTGCCTGGAGCGGTTTTTCCCGGCCCTGACTGCCGGGGAGCGCCAGGAGTTTCTCTACGCCTTTTTTCCCTTCCTGTTCGGCGTCTATCCCTACGCCGTGCCCACAGAGAAGCAGCGGGAGGCCATGGAGCTGGCCCATGTGGACTACGCCCATGCCTCCATCTATGAGCTGACGAAGACCTTTGTCACCCGGCTGCTCCGGGCCTTCCCGCAGACGGGCGGGGAGGGGGCCCCGGTCCCCCCGGAGCAGGAGTCCGGACAGCCTGTGTGACCATAGGAACGCGCCCCGAAGGCAGCCGCCTTCGGGGCGTTTTGCTGAAAGGGGGACAGCGCGCCGGGGAGCGGGAGCCGGCACGTTGTCCGCTGGTCAAAATTTCTCCACAACAAATCCACAATTCCGTGCTATACTGCTGCCAGGTGATGGCTGATGAAACACATTCTCATCGTGGAGGACGAGCCGGACATCCAGGAGCTGCTCCGGGCCTACCTGCGGGACGCCGGATACAGCACCGCCGTGGCCGGAGACGGGGCTTCGGCCCTGGCCCTCTTTCAGAGCGGGAGCTTTGACCTGGTGCTCCTGGATGTCCTGCTGCCCAAAATCGACGGCTTTGGGGTCTGTGAGCAGATCCGGCGGCAGTCCCAGGTCCCCATCCTCATGCTCACCGCCCTGGACGGGGAGGAGCAGCAGCTCCGGGGCTTCGGCCTGGATGTGGACGACTATGTGACCAAGCCCTTCTCCATGCCCGTCCTGCTGGAGAAGATCCGGGTGATCCTCCGCCGGAGCGGGGCGGCAGAGGGGGAGGGGGGCCTGCGCTACCGGGACCTGACCATGGACCTGGACACCCGGGAGGTCACTGTGGCGGGCCGCCCCCTGGAGCTGACCACCCGGGAATTCGAGCTGCTCCACACCCTCCTGTCCGCCCCCGGGCGGGTCTTCACCCGGGAGATGCTGCTCTCCCGGCTCTGGGGCTACGACTTCTACGGGGACGAGCGGGTGGTGGACAGCCACATCAAGAACCTCCGCCGCAAGCTGGGGCGGGACTACATCGAGACGGTGAGGGGGGTGGGCTACCGTGCTGCGAAGGAAGCTCACTGAGAGCCTGACGGCCCGCATCTTTCTGATGACCCTCCTCCTGCTGCTGGGGGCCGGGGCGGTCACCTTCGGCCTCATCGCCTGGGCCACCCCCAGCACCTATACCTCGGTGGTCAACGATGCCCTGTCCCGGCAGGTGGACGCCCTGCTGGAGCGGCTGGCGGAGACGAGGGTGGAGGACTGCGGGCCCCTGCTGGACGAGTTCATCCGCGCCTCCGGGGCGGAGGTCATGCTGGTGGGGCCGGACGGCAGGATCGCGGACACCGACTCCCAGTTGGCGGTCCAGGCGCTGTACGGGGACGACTCGGTGCTGGTGGCCGGGACCGGGACCGCCGTAACGGAGGAGCCCCCCGCCCTCACCTGGTCCGGGGACACGGCGCTGGAGACCGTGACCATCACCACGTCGGATCAGACCACTATGACCGTGGAGCTGACCTTTGCCGGACAGGAGGACCCCTACACCCTCCACGTCACCCCCCGGATGGAGGCGGAGAACCTGGCGGTGCGGGCGCTGGTGCAGATGGCCCCCTGGCTGCTGCTGGCGGTGCTGGCCTTCTCCCTGTTGTGCGCCCTGGTCTACTCCCGGTACATCACCCGGCCCATCGTCCGGCTCAGCGGCATCGCCGGGAGGATGGCGGAGCTGGACTTTCAGTGGGAGAGCGGCGAGAGGCGCCGGGACGAGATCGGCCAGCTGGGGCGCAGCCTGGACCAGATGGCCCGGCGGCTCTCCGGGGCCCTGGACGACCTGGAGGCCGCCAACCAGGCCCTCCGGGGGGAGGTAGAGCGGGAGCGGGAGCTGGACCGGCAGCGGATGGCCTTTTTCAACGCCGCCTCCCACGAGCTAAAGACTCCGGTCACCATTCTGAAGGGACAGCTATCCGGCATGCTGGAGGGGGTGGACGTCTACCGGGACCGGGACAAGTACCTCCTCCGCTCCCTCCAGGTCACCGGCCGGATGGAGCGCCTCATCCAGGAGATGCTCTCCATCTCCCGTATGGAGGTCGGCCCGGCCGCCCTCCGACGGGAGCGGGTGGACCTGGCCGCCCTGGTGGAGGGACAGCTCGCCCTGGACGCCGGGCTGCTGGAGCAGCGGGGGCAGCGGCTGGTGTCCCGGCTGACGCCGGGGACCGCCGTCACCGGGGACCCCTCCCTGCTGGGGAAGGCGGTGGGGAACCTGCTCTCCAACGCCGCCCTCTACTCGCCCCAGGGGGCGGAGGTCCGGGTGTGGTGCGGCCTGCTGGAGGGCCGGGCCGCCCTGACGGTGGAAAACACGGGGGTCCACATCGGCGGGGAGGCCCTGCCCCACCTGTTCGAGCCCTTCTACCGGGCCGAGGGCTCCCGGAACCGGAGCACCGGGGGGAGCGGCCTGGGGCTCTACCTGGTGAAGAGGATCCTGGAGCGGCACGGGGCCGAGTGCACCGTGGAGAACACGGAAGAAGGGGTGCGGGCAGCCGTTGTTTTCCCCTAAAAATCCCTGCCCAGCGAGGGTCTATGAAGCATAGGGTGACAATTCGCGCCGCCGCAAGTAGAATCACAGGCAGATGACAGCGGAGGAGGCAAGGCCAATGGACCTGCAGAAGACAGGACGATTCATCGCCAGCCTGCGAAAGGAACACGGCTGGACACAAAAGGACTTGGCGGAGCGGGTCGGCGTAACGGATAAGGCGGTCTCTCGCTGGGAGACAGGCCGCGGGTTTCCAGACGTGTCCTGTTTGCCAGCCCTTGCTGACGCGTTGGAGGTCCCGATTTCGGAGCTTGTCCGGGGAGAACGGATGGAGTTGGAGGGAAAAAAACCCGCCGAGATCATGGAGCAGGTCGAACAGGCAGTCGTGAATACGGTGGAGCTCTCCCGGAAAAGCACGGGCAGGGACCGGGCGGCCGCCGCTCTCCTCTTCCTGGCGGGGACCGCGGTTTTGCTCTGCATACTTGGCGTGGTGTATCAGGAGCTGATCCGTTTCTGGTCTGATACTCCAGTCCGTTATACAGTGTATTCGTTATTGCTTTTTGTCATCATTCCGGTTGGAGTGCCTACCCTCATTCATTGGATACCGGCGAACGATTTGCGGCCCAGGCCCCTCCAAACATATCTGGCCGCATGGATCGCGTCTTTTTTGCTCGCCATGATAGGCACCGCGCTTTTCTATCCGGAATTCTATGTGACCTTAACCGATGTGGAATTGCTTTGGTATGATTTTTCTGATACAGTGGTATATGAGGTGCTGTTCAAGCTATTGCCGCTCAGCTGGGCCCTCAAGATATCTGTCAACACCA
>DWWJ01000061.1 GCA_019119795.1 Candidatus Intestinimonas pullistercoris
TGGCCGACCTGCTCTCCCGGGACCTGGCCGGCTACCCCGAGATCGTCTTCTGCGGCTTCGGGGAGCCCACCTTCCGCCTGGACGACATCCTGTGGCTGGTGGACCGGATGAAGGAGCAGGTGCCGGGCCTGCCGCCCATCCGCATCAACACCAACGGCCACGCCAGCCTCATCCAGGGCCGGGACGTGTGCCCCGACCTCCAGGGCCGCATTGACGTTCTCTCCATCTCCCTCAACGGCTCCACGGCGGAGGAGTATGTGGCGGTGACCCGGCCCCGGGACGGGGTCCGGGCCTGGGAGGCCATGCTGGACTTCACCCGGGAGGCGGCAAAGTATGTGCCGGAGGTGGTCATGACCATCGTGGACAAGGACAAGTCCCCGGAGGAGATTGCCGCCTGCCGGGCCCTCTGCGAGGGTCTGGGGGCCCGCTTCCGGGTGCGTAGCTACATCGAGGACTGACCCCGCGGATTTTTTCCCACAGCTGGAGACACTACCAAGGACATCAAAAAAGGAGGGAATCCCATGCGAGAGCCCATCCCGGCGCTGCTCCTTCTGGGGGCGGTGCTTTTGACCCTGGCCGGCTGCGGCGCGCCGGCGGCGGAGACCTCCGGCCCGGAGCCGGCGGCCACCCCCAGTCCCGTGGTCCAGGCCGCCCCCACGCCTTCCCCCAGCCCCGTTTCCACCCCCGCGCCCACGCCGGCTCCTTCCCCTGTCCCCACGCCGGAGCCCACACCCTCCCCGGAGCCGGAGCCCCCGGCGGAGGAGGCCGCCGCCCCCCTGGAGGAGGCGGTGTGGCACGACTGGGAGGACGCTGTCACCTTCGGCATGGAGGCCGGCAGCGGCTGTCCCCTGGTGGTGGGGGAGGTCCAGGTGGAGGAGGACAGCCTGACGGTCTCCCTGCTCCCCGCCGGGAATGAGGCCGCCCTGCTGGCCTATCTGGAGGCGGAGGAGCGCATCCCCGCCACAGAGGTCTCCTATGACGCCGATGCCGGTGCCCTGGTGCTCCACATGTCGGACACCGCCCTGGACAGCGGGGAGATTTCCGGGGACGACTGGGTCTTCGACTTCCTGAATGAGCACGGCCTGCCCTATCCCGTCTCCACCCCCATGGGGTCGGTAGGAGAGGACACCGCCTATTTCACCAAGGCGGCCATCTCCTCCAATGGGACGGACACCTACCTCACCCTTCTGCCCACCGCGGAGGCTGTCCAGTACCAGGTGGAGACCGGCTGCCACGACGGGGATGAGCTGCGGCCCTGGTTCCGGCTGACCTTCCGGGGCGCGGAGTGACCGATTTGCCCCCGGAGGGATTGCCACCCCCACGCCTTTATGGTACAATATGGGGCGAATCTCACTGAAACACACCGAAAGAGGGTCTCCATCCATGAAACTAGGCATCGTGGGGCTTCCCAATGTGGGAAAGTCCACCCTGTTCAACGCCATCACCAACGCCGGCGCCGAGAGCGCCAACTACCCCTTCTGCACCATTGACCCCAACGTGGGCATGGTGGCCGTCCCCGACAGCCGCCTGGACTGGCTCTCGGAGCTCTACCACCCCAAAAAGACCACCCCCGCCGTCATCGAGTTCGTGGACATCGCCGGGCTGGTGAAGGGGGCCTCCAAGGGGGAGGGCCTGGGCAACAAGTTCCTCTCCAACATCCGGGCCACCGACGCCATCGTCCATGTAGTCCGCTGCTTTGATGACCCCAACGTCATCCATGTGGAGGGCTCCACCGACCCCCTGCGGGACATCGAGATCATCGACATCGAGCTCATCATGGCCGACATGGAGATGGTCCAGCGCCGCCTGGACAAGTGTGCCAAGCTGGGCAAAACCGGGGACAAGAAGGCCGCCCACGAAGCCCAGGTGCTCCAGGGCCTCATGGACTGGCTCAACCAGGGCAAGTCGGCCCGCTCCTACGAGTGCGACGAGGAGGAGGCCGCCCTCATCGCCGAGTCCGAGCTCCTCTCCCTCAAGCCGGTGATCTACGCCGCCAACCTGGACGAGGCCGGCTTCTCCGACTACCAGAACAACTCCTACTACCAGCAGGTGGCGGAGGTGGCCGCCCGGGAGGGGGCCCAGGTCATCCCGGTCTGCGCCCAGCTGGAGGCCGAGATCGCCCAGCTGGAGAGCGATGAGAAGGCCCTCTTCCTGGAGGACCTGGGCATCGCCGAGTCCGGCCTGGACCGACTCATCAAGGCCAGCTATGCCCTGCTGGGGCTCATCTCCTACCTGACCTCCGGCGAGGACGAGTGCCGGGCCTGGACCATCAAAAAGGGCACCAAGGCCCCCCAGGCCGCCGGCACGATCCACTCCGACTTTGAGCGGGGCTTTATCCGGGCCGAGGTGGTCTCCTTCGAGGACCTGAAGGCCAACGGCTCCATGAACGCCGCCAAGGAAAAGGGGCTGGTGCGTTCCGAGGGCAAGGAGTATGTGGTCCAGGACGGGGATATCATCCTCTTCCGCTTCAACGTATAAAGGGCCCTTTTCCGGGGACCTGGCAGAACAGACGGAGGACGCTCCACCGAGGGCGTCCTCCCTTTTTGGCCCCAGGGACCCCAGAGCGGCAAAAAGCGGAAGCCCCGCAGAGGGCTTCCGCTTTTTGGACCTTATGAAAGGGCTCACCGCCGGCCGCGGCGGCTGCTGCGCTTTTCTGTGTACTTCATCTCGGAGAGCTTGCTGTCCGAGGCCTGCATGAAGTGCTTGAGCCGCTCCTCAAAGGACTCCGGCTCACTGGAGGCCCGGGCGCCGCCGGGACGGCCGCCGCCCTGCCGGGAGCCATAGCCACTGTGCCGGGGACCGCCCTGGCCAGCGGGACGCTGGGGACGGGGAGGGGGGTCCATGGCCTTCTTGATGGACAGGTTGATCCGGTTGCTGTCATCGATCCCGATGACCTTCACCTTGACCTCCTGCCCCTCGGTGAGATGATCCTTCACATCGTTGACGTAAGAATAGGCGATCTCGGAGATATGCACCAAGCCGGACCGGCCGCCGGGCAGCGACACGAACGCCCCAAATTTCGTGATGCCCGTCACTTTTCCCTCTACAATAGAACCTACACCAAACTCCATACTGCTCCCATGTTCCTCCTTGATTTTTCGCCCCGGCACACTCTCTCTTTTGCCGCCCCGAAAGGGATGCGCGCCCAGCGGCGGGTCAGGGGCCCCCGCCGGCTCGCCGCGCCCTTCAAAGACTCAGTTCGTGATGATAAAGACCTTCTCCCCCGGGGCCACCAGGCCCAGCTTATCGCGGGCGATGTCGGCGATGCGCTCCGGGTCGTCGGGGTTGGCCACGTCTTCGGCCAGATCCGCGTTGACCTGGGTCTGCTCCGCCACCTGGCGGCTCAGGCTGTCCCGCTCGGCCTGGGTCTGGCGAATCCTGCCTTGCAGGTTCAGGAGGGAGGTCGCCAGGTAAATGAGCAGCGCCAGCACCACCAGCTTTGTGAGCAGCCCTGCCTTTTTGGTCCTGACCATAACGCTCCCCCTCCCCTTTTCCCGCCGTCCGGCGGAGCAAGTCTTCCATCTCTCCGGGTATTGTCTTCATTTTATACCATTCCCGCCGATAATGGAAGTAGTTTTTCGCGGCTTTTTCAATTTTTTTACTCCGGCGGCCGAAAAAGACCAGGGGAGAGACGGCCAGGCGCCAGAGTACAGCCGCTCCGTCGGCCGCCCGTTCTGTCAGAAAGCGCACCGGGCGGCTGAGCAGGAGGAAATAGGCCACCGCCCCCAGAAAGAGGGCGACTGCCATATAGATGCGCAGCTCCCCGCCGCCGGCGGAGATGGCGTAGAGAAAGAGCCCCGCGGTGACCAGTACCCAGAACAGCAGGTCCAGGGCCGGCCCCAGCAGGGGGAGCCGGACCCGGCGCCGGAGGAGGCGAAAGAGGTCGTACACCAGCCCCAGCCCGGCCCCCAGGCCCAGGGCCCCCAGGAAGGTCAGGGCCTGGGCCCACAGGTCGATGCCCATGCCCTACCGGAACAGCCGGGCCAGGAAGCCGCCCCGCTCCCCGCCGTCGTCCTCATAGGTCAGGGCGTCCACAGTCCCCTCCACCTTCAGGTCTCCCCCGTCCAGGCTCAGCTTTTCGATGTGGAGGTCCTCTCCCCGCACCACCAGGGTCCCCTTGCAGGTGCGCATGACGATGGTGGTCTCGTCAAAGCTCTCCACCTCCTCCACCCCGGACACCGACAGGGACTCCCGCCCCTCCAGGATGACATGGTGGTCCGCCCCCTCGTCCCGGGGTCTTTTTTCCTCGTACTGCATCCGCTTCCCGCCTTTCCTTGGCTGGGCATACCGCCCTCACCTATCTATATGGGACAGCTTGGCGGGATATGCCCTGGCGTCAGGCGGCCGGGGCGGCGCCGCGGCCCAGGGCCCGGCGCAGGGGCCGGCAGACCACCGCCAGGGCGGCGATCTTCAGGGCGTCCCCGGGGAGGTAGACCAGCATCCCCGTCCAGACCACCACCGGCCAGGAGAGCCCCCGGCCCAGATAGGCGTTTTGAATGAGGTAGAGATAGGGCAGGCCCACCAGGTACAGGACTCCCAGCCCCGCCGTTGAGGCCAGGACCACCCGGGCCGTCCCCGGCCGCCCCCGGGTCAGGGCGCCGATGAGGGCCGCCGCCGGGATCAGCCCCACCAGGAACCCGAAGCTGGGCTGAAGGATGTATCCCAGGCCGCCCCCCAGAGTGAAGATGGGCAGGCCGGCCAGCCCCAGCGCCACATAGGCCGCCTGGGAGGCCGCCCCCCACTTGGGGCCCAGCAGGACTCCGGCCAGGGCGGTGAAGAAAAACTGCAGCGTCAGGGACATGCTGCCCAGGGGGATGCGCAGGAAGGCCCCCACCGCTGTCAGGGCGGCCAGCAGGGCGGTCAGCGGGAGCATACGGGTCTGATCTCTCATCGGTCTCTCTCCTATTGTAAACCTTTCTAAAATTCTGGTTTACAATACCACATCTTCGGCAAAATGTAAACCCCTTCTTTTCCCCGGTTGACGCCATTCTTCCCCCGGCGGTATAATGGAGGCGATCAAAGGAGGGAAGCCCCATGCTGCAAGACGACATCCTGGCCCTGCTCCGCTCGGACCCCGGCGGGTACCGCTCCGGAGAGGCCATGAGCCGGACCCTGGGCGTGAGCCGGGCGGCGGTGTGGAAGGCGGTGGAGGCCCTGCGGAGCGCGGGCTACGAGATCGTCTCCGCCCCCAACCGGGGCTACTGCCTCTCCGCCGCCCCCGACGACCTCCGGGCCGGGGAGATCGCCGCCGCCCTCTCCGGCCGGGTCATCGGCCGGGAGGTGGTCTGTCTGGACACGGTGGACTCCACCAACAGCGAGGTCAAGCGCCGCTCCGCCGGAGGCGCTCCGGAGGGTCTGGCCGTCCTGGCCGACGAGCAGACCGGGGGCCGGGGACGCCGGGGGAATGCCTTTCAGTCCCTCCGGGGCAAGGGCCTCTACTGCTCCGTCCTCCTGCGGCCGGCCTGTCCCCCGGAGGACCTGGGGCAGCTCACCGCCTGGACGGCGGTGGCGGTGTGCCGGGCCATCCGGGACTGCTGCGGGGCCGAGTGCGGCATCAAGTGGACCAACGACCTCATTCTGGGCGGCCGGAAGGTCTGCGGCATCCTGACCGAGCTGGAGCTGGAGGCCGAGAGCGCCGCCGCCCTCTCCGTGGTGATCGGCGTGGGCATCAATGTGGGCCAGACCGCCGGCGACTTCGGCCCGGAGCTCTCCCCCATCGCCACCTCCCTGTCCCAGGCGCTCGGCCGGAGCGTCCGGCGGGCGGAGCTGGCGGCCTGCCTCCTCCGGGCCCTGGACGAGATGTACGCCGCCTTCCCCGGGGGAAAGGCGGAATACCTGGCGGAATACCGCCGTCGCTGCGTCACCACCGGGCGGGAGGTGGCCCTGCTCCGGGGGGAGGAGCGAGTGACCGCCTTCGCCCAGGAGGTGGACGACCAGTTCTCCCTGGTCTGCCGCCTGCCCGGCGGCCGGGTGGAGACCGTCACGGCCGGGGAGGTCTCGGTTCGGGGGCTGCTGGGCTATGTGTGACCAGTCCCGCCAAAGCTGGAAAGGAGGAGACCCCGTGAAAAACGCCATGGAGCGCCGGGAGGCCGTTTTGGAGCGTCTGCGCGCCGCCCAGGCCCCGGTGAGCGCCGCCGCCCTGGCCCGGCAGTTCTCGGTGAGCCGGCAGATCATCGTGGGGGATGTGGCCCTCCTCCGGGCCGCCGGAGCCGACATCACCGCCACCCCCCGGGGCTACGTCCTGGGCCAGGGGACGCCGGGGCTGGTCTGCACCGTGGCCTGCCGCCACACGCCGGAGGACATGGAGCGGGAGCTCCAGCTCATGGTGGACCAGGGCTGCACGGTGGAGAATGTCATCGTGGAGCACGCCGTCTACGGGCAGCTGGTGGGCCAGCTCCACCTCTCCAGCCGGTACGACGTGGAGCAGTTCGTCCAGGCCGTGGCCCGACAGCAGGCCCGGCCCCTCTCCGACCTCACCGGGGGCATCCACCTCCACACCCTCCTCTGCCCCGACGAGGGGGCCCGCCAGCGGGTCCTCGCCGCCCTGGAGGAGGCCGGCTTCCTGCTTACCTGAGCCCCCGCAGGCCACCTCTATTCGGCCCCGCCGCCCCTGGACATCCGGGCCGGGGCGTGATACCATAGAGGGGCCTGATCTGAGAAAAAAGGAGTGTCCTTTTGTGGAGACTGTCCTCTACTATGAGCCCCTTCCCCTGCTGGCCCCCGCCGCCCTGGCCGGGGTCCTCCAGCGCCGCGGCCTGCGGGTGGTCCGGGTGACCCGGGACCAGGTGGGCCAGAGCGTGGGCCATCTGGCGGGCTACCAGGGCTTCGAGGCCAAGGCCGGGACTGAGACCCCGCCCCAGGACCGGGTGCTGGTCTTCTGCGAGGTGCCGGAGACCACCCTGGACGCCGTCCTGGAGGATCTCAAGGCCGCCGGCGCCCCGCCGGCCCTGAAGGCCATCCTCACCGGCACCAACGCCTCCTGGAGCTTCGCCCGGCTGGCCCGGGAGCTGGCCCGGGAGCACCGGACCATGGGCGGCTGAATTTGCGTCCCGTCGACAACTTTTTGCCCCCCGCCCCGTCTAATTGAGAGAAAGCGGGAGGACGCACCCCCGGCGCCGGCCGCCGGGAAGGAGGAGCACCCCTTGGACTATGACAAGCTGCTGTCCCTGAGCGGGACCCTGGGCTATCACCTTCTGCTCAGCGGGGCGGAGATCTACCGGGTGGAGGAGTCAGTGGGCTACCTGCTCCGGGCCTATGGCGTGGAGACCGGGGAGGTCTTTGCCATCCCCAACTGCATCATCGTCAGCCTCACCACACCGGAGGGCCGGGTCCTCACCTGGGTCCGGCGGGTGCCCGACCACGGCACCGACGTGAGCAGGATGGAGGACCTCAACGCCCTGTGCCGCCGCCTGTGCGCCCAGCCTCCCGACTTGGCGGCCGCCTCCGCCCTGCTGGAGGAAGCCGTCCGGGACCGGCCACAGCCCGGCCTCCCCCTGCGGCTGGCAGCCTACTTCCTCATCACCTCCACCTTCTGCCTCTTTTTCGGCGGCACCGCCGCCGACGCCCTGTGCGGCGGGCTGTGCGGCCTGGCAGTGGGGCTGGTCCTCCCGCCGCTGACCCGGCTGGGGGCCAACCTCTTCTTCCGGACCATGGTGGGGGGCCTCTCCTGCGGGCTCACCGCCGCCGTCCTCACCGCCCTGGGCGTGGGAGAGCACCTGGACCTGATCCTCACCGGGGCCATCATGACCCAGGCCCCCGGCCTGGTGGTCACCAACTGCATGCGGGACCTGATGGCCGGAGATGTGATGTCCAGCCTGGTGAAGCTGGCCGAGGCCCTGCTCACTGGGGCGGGCATCGCCCTGGGCACCGGCGTGGCCCTGGGCCTGGCCCAGGCCCTGTGGGGGGTGCTGTGATGGACCTCTTCCTCCCCTGCCTGTACGCCTTTCTAGCCTGCCTGGGCTTCTGCGTGCTCTTTCGCATCCGGGGGCTGGGGGCGGTGCTCTGCTCCCTGGGGGGCGCCCTGGCCTGGCTGGTCTATCTGGTCTCGGGCCCCCTCTCCGGCGGCATCGACTTCCTGCAGTACTTCTGGGCCGCCGTGTTCCTCTCGGCCTGGTCCGAGGGGATGGCCCGGCTGCGGAAGTGCCCCGCCACCGGCTACCAGCTCATCGCCTTTCTCCCCCTGGTCCCCGGGGCGGGCATCTACAACATGATGGAGGCCGCCCTCCGGGGGGACACCCAGGGCTTCCTCAGCACCGGGCTCCACACCCTGGGCATCGCCGGGTCCCTGGCAGTGGGCGTGCTGGTGGTCTCCTCCCTGGTGCGGATGCTCTCCCACCGCCGGGGCCCCGGCTGACCCGGCCGATCCTGACTTGCCTGGAGGTGCGCTATGCCCCGCTATGACACCGTCCTGCTGGACGCGGACAACACCCTTTTCGACTTTGACGCCGCCGAGCACGCCGCCCTCCGCCGGGCCCTAGAGGAGCGGGGCTACCCCTTCACGCCGGAGACAGAGGCCCTCTATCTGGACATCAACCGCCCCCTGTGGGCGGCCTTCGACCGGGGGGAGGTCACCCAGGACTTCCTGGTGGTGGAGCGGTTCCGGCTCCTGGTGGAGCGCCTGGGCGGCAGCGACGACCCGGTTTCCTTCAACCGGGACTACCTCACCTATCTGGGGGAGGGGAACCAGCTCCTTCCCGGGGCGGAGGACCTCTGCCGGGACCTGCGCGCGGCGGGCTGCCGCCTGGCCCTGGCCACCAATGGCGTGGCCCGGGTCCAGCATGCCCGGCTGGATGCCTCCCCCCTGAAGCCCTATTTCAGCGCCGTCATCATCTCCCAGGAGGTGGGGGCCCAGAAGCCCCAGCCGGCCTTCTTCCAGGCCGCCCTGGACGCCCTGGGGGTCCTGGACAAGGCCCGGTGCGTCATGGTGGGGGACACGCTGGGCTCTGACATCCAGGGCGGCATCGCCGCCGGGCTGGACACCATCTGGTATGATCCTCTGGGCCGGTCCCCCGGGGACCTGCGCCCCACCTATATCGCTGCCTCCTTTCAGGAAGTGCGCCAGTATATTATAGAAGAGTGAAAGGAGATCCCACGCATGAGGGACGAAAAGCACGGCAAGCATATCCGTCAGAAAAAGAAACCAACTCGGAAAGCCGGCCGCCAGCGGCGCATGCTGTTGGCCTCTCTAGTCCTGTGCGCCGGGGTCCTGGCCTGCCTCTCTCTGGGGGCCCTGGCCCTGCAGTTTGGGCCATCCCCCCTCTCAGAGCTGCCCCTTGCCACACGTCCCTCGCTGGGGGAACGGGGCACGCTTCCCCCGGAGGCCGCAGTGGAAAGCACCTCCGTGCCCGCATCCTCCGCGCCTGTCCCCTCAGCGGCACCCACCCCTTCCCCCACTCCGGCGCCCACCCCTTCCCCCACTCCGGCGCCCACCCCCTCTTCTGCCCCCTCCCCCTCTCCTGAGGTCCCCCAGTCGGAAGCCCCGGCCAGTGGAGAGGCGGCGGTCTTCGACTTCTCTCAGCCCGCTCCCGAGACAGAGGCCGTGGAGGACAGCTGGTTTGGCGACGCCGTCTTTCTGGGAGATTCCCGCACCGACGGACTGCGGCTCTACAGCGGCATCCAGGGGGCCGACTTTTTGGCCTATAAATCCCTGATGGTCTTTCACGTCACCGGCGGAGGCGGCGTAGACCAGCGGGCAATCCCCCTCAATGGAGTCGGCGAAAAGAAGACGGTGCTGAGCTGGCTGGACGGGGAGCAATACAGCGCGGTCTACATCATGTTCGGCATCAACGAGCTGGGCTACAACAACGACACCGCTTTCTCCGACGCCTTCCGGCAGCTCATTGCCGAGGTCCGGTCCCGCCAGCCGGATGCGGTCATCTACATCCAGTCCCTGGTGCCCATCGAGCCAGAGAAGGCCCAGGAGACCAACCCCGCCTGGTGGCTCAACAATGACCGGGTGGCCAACTACAACACCATCCTCCAGCAGGTCTGCGCCGAGGAGGGAGCCGTCTATCTGAATGTCCAGGAGGCCCTGGTGGATGAAAACGGAGTCCTCCCCAAGGAGGGCACCACCGACGGCATCCACTTCACCAAGAGCTGGTATCAGAAGTGGTACGCTTACTTAAAGACCCACACCGTGGACCCGGACGCCTACGCCGCCGGCCTGGCGGCGCTGGAGGAAAGCAAGGAGGCACAAGCATGAAACAGGCATTAACTGCTCTGGCGCTGGCCCTGCTCCTGGGCCTGAGCGCCTGCTCCGGCGGGAAGAGCACCGCCCCGACGGCCTATGACCCCGCCGCCACTTCCAAGGCCCTGCTGGACTCCGGGGCCTTCGCCCAGGAGCTGGAGGCGCTGGACGCCGACATGGCTGCCCCCTACCTGGGCCTCTCCCAGGAGCCGGAGGAGGCCGTGGTCTACACCTCCCTGGAGGGGGGCTATGAGGAGCTGGCCGTCCTCTCCTTTGCCGACGAGGCGGCCGCCCAGACCGCCCTGGAGGAGGTCCAGGCCCATGTGGCCGCCCAGGTGGAGACCGAGACCGAGACCCAGTACAAGCCGGAGGACCTGCCCAAGCTCCAGAGCGCCCGGACCGAGCAGGCCGGGAACACGGTGCTGCTGGTGGTGGCCGCCGACTACGACAAGGTCCAGGAGGCCCTGGACGGGCTGAACTGACCCCATCCACCCAACAAAAGACCGCCCTGTGCTTCTTCGCACAGGGCGGTCTTTTGTTGTCCTTCGGCAGGGAAAGGGCTGCTCTCAGCCCTCCACCCCGGCCCGGAAGAGGTCGATGGCGGCGTCGTTGTCGCCGGAGATGATGAGCATGATGTAGTCTCCGCTGGTGACCACACGGCCGTTCTTGGCCCGCTCCAGGGGCTCGGGGAGGTAGTTTTCAAAGCCCCGCTGGGTGGTGGCCCGCACCTCCTCCAGGGCGGCCTGGGCGGCCTCCATCTGCCCCTCGGCCACCTGGCCGATGATGATGGTGTCAGCGCTGATCATCATGGGGAAGAAGCCCACAGCCTGGGTGAAGCAGGAAGCGGGGACCCCATAGAACTCCTCCATGCCGGCGGCGTCCTGCTTCATCGTGGCTCCCATACCCACCTGGTCGATGATGGACCGGGCCAGCCGGGTGAGGGACTCCCCGTTGGGGGTGGTGATGGTGATGTCGCTGCCCTTTACGGCGGCGGTGTAACCCTCCAGCTGGTTCATCAGACCCACGGGCACATAGGTGGTCCCCTGGGCGAAGGCGGCTGTCATGCCGGAGACCGTCTCGCCGTTGACCTCGATGGCTCCGGTGGCGCAGTCCACATAGATCCGATTCCCGTCCAGAGCGAAGTAGGAGCGGTTTTCATCGGCATACCAGTCGGCAAAGCCGTAGTCGGCCTCCGCCACCGCCCGCAGGGGGAGGTAGACGGCCCCGGCGGGGGCGGCCGGAAGGCTGGCGGTATCCAGGGCGGTGCCGTTCACCGTGATGGAGCCGGCATAGCCGCCGGAGGCGGCCAGGGCGGAGCCGCCCAGAGACAGGCCCAGGGCCAGCGCCAGGGTGGCGGACAGAATGCGTTTCATGGTCATTTCTCCTTTTTGATCGTTTCATGGGGGATACGCAATCGGTTAGACGTTTTGTCGGGGAAAAGGTTCCCGGTCCCGGCAGACTTTTCCGGTAAAAAGCGCCCTGCCGGGCTGCTCCGGCAGGGCGCTTTCCATACTCGACTCGCACTATTTTGCGTACTCGGTGACCCGGGTCTCCCGGAGGACGTTGACCTTGATCTGTCCGGGATACTCCAGCTCCTCCTCGATCTTCTTGGCGATGTCCCGGGCCAGCAGGACCATCTGGTCCTCGGAGATCTGCTCCGGCTTGACCATGACCCGGACCTCCCGGCCAGCCTGGATGGCAAAGGACTTCTCGACTCCCGGGAAGGAGGAGGTGACCTCCTCCAGTTTCTCCAGGCGCTTGATATAGTTCTCCAGGTTCTCCCGCCGGGCCCCGGGACGGGCGGCGGAGATGGCGTCGGCCGCCTGGACCAGGCAGGCCACCACCGTGCGGGGCTCCACGTCGTTGTGGTGGGCCTCGATGGCGTGGATGACCCCCTCGGACTCCTTGTACTTCCGGGCCAGCTCCACGCCGATGGCCACATGGGAGCCCTCCACCTCGTGGTCGATGGCCTTGCCCAGGTCGTGGAGCAGGCCGGCCCGCTTGGCCTCGGCCACGTTGGCGCCGATCTCGGCGGCCAGGAGGCCGGCCACATGGGCCACCTCGATGGAGTGGTTGAGGACGTTCTGGCCGTAGCTGGTGCGGTACTTCATGCGGCCCAGGAGCTTCACCAGCTCCGGGTGCAGGCCGTGGACGTTGGTCTCGAAGACGGCCCGCTCGCCCTCGGCCTTGATGGTGGCGTCCACCTCCCGCTTGGCCTTCTCCACCATCTCCTCGATGCGGGTGGGGTGGAT
>DWWJ01000062.1 GCA_019119795.1 Candidatus Intestinimonas pullistercoris
CTGGGCGTCATCACCGGCAACGACGACGGCTCCTATGCGCCTACGGACACCATCAGCCGTGCTGAGATGTCCACCATCATCTGCCGCGTGCTCAACGGCGGCAAGGACCCCGTGCTGGGTGAGTTCATCACCAACAGCTACACTGACACCTCCAGCCACTGGGCCAAGAACTACATCGAGTACTGCACCACCCTGGGCATCGTAGCCGGCAAGGGCGACGGCACCTTCGATCCTGAAGGCGACGTGACCGTGGCTGAGGCCGCCAAGATGGTCCTGGTGGCCCTGGGCTATAATGCTGGGGTCGAGGGCTACACCGGCGCCAACTGGCAGATCAACACCGACGCCCGTGCTAACCCCCTGGGCCTCTATGATGGTCTGGACTACACCACCACCAGCGCCGCCCTGACCCGCGACAACGCCGCCCAGATGCTCTACAACGCTCTGGATTGCCGGATGGTCACCTATGACTACATCATCACCGGCAACGTCCAGGACGCCATCACCACCAAGCCCCAGCTCAACGACCGCGACCTGGGCACCCTGCTGTGGGAGAAGTTCGGTGCGGTGAAGGTGGAGGGCGTGGTTATCGCCAACGAGTTCGCCAACCTGACCGCCACCAACGTCAACGGCGACAAGGACACCTCCGGCGCTGTGGTGGGCACTCACCTGGATGCAGATCGCACCCGTGTCGAGGTCACCAACGAGGACGAGCAGAGCCTCTTCTCTGGCCGTGAGACCTTCGTGACCACCACCGGCGAGGTCGAGCTGGGCAAGGGCGTCTACCTGTACGTCAAGCCTGCCTCCAACTCCACCGACGCCCTGAAGGCCACTGTCATTGGTTCTGTAATCATCAGCGACGCCAATGAGATCGTCACCGACGCCTCCGGCGACACCGCTGAAGAGGTGGCCGACGACAACAACCTGGAGCTCACTGGTGATACCCAGTACGTCTATAACTACGCCGAGATGGGCGCCGCCCCCAAGGCCAACAAGGACGGCTGGGCCGGCATCCAGAAGACCCTGGTGGACACCGACTCTGACGGCGATGTGGACTATGTCCTCTACAAGGAGATGGGCCTGGGCAAGGTCTCCCTCTACACCACCGCCAAGGACGGCCAGATCTCGGTCTCCATCCACGACGGCTACCGCTATCTCAACGACGACAGCGCTGATGTGGTGGGCTTTGAGGACGTGGCCAAGGACGACTATGTTCTGGCGGCCTACTTCGGCGGCCGGCTGTATGTCCAGGTGGCCGAGACTGTCACCGGCACCATCAATGCCTACAAGCAGACTGGCAGCGCCCGTCCCTATCGGAACACTGCCTTCACCATCGACGAGACTCCCTATGATGTGTCCCGGGTCCACACCTACACCGGCGACCTCTACGCCGCTGTGACCGAGGTGGATAAGACCATCCTGGAGAGCGACGCCACCTTCTATCTGGATCTGAACGGCTATGTCATCGCCTATGGCGAGGTGGACGAGTCCGCTTATAAGTATGCCTTCATCTGGGGCGCTGAGAACGGCGCCACCAACCTGGATGATGACCGCGTCCGGGCCACCCTGGAGGATGGCTCCACCAAGGTCTACAGCCTGGACAGCAACAGCGAGATCGACATCGTGGACGGCAACGGCGCCCTGCACCATGTGGCCGGGAACGACTACACCATCGGCGAAGAGATCATGAGGGGCCTGGTGTTCGCCTACACCCTGACCTCTGACGGTGAGATCAAGCTCTCCCTGCCCAGGGGCGGCGCGGTGAAGAGCGCGGATGCTGACAGCCACCCCACCTTCACCAACGGCCTGACCAACATCCGCTTCCTGGATGGCACCAGCTACGAGGATGCGGTGGTCGAAAACAATTTGAAGCCCAATAGCGTGACTCCGACTGTGGATAGCACCTACTACAGCAACAACGCCACCACCTTCTTCTATGTCACCTATGATGAGACCGACCCGACTGTCATCGACAAGGTGGACGTGTACAACGGCCGCAACGCCGCCCCCACCCTGGACGGAAAGAGCGGCACCGCCCTGCTGGCTCTGAACGCCCGCGGCACCGTTGGCGCCGCTGTGTTCACCGGTGTGGACGTGGCTGAGAGCGCCGGCGACCACATGTTCATCTACAACGCCGGCTTCGTCTGGAGCGACTACGGCTATGTGGACGCCTACTTCAATGGCGATACCACCGCTCAGGAAGACGTGCGGGTGGCCCTGTACCTGAACAACGAGATCGAGCACAATCCCACCGTGCTGGACGGCCTGTATCTGTACCGCTACAACAACGACGGCTACTATGAGCTGACCGACCTGCACTACGCCTATGCGGCTGGCGATGCCCCCAGCTACTACTTCGAGGGCACGGTCCTCAAGGCGGACAAGAACACCAGCACCTTCACGGTTCTGGACGATAGCAGCGACTTCCGCGTGGAGTGCAAGATCACTGCGGATTCCGTCCTGGTGGACTATGCCTCCAGCAGCTCCAGCCCCGTGGCCTACACTGACACCAACGTCACCGAAGGCGACAAGGTGCGCATCATCGTCAACAATGCCAAGGACTGCGAGGTCCTGACGGTGGCCGTCATGGAGCGGCCCGAGATGGGCGGCGGCTTTGAGGACACCAACCTCAATATCCACTTCACTGGCACTACTGTGACCGCTACCTGGACCGGCACCAATGAGCCCAGCCTGGACAACATCATCACTCGGATCGAGAACGAGATCAAGGCCATGGGTTATGACGGCGTGACCGTTACCCGGAGCTACACCGGCACCCAGTTGGTCTACAACTTCACCCCCTATCGCCTGATCGGCGGCGTGGAGGTCCCGGCCGGCAACACCTACGAGTATAACACTGTCACCGGTCTGTCCAAGGAACTGATGATCAAGGTGAACGGCAAGGATGTTGATGTTACCAGTAATATGAAGGTGGAAGATGCCTTTGGCGGCGCTGCCAATGTCCGCGGCTATGTCCTGGATGAGAACGGCGACGTGGTCGCTACCACCGATTTGGTTGAGGCCGGTAAGGAGTACACCGATAACAACATCAAGCTGACTGTGAGTGGCACAGACTACTATGGTCTGGCAACTGATAAGGTTGCTGACGAGGTTACCGGCACTCTGACCGGGAACTGGGTCGAGATCGTTGCTGGCACGAGCTACAAGAAGATCAGCGAGCTGACCTATGGCGATCTGAATACTGACACTGACTATGACACCGAGGTCGATCCGACCACTGCTGACGGCTTCTACAAGCTGACCGTCCTGGCCGCTGACGGGACTGTGAAGTCCGAGAAGTGGAGCGCTAGCAGTGTCACCCTGACCAGCACCGACTATGAAACAAAATTCGCTTGGGATGGCGTTGCTGGCAACAATGTGGTGAATCTCGATAATGGCGTGACCCTGACGGATGATGTCACCTACACATCTGGCTATTACCTCCTGGATGGGAGCGATAGCGCTGAAGCATCTCTGATTGCTAAGTTCCCCGGTGCCAAGATCGTGTGGCAGGACGGCAATGGCACTGTACTGCCCGAGAGCAGCACTGGCAGGACTTACGCTCTGCCCGGCACCTTCAAGGCTGTGGTCACCTTTGACTTGGCTGTGAATGCTGGGACTACTTCCTCCGACCTGGCAGTCGCTAACACCATTGCCAGCAGCACTTCCACTGGCGTTGTGGTGGATGGCAGCGATAACAGCAAGGTGAACTTCACTAAGGGCGCGATCATCTCGGCTGGTACGACGGTCACCTTTACTGGAACGGTCAGCAACGCCGCTGTGACAGTCACCCTGACCGCAAACAATACCTAATCCTCCCTAACGGGAAACAGGCATAAAAGCACAGAGACCCCCGGGCATCTGCCCGGGGGTCCCTGCATCCCCTCAGCCAAAGGCAACGTAATAGTAGGTCGTGTTGGTGGAGTTCAGCGACCCCTGAGATTCGGGCTGCTTGTAGACCACGAGGCTGCTGCCGCTGATCTTGCCCAGGGGGTAATCGGCGTTCCGCCCCAGAGGAGCCCCTTCCAGGATCAGGCCGCCGGTAATGCCGCGGCTGCTGCTGTAGGGACGCTGTCCGTCGGTGGTCTCCACCAGGGCGGCCTTTACTGGGAAGCCCATGCTGATGGTCTGACTGTCCCCGGTGGCGCTGCCGGAGCCGGTGTAAGTCCCAGCCTTCATGCGGCATTTTTGATTCACCGCTGTGCTCAGGCTGTTGACGCTGCTCTGGCTGGCCTTGCCGGAGACCGTGGCGCTGAGGCTGCTCAGCGCCGCCTGCTCCGCCTTGGTGTCCTCCAGGTCCTTCAGGGCGGCGTCGATCTTGGCGTTGTCCTGGTTGAACTCGCTCCGGACAAAACTGTCCCCGGGCTCCCACTGGCAGAGGCCATAATTGGTCGTGTAATTGCTTGCCATAATAAAATCCCTCCTCATAGACAGCGAGGACCGGGGCTGGAAGTTGTACGTCACTTCCAGCCCCGGTCCTCGTCATGCTTTTGGAGGGGGCAGGCTCCCAAAACCGGGACCCTGCCGGGAAAAGAATCGGCCTTTGGCTTTAGAAAATGCTCCCCACGGCGGTCATGCCCTTGTCCAGGTCCTCCCGGTAGTCGGGGGCGGAGGGGTCCAGGCTGTTGAGGACCACGCCGTCGCTGCCCGCCCGAGCGGTGGAGTGGATGAACCGCTCCTGCCCCAGGTACATGGCCACATGACCGGGGAAGAAGAGCAGGTCCCCCGGCTTCTTGCAGGAGCGGGGGATGGGGTGGACCGGAAAGCCCTCCCTGATCTGGGCGTCCCGCCAGATCACCACCCCGTTGAGGAGGTAGCTCATGGAGACCAGTCCGGAGCAGTCGATGCCCACCGGGGTCTTGCCTCCCCAGCGGTAGTGGGTGCCCAGGTAGCTCAGGGCGGTCTCCGTCACCGCCCGCCGCAGGTCCTCCTCCCGGGAAAATCGGGGTTTTTCGTAATATTCCCCCAGAAAACTCCGCTTTGTATAGCCCTCCCGGCCGTCAGGGAGCTCCACCTGCTGCCAGCCCTTCTCATCCGGCTCGCCCACAGGGGCTACCAGGGCCCCCCGGGTCAGGGTGGTCAGGGGAAAGCAGGCCACGGCGGGGCCGGAGAGCACGTCGCACAGGCCCTTGAGGACCACCTGCTTGGGCTGGGCGGCCCACCGGGCGGCGTGGGCCTCTCCCAGCAGCAGGTCCTCCGCCGAGGCGTAGCCCTCGTAGCGGTAGGGGGTCCGCACCCGGTACCAGCCGGGCAGGGTCTCCTCCAGGAGGTCCAGCACCATGCCGGACAGGGCCTCGTCCCCCCGCTCACACTGGCGGGAGGGCCGGGTCATCAGGGGGCAGATGGGGCGGTTTACCAGGGCTCTCATGACAACACCTCGTCCTATTTGTTCCAAAAATTACGAATAGACCTCATAAAACTGCCGGCCTACCCGGCCCAGGAACTGGGCCTGCTCCGGCTCCCCATCCAGGGAGGGGCCCTCCCAGGTGAAGCACCCCAGGTAGTAGTCCCCCCAGGCGGTCTGGAAGATGCCGGCGTCGTGGTGGACGTGGTCCAGCCCCCCGGTCTTGTGGGCCACCGTGGGGGAGGGGCCGTTGAGATAGCGGAGGAAGGCGTCCTGGCACCGCTGGCGCAGCAGGGTGTCCAAGGCCAGCATCCAGCACTGCTTCGGATGGTCCCCCCGGCACCGCCGCCACAACCCGGCATAGAGGGCGTACTGGTCCCGGGCGGTGGTGCAGTTTTCCCGCCCGGCGGCCTGGGCGACGAGGTCCAGCATCTTCCGCCGGAGGCAGGTGTGCTCCGCCCCCCAGCGGCGGCAGAGCCCGTTCACCGCATCCATGCCCAGAAGGTCGATGAGGACGTTGGCGGCGGTGTTGTCGCTGACGGTGATCATCCAGTAGAGAAGCTCCAGCAGGGGATAGGCCGGCCGGCGGTTCCCCGGCTCAAAGACGGTGGTGTCCGGCAGGATGGCCCCCTCCGGCACCTCCACCGGAGTGGAGAGGGCCAGCTCCTTCCGCTCCACGGCCTCCATGGCGGCCAGGAGGATGGGCACCTTGATGGTGGAGGCGGCGGGGACCACCGCGTCGGGCTCCACGGCGTGGAGGGCCTCCCCGCGCTTCAGGTCCACCATCAGCAGGGAGACCCTGCCCGGAAAGGCGGCGATCTCGGACTTCAGCCAAGTGTCCAGCTCCTGAGGGGTCATGACAGCACCTCCAGCCTTCCGGCTCCGGCGTCCAGGACGGCCCGGGCCCCCAGGGGCAGGGACCATGTGGGCAGCACATGGCCGCAGGGCACCCCGGCGAGCACCGGCTTCCCCGCCGGGAGGATCAGCTCCCGGAAGCTCTCCTCCAGGGGCAGGTCTCCCTCCTCCTCCGGGCAGTCGGTCCAGGCCCCCAGGATCACCCCGGCGCAGTCGGCAAATTTTCCGGCGTTCCGGAGCTGGGTGAGCATGGCGTCGATCCGCCGGGGCTTCTCCCCGATGTCCTCCAGGAAGAGGAGCTTCCCCCGGGTGTCGATCTCCCAGGGGGTGCCCAGGGAGGCGCACACCAGGGTCAGGTTGCCCCCGCACAGGACTCCCTCCGCCCGGCCGGGGGCCAGGGGGACCGGGACGGCCCCCTCCGGCAGGGGCAGCACCCCGGTGAGCCCTCCGAAGAGGGCCCGGCGCAGCTCTCCCATGGAGAAGGGGTCCACCGGCTCCCAGTACTCGGTGGAGGGCATGATGGTGTGGTAGGTGACCAGGCCGCAGCGCTGGTTCAGGACGATGTGGAGGGCAGTGATGTCGCTGTACCCGGCGAAGACCTTGGGGTGCCGGGCGATGGCCGCCCAGTCCAGCAGGGGCAGGATGCGGTTGGCACCATAGCCGCCCCGGATGCACAGCACTCCGGCGATGCTGTTGTCACAAAAGGCGGCTTGGATGTCCCCGGCCCGCACCGGGTCGGGGGCGGCCAGGTAGCCCCGGCGGTGCTCCGGGCGGCAGGAGGGGTAGACCACCGGCTCCAGGCCCAGGGCCCGGACGGCCTCCACAGCGGGGGAGAGGCGCTCCGGCGGCACGGGGGAGGCGGGGGCCACCAGGGCCACCCTGGCCCCAGGGTAGAGGGGGGCGGGCGTCAGCATAAGGGCAAGGGCCTCCTTTCAGGTCCACAGGTCCCGCGCCGCGCCCTGACAGGGCAGGGGCGGCGCGCTTGGTCAAGGGCAGGGAACACGGCTCAGCTCCAGCTCTGGCAGGGGATGTCGCCCACGCCGATGCCGGGGTCGCCGCTCATGACGATGCGGGGGCCGTCAAAGACCGGGCCCCCGGTGTAGGGGTCGGCGGCGCACAGGGAGGGGCCGTCCAGGTCGCAGCGGGTGATGACGCTCCGGCCGGCGGCCAGATGGGCGGCGGCGGCCACCGAGAGCCGGGACTCCAGCATGCAGCCGATCATGCACTCCACGCCGTAGAGCTCGGCGATGCCGCAGAGCTTCAGGGCCTGCCAGATGCCGCCGGTCTTCATGAGCTTGATGTTGATGAGGTCGGCCGCGCCGGCCCGGATGATCTCAATGGCGTCCAGGGGGGAGAAGACCGACTCGTCGGCCAGGATGGGGGTGGCCACCCGCTGGGTGATGTAGGCCATGCCGGCCAGGTCATGGGCCTTCACGGGCTGCTCCACCAGGTCGATGTCCAGGCCCCGGTCCTCCAGGGCCGAGATGATGGACACCGCCTGCTTGGCCTCCCAGCCCTGGTTGGCATCCACCCGCAGGAGGATGTCCGGCCCCACGGCCGAACGGATGGCGGCGATGCGCTCGATGTCCTGCCGGCCCTCCTTGCCCACCTTGAGCTTCAGGGCCCGGTACCCCCGCTCCACGGCCTCCAGGCTGTCCCGGACCATCTCGTCGATGGGGCCCACCGAGATGGTGAGGTCGGTCTCCAGCTCCCCACGGGCGCCCCCCAGGAGCTGGTAGAGGGGCGCGCCGAAGCGCTTGCCGTAGAGGTCGTAGATTGCCATATCCACCGCCGCCTTGGCGGAGGTGTTCTTCACGATGCAGCTGTGGAGCCGCCCCATGATGCCGTCCAGGTCCTCCACCTCCATGCCCAGAAGGCTGGGGCGGATGAAGTCCCGGATGGCGCACTCGATGGAGCCCAGGGTGTCCCCGGTGATGACGGCGGTGGGCGGCGCCTCTCCGTAGCCCACCTCGCCGGTGTCGGCCACCACCCGGACCACCACGTCCTCGATGGACTCCACCGTCCGCAGGGCCGTCCGGAAGGGATGGCGCAGCGGCAGGGCGATGCGCCCGAGCTGGATGTCCTGGATGACCATATGGCATACCCCCTAAAAATATACAGGCCCCGTGGAGGCTGCTCCAGCGGGGCGGTCCCTTTTTCCGGCGGACAGTCAGGCAGAGCGCCCGCCGCCGGTCGATTTCCGGGTCCCATGGTACCACAGCGCGCCTCATTTGTAAAGCCGGACCAGCCCCGCCCGGATGGGGCGGAGGGAGTCTGTTGAAATTCTCTGTATACTTTTCAGGAAGTATGTGGTATAATAAGAACAGCTTTTTGACGGCTTTATGTGCTCAGGCACTGATATATAAGGCAAAACAGGACTGGGAGACCGCGCGGTCGGGGGACCGGGCTCCTTTTTCCGGCGAGGCAGGGCCGGAACGAGGGGTCCATGCCTCTGGCTTTCTTCTGTTGCGCTCCCACGTCCAGAAAATTCCGTATTTTGGATATTTTAAAGGAGTGAACCAAGACTTTTATGGCAGAAAAATTGAAGATCATCTCCCTGGGCGGCCTCAACGAGATCGGGAAGAACCTCACCGTCTACGAGTACGGCGGGGACATCATCGTGGTGGACGTGGGCATGGGCTTTCCGGACGACGACATGTACGGCATCGACGTGGTCATCCCGGACTTCACCTACCTCATCAAGAATCAGGAGAAGATCCGGGGCATCTTCCTCACCCACGGGCACGAGGACCACATCGGCTCCATCCCCTACCTGCTCCGCAGCATCAACGCCCCCATCTACGCCACCCGGATGACCATGGGCCTGGTGAAGCTCAAGCTAGAGGAGCACCGGCTGCTGGACAAATGCAAGCTCTTCACCTGTGAGCCCGGGGAGGTGGTGAAGGCGGGGCGGTTCAGCGTGGAGTTCATCCACGTCAACCACTCCATCGCCGACGCCGTGGCCTTTGCCATCAAGACCCCGGTGGGCACCGTGGTCCACACCGGCGACTTCAAGATCGACTCCACCCCCATCCAGGGCGGCATGATCGACCTGGCCCGGCTGGGGGAGCTGGGGAAGAAGGGCGTGTTGGCCCTGCTGTGCGACTCCACCAACGTGGAGCGGCCCGGCTACACCAAGAGCGAGCGCAGCGTGGGCGACTCCTTCGACGCCCTGTTCCGGGGCTGCCAGCAGCGCATTATCGTCACCACATTCGCCTCCAACGTGGACCGCATCCAGCAGATCATCAGCGTGGCGGCCAAGTACGGCCGGAAGGTGGCCGTCACCGGCCGGAGCATGGAAAACGCCATGCGGGTGTCCACCGAGCTGGGCTATATGCGCATCCCGGAGGGGACCCTGGTGGACGTCAACCACATCAAGGGCCTGCCCAAGGACAAGATCTGCATCATCACCACGGGCAGCCAGGGGGAGACCATGTCGGCCCTGACCCGGATGGCCTTCTCCACCCACCGGCAGGTGGACATCCAGGCCGGAGACCGGGTCATCCTCTCGGCCTCCACCATCCCGGGCAACGAGCACTCCATCGGCAACGTCATCAACGAGCTCTACCGCAAGGGGGCCGAGGTGGT
This sequence comes from Candidatus Intestinimonas pullistercoris, assembly GCA_019119795.1. Taxonomy (GTDB): domain Bacteria; phylum Bacillota; class Clostridia; order Oscillospirales; family Oscillospiraceae; genus Intestinimonas; species Intestinimonas pullistercoris. The sequence goes on from DWWJ01000062.1 coordinate 9,785, forward strand.
CAACGAGCGGGCCGGGGAGCTCCACGTCTCCGGCCACGCCTGCGCCGACGAGCTGAAGATCATCCACGCCCTGGTGCGGCCCAAGTTCTTCATCCCCGTCCATGGGGAGCAGCGCCACCTGAAGACCCACGCCAAGCTGGCCCAGGAGATGGGCATGGACCCCCGGAACATCATCATCAGCGACATCGGCAGGGTCATCGAGCTCACCCAGCGCTCGGCTAAGCTCAACGGCACCGTCCCCGCCGGAAAGGTCTTCGTGGACGGCTACGGCGTGGGCGATGTGGGCAGTGTGGTCCTGCGGGACCGGAAGCACCTGGCCGAGGACGGCATGATCGTGGTGGTCACCTCCATGTCCGGGGAGAACGGCGCGGTGGTCTCCGGCCCCGACATCATCACCCGGGGCTTTGTCTACGTCAAGGAGTCCGAGGAGCTCATGGAGGAGCTCCGCCGGGTGGCTGTGGAGGCCCTGAGCCGCTGCGAGCGCAGCCACACCACCGACTGGTCCGCCATCAAGGCCGAGATCAAGAACGACCTGTCCGGCTACCTCTATAAAAAGACCAAGCGCAATCCCATGATCCTGCCTGTCATCATGGAGGTCTGACAAAGGGCCCCCGGGAGCGTGCTCCCGGGGGCCGCAGGCTGTCAAAAGAGCCGGCAGGGCTCTTTTGACAGCCTGAAGAACTTTTTCGATGGAATCGAAAAAGTTTCCGACTGCACGCGAAAGGGGGGGCTCCCCGCCCCCCTTTCACACTTTTCCCCCGTTGCCAGTCCAACGGGTCTTCTCCTTTTTCGACACGCTGAGGCCCCCGGGAGCGTGCTCCCGGGGGCCGTTCTCCGCTCAGCCGGCCGCCCCGTCCTCCGGGGGACGGTACTGCCCGGCCACCTGCCGGAGCTGGTCCTGAAAGGCCTCCACCGCCCAGGCCGGGGCGGTGAGCTCCACCGCATCCCCCAGGCCGAAGAGCCACCCGAAGAACTGGGGGGAGACCACTGCGTCCACGGTGACGGTGAAGTGGTCCTCTCCGTCGGGCACCAGCATCACCTCCTGGCCGAATCGGTCCAGCACCACCCCCACCATCCGGTTCTGGCACCGGAGCCGGACCCGGCCCTCCCGGCCCCGGAACATGCCGAAGTGCTTGGCGGCGTAGGCCGCCATATCGAAGGCGGCCAGGTCCTGGTCCTCTCCCGGCTCCAGCCTCAGGCAGGTCACCGCCAGCTCGGCCATCTTGTCCACCCGGTAGTGCCGGACCTCCTTTTTGGTCCCGTCCCAGCCCACCAGGTAGTAGTTCTCGCTGTCCCAGATGAGGCCGTGAGGAAAGACGGTGTACCGCCGCCCGTCCCGGCGGAAGACCTTCTCCTTGCGGACGTTGTACTCAAAGTACCGGAAGGTCACCGCCCGCCGGGCCGCCAGGGCGTTGTGGAGCTTGTCGATGGAGTAGTACACGCTCTCGTTCATGGTCTTGACCCTCCGGTCCACATAGACCTGGCGCTGGAGCTGCCGGGCCTGCCACACACTGGTGAGACCCTCCAGCTTGCGGATGAGCTCGTCGCTCTTGCGCTTGGTGATGAACTTACAGGACTGCACCGCGTCCACCAGCAGCTTCAGCTCCGGGAGCTGGAAGGAGCGCTCTCCCACGAACCAGCCCGGGGACTTCCCCTTCCGGCTCTGAATGTCCATGCCGAAGGTCCGCAGGGCCTCCATGTCCCCGTAGATGCTCTTCCGCTCGGCCTGGATGCCCCAGGGCTCCAGGGCCGCGATGAGCTGGGCCACCGTCAGGGGGTGGTCCTCGTCGCTCCGTTCCAGCAGGGTCTGCCGGAGGACCAGGGGCTTGAGCTTCTGCCCCGCGCTCTTTGCCATGTGTCCTCCCTCCTTTCTGTTCCTTTACTCTATCGGAATCAGCGTCCAAAAAACAGGACTTTTTTCGCCGCCAGGCCATAAAGAACCCCTGGCGTTTCTGTCATCCAGTATAGCACATTTGTCCTGCGTTGAAAAGCGGAGGACCTGCTCGGGCTCTTTTTGTGGGATGTCCACAAAATCTGACCAAATTCGGCGGGGCGCATTTTTTCTATTGAAAGAGCAGCCCATTTACGCTAAAATAACCTTATATCCATTTTACGCTTTCATTCATCATAGCGATGAAGTGAGCCGGGCGCAGGTCCCGGCATTTTTGGGGGTTTTTCTGTGAGCGAGCTTCTGGAAATCAAGCATCTGAACGTGGTCTTCTCCAACGGCGGCCGCAGCGTGGAGGCCATCTCCGACCTCTCGCTGTCCCTGGGCCGGCGGGAGACGCTGGGCATCGTGGGGGAGTCAGGCTCCGGAAAGAGCGTCACCTCTCTGGCCACCATGCGCCTGCTGCCCAAGGCCACGGCCCACGTCAAGGGCCAGATCCTCTTTGAGGGCCGGGACCTGCTCCAGCTCCCGGAGCGGGAGATGCAGCAGATCCGGGGCAATAAGATCGCCATGATCTTTCAGGAGCCCATGACCTCCCTGAACCCCATCCACCCCGTGGGCAAACAGATCGCCGAGAGCGTCCTGCTCCACAGCAAGGCCACCAAGAAGGAGGCCATGGCCCGGGCCCTTCAGCTCCTGGAGCTGTGCGGCATCCCGGACCCGGAGCAGCGCATGAAGGAGTATCCCCACCAGCTCTCCGGCGGTATGCGCCAGCGGGTGATGATCGCCATTGCCCTGGCCTGCGACCCGGAGCTCCTCATCGCCGATGAGCCCACCACCGCTCTGGATGTCACCATTCAGGCCCAGATCCTCCAGCTCATGAAGGACCTCAAGAAGGACCGGGACATGAGCATCATCATGATCACCCACGACTTGGGCATCGTCTACGACTTCTGCGACCGGGTGGTGGTGGTCTACACCGGGGAGGTGGTGGAGTCCGCCCCGGTGAAGGCCCTTTTCCAGGAGCCCCTCCACCCCTATACCGAAGGGCTCATCGGGGCCCTGCCCCGGCTGGGCCGCCCCACCGAGCGGCTGGAGGCCATCGAGGGCATGGTGCCCGACGCCGGGGAGATGCCCCAGGGGTGCCACTTCCACCCCCGCTGCAAATACGCCACCGACCGCTGCCGCAGGGAGCATCCGCCCCTGACCACTCTGCCCGATGGGCGGCAGGTGCGGTGCTTTCGAGGGGAGGACCGGGACTAAATGGAACAGCAAGATGTTTTGGTGACGATGGAGGGCGTCAAGCAGTACTTCACCGTAAAGAAGGACCGGGGCCGGAAGGCCACCCTCTACGCCGTGGACGGAGTGGACCTGACCATCGGCCGGGGGGAGACCCTGGGCCTGGTGGGAGAGTCCGGCTGCGGCAAGTCCACCCTGGGCAAGACCCTTCTGCGGCTCTACCCCCTGACGGCGGGGAAGATCACCTTTGAGGGGGAGGATATCACCCAGCTCAAGGGGGAGGCCCTGCGGGCCTACCGCTGCAAGGCCCAGATGATCTTCCAGGACCCCTCCTCCTGCCTCAACCCCCGGCGGAAGGTGCTGGACATCCTCATGGAGCCCTTCGCCATCCACAAGATGTACACCCCGGAGGAGCGCCGGGAAAAGGCCCTGGAGCTGTGTGACATGGTGGGCCTCTCCAGGACCTATGTGGACCGATACCCCCACGAGATGTCCGGCGGCCAGAAGCAGCGGGTGGGCATCGCCCGGGCCCTGGCCCTCCAGCCCAAGCTCATTGTCTGCGACGAGCCAGTGTCCGCCCTGGACGTGTCCATCCAGGCCCAGGTCATCAATCTGCTCTCTGACCTCCAGAAGCAGCTGGACCTGGCCTATCTCTTCATCTCTCACAACCTGAGCGTGGTGGAGCACATCTGCCAGCGCATCGGGGTGATGTACTTAGGCCGCATCGTGGAGCTGGCCCCCGCGGAGGAGCTCTACGCCCATCCCCTCCACCCCTATACCCAGGCCCTCATCTCGGCCATCCCCACCATCGGGGAGAGCGGCCGGGAGCGGATGGTCCTCACCGGGGACCTGCCCAGCCCCACGGCGCCGCCCTCGGGCTGTGCCTTCCACACCCGCTGCCCCTACGCCACCGACCGCTGCCGGACCCAGGCCCCTGTCCTGACCGAGCGCTCGGCGGGCCACTGGGCGGCCTGCCATCTGGTGGTTTGACAGCGCCCTGCGCTGTTTCGCCTGCGATCTGACCCAATGAAAAGGAGGAATTTTGGAATGAAACGAACCCTCGCTCTGCTCCTGTCCGCGGCGCTGCTCCTCTCCGGCCTGGCCGGATGCGGAGGCGGCACCCAGGGCAACGTCCAGGGAAATGTCCAGGGGAACGTCAGTGAAGACGGCTCTTCGGGCAAGACCATCGTCATCGGCGGCCAGTCCGACCTGGTGACCCTGGACCCCGGCAACATGTATGAGCCCTATGGCAACATGATCTCCTACGCCGCCTACGACATGCTCTACCGGGTCCAGAGCGGCACCATGGGCACCCCGGAGCCCTCCGTGGCCACCGACTATACGGTGGACGAGACCGGCACGGTCTACACCTTCCACCTCCGGGACGACGTGGTCTTCGCCAGCGGGAACCCCCTCACCGCCCACGACGTGGTGTGGAGCGTCAAGCGGGTGATGAACATGAAGGAGTCCAACGCCTACACCAACGTCCGCATCGTGGAGAACGTGGAGGCCACCGATGACTACACCGTGGTCTTCACTCTCACTGAGCCCGACGCCTCCTTCCTCATCAAGCTCACCTCCAACGCCTACTGCATCCTGGACAGCGAGGTGGTGAAGGAGCACGGCGGCTCCGACTCCGGCGGCGACGAGGCCAAGGCCTGGCTGGACACCACCTCCGCCGGCTCCGGCCCCTACGTCATCGAGAGCTGGACCCCCAAGGAGCAGCTGGTCCTCCAGAAGAACCCCAATTACTGGGGCGAGTCCAGCAACATCGACACCATCATCTTCCGGGAGATGACCAGCGTGGACGCCCAGATCACCGCCCTGAAGAACGGGGAAGTGGACATCATCCTGGGCCTCAACAGCGAGACCGCCAAGCAGCTGGAGGGCGTGGAGGGCATCACCGTCACCAACGGCCCCACCGCCATGCTCACCTTCCTGGTCATGAGCCGGGACGAGTCCCTCTCCCCTGAGATGGCCAACCCCCTGGTCCAGCAGGCCGTCCGGTACGCCCTGGACTACGAGGGCTACCTGACCCTGGGCGGCGACGGCTGCACCGTGCCCCTGAACTTCGTGCAGCAGGGCTTCTCCGGCGCCCTCACCCGCGACCTGGCCACCGAGGGCCAGGACCTGGAGCGGGCCCGGGAGCTGATGGCTGAGGCGGGCTATCCCGACGGCTTTACGGTCACCCTCACCTGCGCCAACAACAACTCTGAGGGCCTGGAGTGGACCACCATCGCCCAGAAGGTGGCCGAGGACCTGGCCGAGATCAACATCACCGTCAACATCGAGACCCTGGAGACCACCCTGGTCTACGAGCGGATGCGGGAGGGGTCCATGCCCTTCTATGTGATGTTCTGGACCCCCGACTATTACGACATCAACAACCAGATCGACGCCTTCCTCCCCGGCGTGGGCGATGACGGCACTGCCTACGGCAACCGCACCATGTGGGAGCGCACCGAGGAGAACGAGGCCCTCTGGACCCTGGGCAACCAGATCAAGACCGACACCGATGAGACCGAGCGGGCCGCCCTCTCCGAGGAGCTCCAGCGCCTCTTCGACCAGGATAACCCCTTCGCCTTCCTGCTTCAGCACCCCAAGACCTTTGCCTACAACTCCAATACTCTGGAGGAGGTCACCTACAACGACCTGTGCAAGATCGAGCTGTGCGAGCTGGTGGCCAAGTGACCTGATCCCCTGAAAACAGGCAGAAGCACCCGTCCGGCCCCGGAGCCATCAGGACCCGGGGCCGGGGAGCTTTTCTTCGCGGGTGCCGCGAAGAAAGCCCTGTCCCGGCAGGTCTTTCTTTACGGTATCCGCACCGCCCCGGCCCAGGGCCGGAGGACCCCAGCCAACGAAAGGATGTGCCCGTTTTGCTCCGATACATCGCGCGACGCCTGGCCCTGATGGTGGTGCTGCTCTTCGGCGTCTCTGTCCTGGTCTTTCTCATTTCCCACTGCGTCCCCAGTAACCCGGCCGCCGCCAACCTGAGCCAGACCGCCCTCAACGACCCGGAGATCGTGGCGGCCTACGAGGCCAAGTGGGGCCTGGACAAGCCCATCTGGGAACAGTACATCATTTACATGAAAAATATCCTCATCAACCACGACCTGGGCACCTCCATCCGCACCGGACGGCCCGTGCTGGATGAGCTGGCCCAGTACTTCCCCGCCACTCTGGAGCTGTCCGTCTTCGCCATGCTCATCGCCATCGTCCTGGGCATCACCTTCGGCGTGCTGTCGGCCATCTTTCAGAATAAGCCGCTGGATTACATCCTGAGGACCGTCTCGGTCAGCGGCGTCTCCCTGCCCAGCTTCTGGTTTGCCCTGCTGGTGATGAACCTCTTCTGCAACGTGCTGGGCATCTTCCCCAGCGGAAACCGCTTCAACCCCAGGCTCTTTGACCCCACCGGCGGCACCGGCTTCTATGTCATCGACGCCATCTCCTGGGGCAACTGGGCCCTGCTGGGGGATGTGCTGGCCCACCTCTTCCTGCCCGCACTGGTGCTGGGCTTCTTCACCATGGGCCTCATCACCCGTCAGACCCGCTCCAACCTGCTGGAGGCCATGTCCTCCGACTACATCCGCACCGCCCGGGCCAAGGGCATGAAGGAGAGCCGGGTGGTGGTCCGCCACGCCCTGGGCAACGCCCTGGTCCCCGTCATCACGGTCAGCGGCATGGGCTTTTGCAACCTGCTGGGCGGCATGGTCTTCGTGGAGAACATCTTCTCCTGGCCCGGCATCGGCCAATACGCCTATCTGGCGGCCACCAACCTGGACTTCCCCGCCATCTGCGGCGTCTCCCTGCTCATTGCCCTCATCTATGTGGTGGTCAATCTGTTCATCGACATCCTCTACGGCATCATTGACCCCCGCATCCGGTATCAGTGAGGAGGGAACCCATGGAAACCATCAAAGGACTGCTGCGGCAGAAAAATTTCATGTTCAAGCTGGGCCTGGTGATCTTCTTCGGCTGGCTGGTCATCGCCATCCTGGCCCCCGTCATCGCCCCCTACAGCCCCACGGCCCAGGACGTGGTCCTGGGCTACAGCGCCCCCAGCGCCGAGCACTGGTTCGGCACCGATGAGCTGGGCCGGGACGTCTTCACCCGGGTCCTCTACGGCAGCCGGGTGTCCATCACCTGCGGCCTCATCACTGTCCTCATCTCCCTGGTGGTGGGCCTCTTCTTCGGAGGGCTGGCCGGCTACATCGGCGGCGTGGTGGACGATGTGATGATGCGCTTTTCCGAGATGATCCAGTCCTTCCCGCCCCTCATTTTGGCCATGGTCATCGCCGCCGCCCTGGGGCCCAACATCTCCAACTCCGTGCTGGCCATGGCCATCATCTGGTGGCCCAACTACGCCCGGCTCACCCGGAGCATCGTCATCTCGGTCAAGCAGAATGACTACGTCACCGCCAGCCGGGTCCTGGGCGCCACCCACACCCGCATCCTGGGCAAGGAGCTGCTGCCCAACAGCATCGGCTCCATGGTGGTCATGTGCACCCTGGACCTGGGCAACGCCATCCTGATGTTCTCCGGCCTGAGCTTCCTGGGCCTGGGGGTCCAGCCTCCGGTGGCCGAGTGGGGCTATATGGTCAGCGACGGCGTCCGTGCCACCGCCAACTGGTGGGTGGCCACCTTCCCGGGCCTGGCCATCTTCAGCGTGGCCATCGGGGCCAACTTCATCGGCGACGGCCTGCGGGACTACCTGGACCCCAAGATGCGCACCGCCGCGGGCTGAGAGAAAGGAGCGACACCACATGGAAAAGATCGTCTTGCAGGATATCCCCGCCAAGGGCCTGCCCCTCTACGAGCTGCGCCGGCTCTTCACGGCCTCGGGCAGCTTTACCGACATGAGCTTCAGCCTCATCACCCTCCTCCCCGGCCAGCGGGTCCCCGAGACCGGGGACGGCTGCCACGAGGAGGACGAGTACTCCTTCTTCCTGGAGGGGGAGGTCTACACCGTCAGCGGGGACTACACCGGCGTCTGCGGCGCCGGGGAGGGCACCCTCATTCCCAGAGGAGAGCGCCACTGGTGCGAAAACCGCACCGACAAGCCCTGCCGTCTGGTCTGCGTCATGCTCAAATGATCCTTTGGCCGTCCTCCCGGCTCGGGTGGGGCGGCCTTTGGGTCACTGGAAAGGAGTTTTTCACATGGAACAAGCGCGCGTCCAACGGGTGGTGGAGCGGATGAAGGCCCAGGGCCTCACCCAGGTCCTGGTCACCGCCACCGCCTCGGTCTACTACCTCACCGGCTTCTGGGTGGAGCCCCACGAGCGGATGCTGGCCCTCTGGCTGGATGACCAGGGCCAGGCGGTCCTCTTCGGCAACGAGATCTTCGGCCTCCCCTCCACCCCGGAGCTGCCGCTGGTCACCCATACCGACAGCCAGGACCCGGTGGCCGCCCTGGCCGCCCAGGTCCACCCGGGCAGGCTGGGCATCGACAAGTTCTGGTACAGCAAGTTCCTCATTGGCCTGCTGGAGCACCGGCCCGATGTGACGCCGGTCCACGGCTCCGCCCCGGTGGACCTGTGCCGCATGGAGAAGGACCAGGCGGAGCGGGAGGCCATGCGCCGCTCCTCCGCCATCAACGACCAGGTGGTGGCTGCCGCCATCGCCGCCGTCCGGGACGGGGTGCGGGAGAACGAGCTGGCCTCCCTGGTGAACCGGGAATTCCTGGCCCGGGGCGCCGACTGCGAGGGGACCCAGCTGGTCTGCTTCGGTGCCAACGGCGCAGACCCCCATCACAGCGGGGACGCCACCGTCCTGAAGCCGGGAGACAGCGTTACCTTTGACATCTTCACCCCCATCTCCCGCTACTGGTGCGACATGACCCGCACGGTCTTCTACAAGACGGTCAGCGACAAGCAGCGGGAGGTCTACGAGCTGGTCCGCCGGGCCAATGAGGCCGCCGAGGCCGCCGTCCGGCCGGGCGTGAAGCTCTCCGACCTGGACGGCATCGCCCGGGGCATCATCACCGACGGCGGCTACGGCCCCTATTTCACCCACCGGCTTGGCCACGGCTGCGGCCTGGAGTGCCACGAGCCCCCCGATGTCAGCGCCGGCTCTGACGCGGTGGCTGTCCCCGGCATGGTCTTCTCCATAGAGCCGGGTATCTACCTCCCGGGGGAATTTGGCGTCCGCATCGAGGACCTGGTCCTGGTCACGGAGACCGGCTGTGAGGTGCTCAACCACTACCCCAAGGACCTCCAGGTGGTGGGCTAGTTTTTCTCCACTGTGCTTTTTCGATTTGCCCCGGATGCGGCCCTGCGGCCGTGTCCGGGGCTTTTTCACGCCCTCCTTCCGGCCGCCGACATGTGTTCGGGAGAAAATGGCTACCAAAATGCTACCAAAAAAGGGCCGCAAAGCCTTGCGGCACAGGGGGCGCAGAATTCGTTCCCAGCGGATGGCTACCAGCGTGGATACCAACCGAACTTTTTCAGGGCCGGTCTCGGAGAGACCGGCCCTTTTTCTTTGAATTTCCAACTTCTCAGACTATGTAAGGGGCGTTATACGGCCTCTAGGGCCTTCTGTTCGGCCCGAAAAAGTGCGAAAAACGCCCCGAACTCAAATTTTAGAAGGAGGAATTCCAAATGAGAAACCTCAAGCGGGCTCTCAGCCTGGCTCTGGCTCTCGTCATGGTAGTGTCCATGATGGTCGCCGGCGCTGGCGCTGTGAGCGTTGACGACTTCTCCGATGCGGACCAGATCGTCAATCAAGAGGCTGTCACCGTGCTGGCCACGCTCAACGTGATCAACGGCAAGGACGACGGCACCTACGACCCCACCGGGACCATCACCCGTGCGGAGATGGCCACCATCATCTGCCGTGTCCTCAACGGCGGCAGTGATCCCGTGCTGGGCGAGTCGGTCACCGACAGCTACACCGACACCAGCAGCCACTGGGCCAAGGCGTACATCGAGTACTGCACCACCCTGGGCATCGTCTCCGGTAAGGGCGACGGCACCTTCGATCCCGACGGTGAGGTCACTGTGGCCGAGGCCGCCAAGATGGTCCTGGTGGCTCTGGGCTACAACGCCTCGATCGAGAGCTACACCGGCGCCAACTGGCAGATCAATGTGGACGCCCGGGCCAACCCCCTGGGTCTCTACGACGATATGTCTTACTCCAACACCAGTGCCGCGCTGACCCGCGACAACGCCGCCCAGATGCTCTACAACGCTCTGGACTGCGACATGGTAGAGTATGAGTACGTCCTCGACACCACCTCCTCCACCATCACCGGCAGCACCCAGCTCAAGAGCGACAGCACCCTGGGCACCCTGCTGGAGGAGAAGTTCAACGCCGTGAAGGTGGAGGGCATCGTGGTGGCCAACGAGGTGGCCAACCTGACCTCCTCCGGCCATCTCAACGAGGAGCGCACCCGCATCCTGGTCACCAACTATGACGACCAGCTCTATTACGGCAACGAGGATCAGACCCGCACCGTGGACTTTGCCGTGACCACTGGTCTGGACGAGCTGGGCCGCTCTGTCTCCATCTATGTGGAGAAGGAGTCCACCTCCACCAACGCCACCGTCCTGGGCTCTGTCATCCTCTCCGAGGATAACACCGTTGTCACCGACTACACCGACGATCCCTTTGAGGACATCGCCGACGACAACAACCTGGACCTCATCACCTCCGGCAGCGACCGCACCCAGATCGCCACCAACTACGGCGACGCTGAGGATCTCTCTTCCAGTGAGATCGACGACGACAATGTGCGGGGCACGGAGAAGATCTTCATCGACAACGATGGAGACAGCGAAGTGGACTACCTCATCGTGAACACCTACCGCTTCGGCAAGGTCACCTCTTATGTCTCCTCCGGTGATGGCTCCATCGTCGTCAACTACGGCACCGAGGGCACCTTCACCATGGATGCCGAGGACGTGGTGGGCTTCGAGGACGTGTCCCGAGATGACTATGTGGTCGCCATCGACATCGGCGGGCGGCTCTATGTGGAGATGGCCGATACCCTCACCGGCGTGATGGAGGGCTATCGGGAGGATACCGATTCTCCCTATTATGTCAACCGTCTGACCGTGGACGGGGAGGACTATGAGGTCACCGCCGTGTCCGGCTATGAGGGCGGCTCTGACGACATCAAGGCCGGCCGAGATTACGGTGAGACCTACCTGGACAACGAGGCCACCTTCTATCTCACCGCCGGCGGCTACATCGCCGCTGTGGGTGAGTCCGACGCCAGCGCTTACAGCTATGCTCTGGTCCTGGCCACCGGCGCCACCGGCCTGGAGGACCGCGTCCGCGTGGCCCTGTCCGACGGCACCACCGGCACCTATGACGTGAGCAGCAACAGCTCCATCGGCGCTGACGAGGCCGAGATCGGCACGGTCTACCGCTACAGCATCTCCAGCTCCGGCGACATCCGCCTGTCCGAGGCCTATGGTCCCGAAGAGCTGACAGACGTCTCTTTTACCAGCGGCCGCACCACGATCCGGGATGACAACGACAGCTACTACGCCACCTCCAGCACCGCCTTCTTCTATGTGGGCCTGACGGACGACGAGTGGGACGACGCCGTGAATGGTGATGACGGCCGGATCAGCACCGATGACGTGGACCTCTACACCGGCTACTCCAGCGCCCCCGATCTGGACAGCAGTGAGACCCTCTACGCCATGGTCTACACCCGCACCGAGGACGGCACCCAGGCGGGCGCGGTGGTCTTCTATGGCTCCGCCGACCTGTCCTCCGCCGACGTGGATGACAGCATGTACATCACCAGCGTGGTCCGCACCACCACCGACTATGTGGTCGTGAACGCCTTCCTGGCTGGTGAGCCCGAGCTCCAGCAGGTCCAGGTCGACATCGGCGACCGGGATATCGTCGCTGCCCGCGGCGCCTACACCTACACCATCAACTCTGACGGCTACTATGAGCTGGATGACCTGACCGCCGAGCGTGCGGACACCGAGGATAAGGACGACGGCGTGGACGGCAGATTCGAGGTCGAGACCGCCAGCAGCAGCAC
>DWWJ01000063.1 GCA_019119795.1 Candidatus Intestinimonas pullistercoris
TGCCGCTCGGCCTCCAGGGTGGAGAGGCCCTCGTGGCCGGGGCAGACCCGGTAATCCCCGGGCAGGGCGGCCAGGCGGGCCAGGGAGGCCATGATCTCCGCATAGCTGCCCCCGGGCAGGTCGGTGCGGCCGCAGGAGCCCTGGAACAGGGTGTCCCCGGTGAAGAGGACTCCGTCGGTCTTGAGCACCACCGAGCCCTTGGAGTGGCCGGGGGTGTGGAGGACCTCCAGGGTGACGCCGCCCACCGACACCTGGTCCCCCTCGTCATAGAAGCGGACCTGGGCCTTGGGCAGGGTGGGGAACATGGAGGGATTGACCCCCTCCACGTCCCCCCGGTGGATGTAAATGGGGGTGCCGGGGCAGGCCGCCTCCAGGCCGCCTACCCCTCCGGTGTGGTCGTAGTGCCCGTGGGTGAGCAGGATGGCCGACAGGGTCATGCCGTCCTCCTTGAGCACGGCCAGGACGCGGTCGGCCTCGTCTCCGGGGTCGATGACGGCGGCGGTGCGGGTCCCCTCGTCCTCCAGCAGGTAGCAGTTGGTGCCGATGGGCCCCAGGCGCATGGTCTTGATGGTCATGGTGGAAACACCTCTTTCTTCTTTGATGGGTCACATGGTGTCGGTATCGAACAGAATGGTCACCGGCCCGTCGTTGACGGAGGCCACGGCCATGTCCGCCCCGAAGCGGCCGTGCTGGGGCGGGAAGCCCCGGCGGGCGCACTCGGAGAGAAAATACTCATAGAGGGGCTCGGCCAGCTCTGGCTTGGCGGCCCCGGTAAAGCCGGGACGGCGGCTCTTGGTGTCGGCGTAGAGGGTGAACTGGCTCACCACCAGCAGCCCGCCGCCCACCGCCGCCAGATTCAGGTTCATCTTCTGGTTCTCGTCCTCAAAGACCCGCAGGCCCAGGATCTTGTCGGCCATCTTCTCGGCCTGGGCCTGGGTGTCCTGGGGGCCCACCCCCAGCAGCACCAGGAACCCCCGGCCGATCTGGCCCGTCACCTCCCCGGCGATGGTCACCGAGGCGGAGGTCACTCTTGTCACAACTGCGCGCATGGCGGAAAACGCCTCCTCTTATCGGTATTCCCGTTTCAGCCCCCGGGCATACAGGGGGTCCAGGGGAAAGACGGCCTTGTCCCCGGAGGAGCACTTGAGGTCGGTGACATCCACCAGGGTCTCCAGGGCGCCGATCTGGCCGATGACCCGGGCCCGCTTTTCTCCAATGGTGACAAAGCGCCGCCGGGCCCCCATCCAGGCCCGGAGCTGGGCCCACAGCCCCCCCTCGGGGGGCCGCCCGACGCCGAAGCCGTTCTGGCTGCCCACCGGGAGCACCGCCACCCGGGTGGGCTTTCGCAGCTTCACGGGCCGCCCGGCTCCCACCGTGTGGCCCTTGGGGAGCCACCGGATCTCCTCCAGGGTGGCCTCGCCCCAGCCCACGGTGGTGAGGCCGTCCCCCCGGCTCCGGCGGCACCGGCCCAGGAAGGCGGAGCCCACCCGCACTGCGTCCAGCCGGGCCTCGCCCGTGCCCATGAGGGCGCTGGAGCCGGCGGCATGGACGGTGCCGGTCTCAAAGCCGGCGGTGTGGACGGCCTCCACCACCTGCCGGAAGGTCTCCAGCTGGGCGGCCGCCTGCTCTCCCCTGCCCCCGGAGGAGAGCTGGGTGTAGATGCCCGAGAGGGCCACGTTGGGCAGGTAGCGGTACATGGAGAGGACCTTCTCCGGCTCGCTGGCCAGGAAGCCCCCGAAGCCCAGGCCGGTGTCGATCTCGATGTGGGCCTCCACCACGGTGGAGCGGGCCTCAGCCAGGCCGTTGAGGGCCACTCCGGTGTCGTGGGAGCCGATGGTGCACACCACGTTCAGGTCCATGAGCTCCTCCAGCTCCTCCCGCTCGGTGGTGGAGCGGAGCATCAGGAGCTCCTCATCCACGAAGCCGGCCTTCCGCAGGGCGGCGGCGTCGGCGGGCTCGGAGACAGCGAAGCGGCCGATGCCCTCCTCCCGCAGGAGCCGGGCCAGCTCCACCAGTCCCGCCCCGTAGCCGTCCCCGGTGAGGACGGCGTAGATGGCGGCCGAGCCCGCCCGGGCCTTCACCGCCGCGGCGTTGCGGCGGATGGCGTCCTTTTCGATGACCAGGGCCTTCATGGTCCCTCCCCCTCTCTATCTTTTGGGCAGTTATGGTTATTATACCACCCCTGCCGCCCCGCTGTAAACAGAGGAAGGACCATATGGAGAAGGGGAGGGGCCATTCTTTTTGCGAAAATGGAGGGGACCCGTCCCCCGGACAGGAGCTGCCTCTTGCCACGGGTCGGTTCCCATGCTATCATGAAAAATATCGAGGGTATCCCGCGACTTGGGAGGTGTTTTCCATGGAGACGACCCGCAACTTGGGTGTGGACCTGCTGCGCAGCCTGTCCATGTTCATGGTGGTGGTCCTGCATGTGCTGGGGCAGGGCGGCATTCTGGCCGCCCTGGACGCCGCTCCGGTCCGGGGCGGGAGCTTTGTCCTGTGCTGGCTGCTGGAGCTGACCTGCTACTGCGCTGTGGACTGCTTTGGCCTCATCAGCGGCTATGTCTCTCAGAGCCAGGTCTTTGAGCGGGAGAAAAATTTTGCCACCTGGGCGCAGGTGGCCTTCTGGTCCGCCGGGATCACCCTGCTCTTCCGCCTCTTTGTGCCGGGGACCACCCGGTTCCGGGATGTAGGCAAGGCCTGTTTCCCCGCCATCACCGGGCAGTACTGGTATTTTACAGCCTATTTCGGACTCATGTTCTTTATCCCCTTTCTGAACATCCTCCTTCACCATCTGGACCGGGCTCAGACCAAGTCCCTGATGACCGCCCTCCTGGTCCTCTTCTCCCTGCTCCCCACGGTGCTGGACCGGGACCTCTTTTTTACCAAGGCGGGCTATACGCTGCTGTGGCTCACTGTGCTCTACCTGCTGGGGGCCTGCGTCCGGAAGCTGGACCTGCTGGGACGCCTGCCCGGCTGGGCCTGTCTGGCGGGCTATCTGCTGTGTGTCCTCACGGCCTTGGGCCTGAAGCTCCTCTTCCGCCCCGGACCGGGGCCCCTGCCGCCCATGGGGCGCTTTCTCCGGCCGGACCTGCTGGTGAGCTACACCTCTCCCGCCGTGCTGTTCTCCGCCCTCTTCCTCCTGGCTCTCTTTCGGAAGCTGAGGGTGCCGGCAGGCCTCCCCGCCCGGATGGTGGGCTTTCTGGCTCCCCTGGCCTTCGGGGTCTACCTGATCCACACCCATCCCCTGGTGTGGGCCTTCTTCCTCCGGGATCGCTTCGCCTCCTACGCCCAGCTCCCGCCCCTCCTCTGCGCCGGGGCCGCCCTCCTCACCGCCGGAGGCATCTTCCTGGCTTGCACCGCTTTGGAGTTTTGCCGCCATCGGGTCTTCCGGCTGCTGCTGCCCCCGGTGTCGGCCCGGCTGTTCCGCCGGGGCGGCAGGCAGGGCCAGATGCCCCGCGCTCCCCGCTGAGTAAAACAGTCCCCCGGACAGCGTCCGGGGGACTGTTGCGTGGACCTGGGAGCGGTCTCGGTCAGCCGGCGGCCTCCGCCCGCTGGCGGAGGCACCGGCGCAGGGCGAAGAGGGCGAACATCAGCATCAGGGCGACCACCAGCCCCGCCGCGGCCAGGGCCAGCAGGACCCCGGCGGCCAGGCCCTCCAGGGAGGAGCCCCCGGGGAAGGTCAGCTCGGTCCCGGGGGACAGGAGGAAGACGGAGGCGGTGAGGGCGGTCTGGAGCAGGGCCTGGACCGTCCGCAGCCGCAGGAGCCGCCGGTCCAGGGTCTCTCCCTCCCCCTGGTACCGCTCCGCCAGATGGGCGAAGTCGGTGAAGAGCTGGAAGTGGAAGTAGAGGCCCGCCACCGCCAGGAGGAGGTCCCAGGGGAGGAGCCGCCCCTCCAGGCTCCACCCCAGCAGGGCGGCGGCCCACTCCAGCCCCGCCCAGACCCCCAGCAGCAGGCACAGGGGCCGCAGGAGCCGGAGGTCCCGCTCCTCCCCCTCCAGGCAGGCGATGGCCTGCCACAGCAGGACATAGCAGGCGAAGTCGGGGAGGATGTTGAGGGTCCCCAGATTTACGTTGAAATAGAGAAAGAAATAGGCCCAGGCGGCGCAGGTGGTCCCCCGGCAGAGGCGGTCCCAGTCGGTCATCCGGCCTCGCCTCCTTCCACGGGATACAGGGTCAGGGAGATAGGGCTTCCCCCGTTGACAGAGAGCTTCGCCGCATAGGCGGTGGGGAGGGACATCTCCTCCGGGTCCATGCTGCCGCTGCCCCCGCCCCCCAGCCGCAGGGTCCCGTCCCAGTCCGCCGGGACAGTCTTGCTGCTCCGGAAGGTCCCGGCGCCATAGCTGATAGAGTCGGACCACCGGGAGCCCCGGGGCAGCTCCATCTCCTCCCCCTCCTGGTCCACGGCGGCCAGGGAGACGCTCACATGCTCCACCGCCCCCCGGTCCTCCGCCGGTCCGGTGAAGAAGAAGGCGGCCAGGTCCATATCATTGACCCCTTCGAATTGGGCGTTGGGCTTGGGCATGGTGTCGAAGGCGGTGCTGGGGTCGAAGAGCCAGGAGGTGCCGGTCTCCACCGTATTGTCGATGGCCCAGATGGTCTGGTGGGTCAGCTCCAGGGCGAAGTCCTCCGCCTCCCCCCGGTAGACCGCCGCCGGAAGGGCGGTGTCCCCCCAGCTCAGGCTGGAACCGCTGTCATAGGGGGTCTGGGTGGCCTCCACCCAGAAGTCCCCCTGGGGGAGGACCACCCAGCGCCCTCCCTGCCGCTCCGCCCGGACCCGCTGACAGGCGGCGTAGAGGAAGCCCTCCTCTTCCGTCTTATAGACTGGGGGAGCCTCCGGGCCGCTGAGATAGGCCCACTGGAGGGGCCAGACCACCAGGGCATCCCAGCCCTCCTCCGTCTCCTCCAGGTTGTAGAGGAAATACCCTGCCGCGGCGTCC
>DWWJ01000064.1 GCA_019119795.1 Candidatus Intestinimonas pullistercoris
TGTTTTTTCTCGTAGAAACGGCTCCCTCAGCTGAAGAAGGAGTGAGCCCCGATGGTGGTGACATAGGTGCGGTTGCGCTGGGCCCAGCTGTTGGGGGAGATGCTGGCGTTGACAAAGTAGAGGCTGTCCCCTCCCACCCGGATGCCCTCCAGGATCAGCTTAGCGGCAATGACGCTCTCGGCGTTGGGCTCCCGGTGAATGGTACCATTTTGCGCCGGGGTGAACTGGTTGGGGGCAAAAATCACATCATAGATGGTGTCGGGGAAGAGGGGGCTCTCCACCCGGTTCATGATGACGGTGCCCACTGCCAGCTTCCCGTCCAGGGGCTGGTTGCCGCTCTCGACGTTGATGATCCGGGAGAGCCAGTAGACGGAGTCGCTGTCATAGAACGTTTCTCCGGAGGCAATGGCCCCGCTGCCTGCGTGGAACTCCAGCTCGCCGGTATCCTGGTGCCACTCCACCCAGGCGCCCATGGCCTGGGCGATGATCCGGGCAGGGACCAGGACCTGGTCGTTGCCGGTGAGGACCCGGTTGTAAATATAGAGATAGCGGCCATTGGCCTCCAAATACTGGTCCCCTACCCGGACCCGGATGGTGAGACCGTCGGCACTGACCACCGCGTACTCCCCCTCCCAGGTGATGACAGCGTCAGGCCGCAGGGCCCGCACGGCGTTGGTCAGGGACACATAGTAGACACCGTTGCAGACGGTCATGGCCGGGTCTGCATAGGCCGTACCGTCCACCAGGAAATAGGGGCCGGTGATCTCGGGTTCCACCGTCTGGACCTCGGCCGCTTCGGCGGCCTCCACTGTCTCCGCGGCCGCGGGCTCTTCGACGGGCTCCGCCGGCTCGGCCGCGGCTTCGGGCTCGGATGCTTCCACCTCTGCGGACGGCTCAGCCTCCACAGTGTTCACGGTCTCAGCCATCCCGGTGTCGTCCACCGTCTCTTCCGCTGCCAGGGCTAAGGTACTCAGGGAACAGAACATGGTCAGGCAAAGCATGAGACACAGGAAATACTTGTGCATGTCGCGTGCTTCCTCCTCGTCAAGTTTGTTTCTCGTTGTCTTCTTTTGTAACCAGATTGTAACCGATTTGAGGGGAGTTTGCAAGACTGTTTTTATCACTTTCTTAATATCTGCTCCGTTTGGAGCTTTTTTAGCTCCTTTTTTCCTTTCGCCGGACAGGCACCCTGCACAATCCATGTGAGTATTTTTCTCCATCAATTTCTCTCTATTTTGTCGTTATTGGAAAAATTAAATCATAATCTGCGAGAAACGGAGTCTTTTTCCTCTATCCATTCTCTTCTTCTTTGTGCAGATTGACGGTTTTGGCCTGTTTGGCCCTTTGTGTGCGTTTCCAAGGGAGATTTTCTCACAAAAAAGCTCGTTCATCTCTCCAAACGGAGAGATGAACGAGCCCTGTTCGGGGACTTATGTTTCGGTCCTGCGAGGCGCCGCCAGGGAGAGAAGCGCTCCCGCCAGGACGCCTATGGCCGCGGGCAGGAACCAGCCCAACCCCTGGCTTGCCAGCGGCAGGGCCCCCAGGAGCTCCCCTAAGGCGGCCGGCAGCAGCCCCAGGTCCCGCAGGGTAAAGAGAAGGCTCACCGCACCGGTGAGGAGCACCGTCACGGGATAGAGGTACTGCAGGGTGCCGATCCAGCGGTGGAAAAAGGAGAGGAGGATCAGCACGATGGCCACCGGATAGATGACATTGAGGACCGGGACCGAGACCTGGAGGATCAGGTCCAGCCCGGCGTTGGCGATGACCATGCTCACCACCGCGAAGATCACCGCCCAGGTCCGGTAGGGAAAGACCGGGAAGAGCTTGGCGAAGTACTCTCCGCAGGAGCTGATGAGCCCCACACAGACATTGAAGCAGGCCACCACAAAAATGGCAGCCAGCAGGATGCTGCCCGGCAGGCCAAAGAGGGCGGGGATCAGGTTGGTGAGGACCTCCGCTCCGTTGGTGGCCCCGGGGAAGGCGCCGCCGGAGAGGGCGCCGATGTGGGCCAGCATGGCGTAGACCGCCAGCAGCAGGAGCCCCGCCATCCAGCCTGCCCGGGCGGTGCAGCGCACCACCTCTCTGTCCTCCTCCACCCCCCTGGCCCGGATATTCAGGGCGATGACGATGCCAAAGGCCAGGGCGGCGATGGTGTCCATGGTCTGGTAGCCGTCCAGGAAGCCCTGGACCACCGGATTGGCGGCGTAGGCCGCGCTCTGGGGAGGGCCATAGCCCTCCAGAGGGTCCAGCAGACAGCCGAGAAAGGTCACCACGATCAGAAGCAGCAGCACAGGGCAGAGGACCTTTCCCAGCCGGTCGGTGAGCTTTTCCGGCCGCAGGGCCAGAAAGAGGGCCCCCGCGAAGAAGACCAGGGAGTAGAGCAGCTGAAACAGGGCCAGGGGGGCCTCCGGCCCCGCGAAGGGCGGCACCGCCATCTCAAAGGACATGCTGGCCGTCCGGGGGATGGCCAGACAGGGCCCGATGGCCAGGTAGGCCGCCACCGTAAAGACTTTGGAGAAAAGGGGGTGGACCCGGTCCCCCAGGGCGTCCAGGCCGCCGGAGCGGGCCACCGCCACCACTCCCAGCACCGGCAGGCCCACCGCGCTGAGGGCCATGCCCGCCATGGCCAGCCAGGTCAGGGTCCCCGCCTGGGCCCCCACCCCTGGCGGGAAGATCAGGTTCCCCGCTCCAAAGAACATCGAAAATAAGGTAAAGCCGACCAAGAGCTGGTCTTTTTTCCCGAGCCGTTTCATGTCTGGCCTCCGTTCTCTCTTTTCTCTGATGGCGGACACCCTCTCCGCCGTGCTGGGCAGGACCATCATAACATAAAAAGCGGCGGTGTCCAAGAGGACCCGCCGCTTTTTATGTAGATCTCCGCTTATGCTCAGCCCTGGGAAATGGCGCCGGTGGGGCAGGTATCAGCGCAGGAGCCGCAATCGATGCAGGTATTGGCATCGATGACGTACTGGCTGTCGCCCTGAGAGATCGCGCCCATGGGGCAGGAATCGGCGCAGGAGCCGCAGCTGATGCAAGCGTCGCTGATGACATAGGCCATTGGGAACACCTCCAAATTCAATGTATCCCCATTCTATCACAGATTTGAAAAAATGCAATGTTTATTTCTTCAAATTTCCCGTCTTAATTCTTCCTCGATATGGGTATATTCCCTTTGGTTGGGTAAAATAGCCTTGGAAGTTTTCCCCATTCAGGAGGTGAGCACCATTGCGAGAGCAAAAACACCGCTATGACGCGGAATTTGCCGGGGCCCTGACCCCGGAGCTGGAGGGGGCCCCCCACAGCCGGCCCCACGCCCGGCGGTCACCACCGCCGGCACAGCAAACGAAGGAACGAGGTGAGCCGTCATCCGCGAAGCCCGATTTACCCCAGGGGCCCAGTCAGCCCTGAAGCTGGCCCAGGACGCCGCCGCAGGGCTGGGGCACAGCTATGTGGGGACCGAGCACCTGCTGCTGGGCCTGATCCGGGAGGGACAGGGGGCGGCCTGGCGGGCCCTCCGGTGCGCCGGGCTGAGCCCCGAGGACCTCCGGGAGGAGGTGGCCCGGCTGAGAGGGACCGGCACCGCCGGAGGGCGGCCCTGCCAGGGCCTGACGCCCCGGTGCCGGCGCGCCGTGGAGCGGGCCGCCGCCGAACGGGCCCGGCTGGGCGCCCCCGCCATCGGCACCGGTCACCTGCTGCTGGGGCTCCTCCTGGGCGGCGAGGGGACGGCCCTCCAGGTTCTGTCCGCCTGCGGCGCGGACCCCGGCCGCCTGCGCGCCTCCCTTCTGGGCGTCCTGGGCGGCGCCCCTCCGGAGAGCGGCCGGACCAGCAAGGCCGCCAAGCCCTACACAGAACGGGGAGATGCAAAGCTGTTGGAACAATTCGCGAAAGATCTGACCCGGCAGGCCGCCGCCGGTCTCCTGGACCCGGTGATCGGCCGGGAAGAGGAGCTCCGCCGGGTCATCCAGATCCTGTCCCGCCGCCAGAAGAACAACCCCGCCCTCATCGGGGAGCCCGGCGTGGGCAAGACCGCCGTGGCCGAGGGACTGGCCCGGCGCATCGCCGCCGGCCAGGTCCCCGAGGACCTGCGGGGCAAGCGGCTGCTGGCCCTGGACCTCTCCTCCATGGTGGCGGGGACCAAGTACCGGGGCGAGTTTGAGGAGCGGGTAAAGGCCCTCCTGGCTGAGGTCCGGCGGGCCGGAGACGTCATCCTCTTCCTGGACGAGCTCCACACCATCGTGGGAGCCGGGAGCGCCGAGGGGGCCATCGACGCCGCCAACATCCTCAAGCCCGCCCTGGGCCGGGGGGACATCCAGGTGGTGGGGGCCACCACCCTGTCCGAGTACCGGAAATATATCGAAAAGGACGCCGCCCTGGAGCGCCGCTTCCAGCCTGTGCTGGTGAAGGAGCCCGCCCCGGACACCGCCCTGACCATCCTCCGGGGCCTGCGGGAGCGCTATGAGGACCACCACCACCTCCGGATCACCGACGGGGCCCTGGAGGCGGCGGTGCGGCTCTCGGTCCGGTATCTGCCGGACCGCTTCCTGCCCGACAAGGCGGTGGACCTGGTGGACGAGGCCGCCGCCCGGGTCCGCATGGGGGAGCTGGAGACGCCTCCCGCCCTCCGGAGCCTGGAGCACAAGGCCCGGCAGGCCGCCCTGGAGAAGGAGGCCGCCATCCGGGGCCAGAACTTTGAGCGGGCGGCCATGCTCCGGGACGCGGAGCGGGACTTTCGCAGCGAGCTCACCGCCCAGTGCCGGGCCTGGCGGCTGGACCACGCCGCCCGTAGCGTCCAGGCGGAGGATGTGGCCGCCGTGGTGGCCGACGCCACCGGCATCCCGGTCACCGCCCTGACCCGGGCCGAGTCCGACCGGCTCCTGGCCCTGGAGGACGAGCTCCACCGCCGGGTGGTGGGCCAGGATGCCGCCGTCCAGGCAGTGGCCAGGGCCGTCCGCCGGGGCCGGGTGGGGCTCAAGGAGCCAGACCGCCCCACCGGCTCCTTTCTCTTTCTGGGGCCCACCGGCGTGGGCAAGACCGAGCTGTGCAAGGCCCTGGCCGCCGCCCTTTTCGGCACAGAGGAGGCCCTGCTGCGCTTCGACATGTCCGAGTATATGGAAAAGCACACGGTCTCCCGGCTGCTGGGCTCGCCGCCGGGGTATGTGGGCCATGAGGAGGGGGGACAGCTCACCGAGCGGGTCCGCCGCCGGCCCTATGCCGTGGTCCTCTTTGACGAGATCGAAAAGGCCCACCCTGACGTGTGGGGCATCCTCCTCCAGATCATGGAGGACGGCGTCCTCACCGACGCCCAGGGCCACAGGACCGACTTCCGGAACACGGTGGTGGTCATGACCTCCAACGTGGGGGCCGGCCGGCTCACCAGCCGGAGCGGTCCCCTGGGCTTCTCTCCCCCCGGCGCGGAGGAGGCCCGCTCCGACCGGGCCCTGCGTGAGGCGGTGCTGGCCGATTTGAAAAAGGTCTTCCGGCCGGAGTTCCTCAACCGCATCGACGAGACCATCGTCTTTCAGCAGCTCACCCGGCCGGAGCTGCGGCGGGTGGCCCAGCGGCTCCTGGACCGGCTCCGCCCCCGGCTGGAGAGCCGGGAGGTGGCCCTCCAGGTCAGCGAGAAGGCCCTGGACCTGCTGGCCGAGACGGGCTTTGACCCGGCCTACGGCGCCCGCCCCCTGCGCCGGACCATCCGCGCCCAGGTGGAGGACCCCCTGGCCGAGCTCCTCCTCTCCGGCGCCCTGGGGCCCGGTGGCACCGCCGTAGTCCTGGCCGACGGAGAACGGATCAAAATTATTTCCGCCCCCAGGGAACAAATTCCGGCCGCTTCCGTCCAAGGAGGGTGTGACTCAAAAACAAAAGGAGAATCGACACCATGAAACGTATTTTGACTCTGACCCTTGCCGCCGCCCTTCTGCTCTCCGCGCTGGCGGGCTGCTCCGGCGGCGGGAGCCAGGAGAGCCAGGCCGTCAAGACCCCCGAGGAGTACACCGCCGCCTATCAGGCCGCTATCGAGGGGGCCCGGGATGACGAGATGAACGAGGCCGTGCCTGTCATCACCTCTACCGATGACCAGATGGCCGACCTGGTCCTGCCCATGGTGGGCATCACCAGCGACAACGCCGCCGCCTTTGCCGTGGCCGTCTCCCCCATGAACATCCGGGCCTACGGCATCGTCGCCGTCCTCCCCGCCGAGGGCAAGAGCGAGGAGGTCCAGGAGGGCCTCCAGGGCTTCATCGACCAGCAGAAGCAGAGCTTTGAGCAGTATCTGGCCGACCAGTACGACATTGCCAACGCCGCCCGTCTGGAGACCCTGGACGACGGCACCATCCTCCTGGTGATGTGCGAGGACCAGGACACCGTTTTTGACGCCATCCAGGACGCCCTGAGCGCCTGAGGCATATATTTCCCGGAAAAGGCAGGTCCCCCGGCGCTCCAAGCGTCGGGGGACTTCTTTTGCCTGAGGAGCAGAACAGGCCCGGCAGCGCAAAATCGCGCCGCCGGGCCTTGGTTCCAAAATCGCTTAGTAGTTCTCAGCCTTGATCTCGAAATAGGCCTGGGGATGGCCGCACACGGGGCAGACGGCGGGAGCCTCCACACCGTACTCCAGGTGGCCACAGTTGCGGCAGTACCACACCTTGACCTCGCTGCGCTTGAAGACCTCGCTGTTGGAGAGGTTCTCAGCCAGCTTCACATAGCGGTCCTCGTGGCTCTTCTCGATCTTGCCCACAGCGTCAAAGGCGTCGGCCAGAGCATGGAAGCCCTCTTCCCGGGCGGTCTCGGCCATTTCCTTATACATCTCGGTCCACTCTTCGTGCTCGCCCTCAGCGGCGGCCAGCAGGTTCTCGGCGGTGGTGGCGATGCCGCCCAGGGCCTTGAACCACAGCTTGGCGTGCTCTTTCTCGTTGCCGGCGGTCTCCTCAAAGATGGCGGCGATCTGCTCGTAGCCCTCTTTGCGGGCCTTGCTGGCGAAATAGGTGTACTTGTTGCGGGCCATGGACTCTCCGGCAAATGCTTTCCAGAGATTGGCTTCGGTCTTGCTACCCTTCAGTTCCATTTTGGACACGCTTCCTTTCTAAATCAAAATAATAGGATCGACCCTGGGGAACGCTTACTCCTGGGCCTTCCAGAACCCGTGGAGGTTGCAGTACTCATAGGCGGTGACGGGGTCGGCGCCGCCGGTCTTCAGGACAGGCTCGTCACCGGGCTTGGGGAGCTGGAAGGTGACCTTGTTGCCGGACACGGCAGCGATGAGCTGGATGTAGTGCTCCTCCAGCATGGGGTGGATGGTGGAGCCCACCTGGATGGTGACGTGATTGCCCTCCCGGGTGATCTGGGGGACGTGCTTCTCCAGGGCGCCGTCAGTGGTGTTAGGGACCAGCTCCTCCATCTTCTGGCCACAGCACATCAGGGGCACGCCCTTGTCCACCAGCTTGAAGGCGATGTTGCCGCAGTGGGCGCAACGGTAAAGCTTCAGTTCCATGTTTCATTACCTCCTAAAAATAGTCCAAATTTTTTCTTTTTCTCTGTTTGTTAACTCTATCACATTTTTCGCAGGAAATCAATGCTTTTGGGTGCAGGCAGAACAGGTCCCAAAAAAGACCAGATCATGCCGGTCCACCTGGTGGCCGCTGCACTGCTCAGCGGCCTGGTCCAGGCCGCTGTCATAGGGCAGGTCCTCCATGTCGTAGACCCTGCCGCACGCCTTACAGCGAAAATGGGGGTGGGGATGGGTGCGGGCATCGTACCGCTCCACCGGGAAAGGCATCCGGACGATGACCCCCTCCTCTGCCAGCAGATTCAAATTCCGGTAGACCGTCCCCAGGCTCAAATTGGGATTTTCCGGTTTGAGCCACTGGTAGAGCATCTCCGCTGTGGGGTGCTCGTCTGTCTCCACCAGCTTCTGGTAGATCAGCTCTCTCTGCCGGGAATATCGCTTGCCGGTCATGGTTCACCTCCCCCATTATCAAGAATAATTCCTGTTACTGTTTGTAGTATAACAGGAATCATTCCTGATTGCAAGCCCTTTTTTTGATTTCCTTAAAAATTTTCCGTGGGTAGCTGGCATCTGGCATGGCATACTAAGCCTCGGATGGGATCCGGATCGCCATGTCATAATAGGAGGAAAGGCTATGAAACGGAAGTATCTTGTCCTGCTCTGCGGCCTGGCGCTGGTGGGCGCGCTGGCCGGCTGCTCCAAAAAGAACGCCCCCGACGTAACGCCCACCCCCTCGGCCGCCACTCCGTCGGAGAGTGTCCGGCCTTCGGAGACGGTGAAGCCCACGGACACCATCGCTCCCACGGATACCGTGTCCCCCACCGACAACTATCACGCCGACGGGGACGGCAGGGTGGAGGACGACACCACCGGACAGGACGACCACTCTCTGGGCGACGGCATCCAGGACGCCATTGATGACGCCGGGGATGTGGTGCGGGATGCCGCAGAGGGCACCGGACGGACCATTGAAAAGATCGGTGACGACCTCACCGGACACCGGTAAGCCCTTTCGGGCGCATACGCGATCAGGGACAGTGCCTGCGGCACTGTCCCTGCGTTTTTGCCGCCGCTTCTCCGGACAGATACCCTTTATCTTTCTGACCGAATTTATTCAGAATATGGACCCTTTTCCTTAAAAACGCTTCCGGGCCGCCGTTTTATACTATTCTCAACAAAAAGGAGGCGTTTTTATGGAAAAGCTGCGCATCGCCGTGCTCTTCGGCGGCTGTTCGCCGGAGCACGAGGTCTCTCTGGAGTCGGCCCATGCCGTGCTCACCCACCTGGACCCCGCCCGCTATGAGGCCATCCCCGTGGGCATCACCCGGGAGGGCCGGTGGCTCCTCTACCGGGGGCCCTATGACGCCCTGCCGGGGGACCGCTGGCAAGCCGGGGACTGCCTCCCCGCCGTCCTCTCCCCGGACCGGCAGACCCACGGGCTCCTCCTTCTGGGGGAGGGGCCGGCCCGCCCCCTGCGGGTGGACGCCGCCTTCCCCGTCCTCCACGGGGCCAACGGGGAGGACGGCACCGTCCAGGGGCTCCTGGCCCTGGCGGGCATCCCGGTGGTGGGCTGCGGAGTCCTCTCCTCCGCCCTGTGCATGGACAAGGAGCTCTCCCGCCGCCTGGCCGCCGCCGAGGGCATCCCCGTGGCCCCCTGGGCCCTCTTTCGGGCCGGGGAGGACTCCGCCCCCTTCCAGGAGGCCTGCGCTTCCCTGGCCTGGCCCCGGTTCGTCAAGCCCGCCCGGGCGGGCTCCTCCTTCGGGGTCAGCCGGGTGACCGAACCCGCCGGGCTCCTCCCCGCCCTGCGGGAAGCCCTGGCCTACGACGACAAGGTGCTGGTGGAGGAGGCCGTCCCGGGCCGGGAGGTGGGCTGCGCCGTCCTGGGCCGGGGCGGGGACCTCTTCACCGGCCACCCTGACGAGATCGAGCTCCAGGGGGGCTTCTTTGACTACACGGAGAAATACCACCTGGTGACCTCCCGCATCCACACCCCCGCCCGGGTAGAGCCCGGCGTGGAGGCCGCCATCCAGGCCCTGGCCCGGAGGGTCTACCGCCTGCTGGACTGCCAGGGGATGGCCCGGGTGGACCTCTTCCTCCGTCCGGAGGGGACCCTGGTCTTCCACGAGGTCAACACCATCCCCGGCTTCACCGCCCACAGCCGCTATCCCGCCATGATGGCGGCGGCGGGGCTCCCCCTGCCGGCCCTGCTGGACCGGCTCATCGGAGAGGCGGTGGGTCTGTGAGCATGGACACCCCCTACCTCACCCTGGTCAACCGGGCCCATCCCCTGGCCCGCCGCCCCGCCCCGGAGGAGCTGGTCCCCGCCCTGCCCGGCTTCCCCGGCGTGCTCCTCCTCCGCCCCGCCGCCCGGGCCCTTCGGGCCCTGCTGGCCGACATCGGGGCTGGGGAGGCTATTGTGCCAGTGAGCGGCTGGCGCTCCCGGGAGGAGCAGGAGGCCCTGTGGGAGGGCTCCCTCCGGGACCACGGACTGGCCTTCACCGAGACCTATGTGGCCCGGCCCGGGTGCAGCGAGCACGAGACCGGCCTGGCCATCGACCTGGGGGAGAACGTGCCCGGCCTGGACTTCATCCGCCCCTCCTTCCCGGACCATGGCATCTGCGGCCGGTTCAGGGCCAGGGCCGCCGACTTCGGCTTCCTCCTCCGCTACCCCAGGGGGAAGGAGGCCGTCACCGGCATCGGCTGGGAGCCCTGGCACTTCCGCTATGTGGGGACCCCCTGGGCCCGGGAGATCGCCGGCCGGGGCCTCACGCTGGAGGAGTACCTCCATGAGGCGTGAGGGCGGCTCCGGAGGGCTGGACCGCTTCCGGGTGCTGGCCGCCCTGCTGGTGGCGGCCAACCATACCTCCCCCCTGCTGGACCTCTCCCCCCTAGCCGACCACATCCTGACCCAGATCCTGGCCCGGCTGGCAGTCCCCTTTTTTCTGGCAGTGAGCGGCTGTTTCCTCCTGCCCCGGGCGGAGGAGCAGGGCCGCCGGAGCCTCCTGCCCTTCTGCCGCAGGGTGCTGCTGCTCTATGCCGGGGCCACCCTGCTCTACCTGCCCCTGCGGCTCTACAGCGGCGCCCTCCCCGGACCTCTGGGCCTTTTGCGGGATGTGGTCTTTGACGGGACCTTCTACCACCTGTGGTACTTCCCCGCCCTGCTGCTGGGGCTGGCCCTCACCGCCCTGGCCCCCCGGCGGGCCCTGTGGTACTGTGTCCCCCTCTACCTCCTGGGCCTGCTGGGGGACAGCTACTTCGGCCTCACCGCCGCCCTGCCGCCCCTCCGGGCCTTTTACGACCTCCTCTTCCGCTGCTTTGACCAGACCCGAAACGGCCTCTTTCTCTCCCCCCTCTTCCTGGCCCTGGGGGAGCGGCTGGGCCGGACTCCGCCCCGGCGGGGGAGCCGTTTCTACGCCGCCGCCCTGGCGGGGGCTCTGGCCCTCCTGCTGGGGGAGGGGCTGCTGGTCTCCTTTTTCGGGCTGGCCCGGTACAGCACCATGTACCTCTCCCTCCCCCTGGCCCTGTGGCTCCTCTTCCGGCTCCTCCAGACCCTGGACCTGCCCCGGCGGCCGGAGCTGGGGACCTTCGCCCTGGTCTTCTACCTCATCCACCCCTGGGCCATCGTGGCCGTCCGGGGCGGGGCCAGGCTCACCGGCACTACCGCTTTTTTCGTGGAGCAGTCCCTGACCCACTTTCTGGCGGTGGTCCTTCTCTCCGGCCTGCTGTCCGCCCTGGCCTGCCGGGCCCTCTCCCGCCGGAGCGGGCAGCCGGCCGCCCCCGCCGCCCCGTCCCGGGTCCGCTGCTGGGTGGAGGTGGACGGCGCCGCCCTGCAGCACAACCTGGCGGTCCTCCGGCGGCGCCTGCCGGAGGGCGGGAAGCTCATGGCGGTGGTGAAGGCCGACGCCTACGGCCACGGGGCCCTGCCGGTGGCCCGGCTCTGCGCGGCAGAGGGGATAGATGCCTTCGCCGTGGCCACCGTGGCGGAGGGGGCCGTCCTCCGCCGGGGCGGGATCACCGGGGACATCCTGGTGCTGGGCCGCTCCTTTCCTCCGGAGTTTCCCGACGCCTTCCGCCACGACCTCATCCTCACCGCTGCCGACGCCCTCCACGCCCGGGAGCTGGCCGCCTTCGGCCGCCCTCTCCGGGTCCACGCGGCGGTGGACACCGGCATGGCCCGGCTGGGCTTCCCGGCGGGGGACCTGGAGGGGCTGGCGGCCCTCTTCCGGGACCCCCGGCTCCGGGTGGAGGGCCTCTTCACCCACCTCTGTGCCGCCGACGGCCCCTCGGAGGCCGACACCGCCTTTACCCGGGCGCAGCTCCAGGCCTTCTTCACCCGGGCGCGGGAGCTGCGGGCCCTGGGCATCGACCCCGGCGCCCTCCACGTCCAGGCCAGCGCCGGGCTCCTCCGGTATCCCGGCCTCCCCTGCACCTACGCCCGGCCGGGGCTGGCCCTCTACGGCGTAGGGGACGGGGCCCTGCGTCCGGTCCTGACCCTCAAGTGCCGGGTGGCGGCGGTTCGGGACCTCTCTCCCGGGGAGACGGCGGGCTACGGCCGGGCCTTCCGGGCGGAGCGGCCCACCCGGCTGGCCGTCCTCACCGCGGGCTATGCCGACGGCCTGCCCCGCTCCCTGGGCGGCCGGGGCAGGGTCCTGCTCCACGGGCAGTCCGCCCCTCTGGTGGGGCGCGTCTGCATGGACCAGGCCCTGGCCGATGTCACCGGCATCCCGGATGTCTGCCCGGGGGACGAGGCCACCCTTCTGGGCCCCGGGCTCCCGGCGGAGGAGGTAGCCCGGGCTGCCGGCACCATCCCCAATGAGCTCCTCTCCCGGCTGGGAAGCCGGGTGGAGCGGGTCTACCTATAAAAGAGGAGCGCCGGACAGCATCCGGCGCTCCATTTTATGGACTTTTACCGCCTGGAAATCCGCTCCCGGGCGTAGGCCGCCGCTTGGTCCTGCTCCTCCCGGGTCCCGAAGGCCCGGGCCGGGAAGACCAGGAGCTTATGGTCCCGGCGGATGAGGGCCAGCCCCCAGTCCGCCGAGCGGACGCCCACCACCAGGCTCCAGGGGGTGCGCTCCCGCTCTCCCTCCTGGAAGCTCTCCACCCCGTCAGGGCCGATCTGCTCCAGGACAGGGCCGGCGAGCAGGTGGCGGAGGACATCCTTTTTCTCCTGCCGCCGGATGGCCCAGCGGACCATGGGCGGCAGGGTCCCGGCCCAGAACAGGCACAGGGCCAGCCCGATGACCAGAGCGGCGGCCGCCGTCACGATCTCTGAGACATCCCCGGAGGGGATGGCCGCGGCCAGGGCCCACACCCCCGCCCCTGTGGCGGGCAGGGAGAGGATGGCCCCCAGGATCACCACGGGCCGCCAGTAAAAGCGGCTGCGGACATAGGCCAAATTGGCCTGGAGCAGGGTCTCCCGGAGCTCCTCCGCCTCCCAGGCATAGGACAGGGTAAAGGCGGCCGGGGCCCCTTCCTCCTGCGCCTCCGGCTCCCGGGAGATGGGGGCATCCTCCGGGGGCCGGCCCGCCCGGGCCGCCTCCAGGGCCGCCAGGAAGGACCGCCGGTGGGCCTCATCCCGGAAGGCACAGGGGGGCACCACCTCCCAGAGGCCGCCCTTGAGGTAGAGGAGGACAAAGCCCCGCCTCTCCCAGACCTCCTGCAGGGCGGCATAGGGCTCCACCCGGCGGTTGGGTCCATAGACGGCGGCCACCCCTCCGGGCTCCAGGGCCAGGGTCCTGGGGCCCAGATAGTCCGGCACCTGCCCCAGCAACCGGAACCCCTGGGCCGCCCGGCGGCGGGGGCTCAGCAGCGCCAGGAAGAGCAGGCTCACGACCAGCGTGGTCCCGGAGACCGACAAGACGGCGGAAAAGTCCTCTTCCCACGCCCCGCGGGCCAGGAGGAAGAGGAGCATGGCCGTCAGACAGCCGCCGGCC
The DNA here is from genome assembly GCA_019119795.1 of Candidatus Intestinimonas pullistercoris. Lineage (GTDB taxonomy): Bacteria > Bacillota > Clostridia > Oscillospirales > Oscillospiraceae > Intestinimonas > Intestinimonas pullistercoris. The sequence continues at coordinate 13,429 of DWWJ01000064.1, forward strand.
AGGGCTGCCAGGAGGAAGAAAAGCCGCTCCGCCTTGCGGACCACGGCCAGGACCCCCTTGGGGCGTCTTTCGTGGAGGAGCAGGCCCCATTTCAGATCCTGGGGCGTCAGGTTGTAAGAAAGCTCCATGGGTCACCTCGTTTCTTAGGATAGAACGGTCTTTAGACGGAGAGAGGGGCGGAAAAGTTTTCCGCCCCTCAGGCTGTCAAAAGCCTGGTGGGCGCTTTTGACAGCCTGAAGAACTTTTTCGATGAAATCGAAAAAGTTTCCGACTGCACGCGAAAGGGGGGCTCTCCGCCCCCCTTTCACACTTTTCCCCCGTTGCCAGTCCAACGGTTTTCGCCTTTTTCGACACGCTGGGGACCGCCACCATTCCCTTTCTGGTCCTTCAGGACGGCTCCTCCGTCTCCCGCAGCAGTTCAATGGCCGCCTGGAGCTGGGGGTCCTCCGACGGGTCCAGGGTCCCGGCGGACAGGGCCGCCGCCTGCTCCTCCGTGAGGGCGACCTCCTGGTCCAGGGTCAGGCCGGTACCGATGAGGGAGACCCCTTCCCCGGTGAAATACCGGGCGGTGGAGAGGTTGACCGCCCCTCCGCTGGCCAGGGGGAAGGTCTGCTGGGAGAAGCCCTTGCCGAAGGTGGGCTCCCCCACGATGACTCCCCAGTCCATCTCCTGGAGCTGGGCGGCGAAGAACTCCGCCGCCGAGTAGGTGTTTCCATTCACCAGCACCGCCATGGGCAGCTCCACGCACTGGGCATCGGAGGTCACGGTGGTCTCCCAGCCGAAATTGGACCGCTGGCGGAAGATGGTCCCCTCCGGCAGCAGGTGGTCCAGCAGGTCGGTGAGCTCGCTGACATAGCCCCCGCCGTTATTCCGCACGTCAAAGACCAGCCGCTGTGCCCCCTGCTCCACCAGGCTGTCCACGGCGGCGATGGCGTCCTCGGCGCACCGGCTGTTGAAGTTCCGGATGGTCACCAGCCCTGTGCCGTCAGAGAGCAGCTCCCCCTCCGCCGGGGACTCGTCGATCTGGCTCCGGGTGACGGTGACCTCCCGCTCTGTCCCATCGGTCCCCCGGACGGTGAGGGTGACCTGGGTCCCCTCCTCCCCCTGGATGAGAGAGGTCGCTTCGCTGATGTTCTCCGCCGTCAGGGCAGTGCCGTCCACCGCCGTGATCTCCTCTCCCGCCTGGAGGCCCGCCGTCTCCGCCGGTCCTCCGGCAGTGACGGCCTCGATGTGGAGGACGCCCTCCTCCAGGTAAGTGACGGTGACGCCGATGCCCACATAGGAGTTGCTGCGCCGCTGGATCTGCTGCTGGTAGCTGTCGGCGTCCATGTAGTAGGACCAGCGGTCTCCCAGTCCGGTGATGAGGCTGTCCAGGGCCTGGTCTGTGGCCGTCTGGATGTCATGCTCCCCCACAAAGAGGGTGTTGATGAGGACCATGGTCTCTGCCATGCTCACTCCCGCCCGGCCCAGGAGCAGCCAGGCCGCCCCCAGCAGGACTCCGGCGGTGAGCACCACCGTGAGCACAGCCGTCAGCAGAAGGGTCCGGAGGGAAAAGCGTTTGGTTTTCACAGACATCATCCTTTCCAGGAGAAAATGGGAAGGGGCGGAGACAGAGGCACACCTCTGTCTCCGCCCGGGGTCGTTGGGAGGCTTCCCTTTCGGGATCAGCGATAAGTAAAGCTCAGGTTTGGATAGTAGTCCAGGGCGTCCACACGGCTCCCGTTGATACGGAACTCCAGGTGGAGATGGTTGCCGGTGGAGCTGCCAGTGGTGCCCACATAGCCCAGGACATCTCCCTGCTCCACCACGTCGCCCTCAGACACCGCCCGGGAGCGCATGTGGGCATAGAGGGTGGAGATGCCGTTGTCGTGCTGGACCACCACATAGTTCCCGTAGGAGTAGTGGTAGGTGGAGATGGTCACCACGCCTCCCCGGGCCGCCTGGATGGGGGTTCCGCCGGGGGCTCCGATGTCGGTGCCCGTGTGGTTGTTGGGCCGCCCGGTGATGGGGTGGATGCGGTTGCCGAAGGTGGAGGTGATGGTATAGTAGCCCGGAACCGGCCACTGCCAGCCGCTGCCCGGATCAAAGCTCACCTGGCCCGAGGAGATCAGGGCCTGGAGCTCCCGCTGCTTCTGGGCCACCTGGGCGTCGATCTCCGCCGCCGCGGCCTCCAGGTCGTCCTTGGCCGACTCGATCTGGGTCTCGTTGGCGGTGATCTCCGCCAGGAGCTGGTCCACCTCTGCCTCCTTGGCCTCCAGGTCCGCCCTGCGGGCCTCCAGGTCCTCCTTCTCGGCCTGCTGCTCCGCCCGGGTGGCCTCCAGGGCGGTCTGCTGTTCCTGGAGCTCCTGCCGGGTGGCGGAGAGCTGGTCCATGATCTCGTTGTCGTATTTCATGATCTCACTGACCATGCTGGCCCGGTCCAGCAGGTCGGAAAAGCTGGAGGAGCCGAAGAGGATGTCCCAATAGGACACCGTCCCCACCTTCTCCATGGTCTTCACCCGCTCGCAGAAGAGGGCATACTGCTCCTCCTCCTTGGCCTGGGTCTCGGCCACCTCGGTCTCCTTCTCCGCGATGAGGCCGTCGTACTGGGCGATGGTGCTCTCCACGGTGCGGATCGCCTCGTTCTGGGCATTGATCTGCTGCTCCAGGAGGCTCTTCTGCTCCATGGCCTGGGATTTGTCGTCCTGGATGGCGGCCAGCTGGTCCTCCAGGGCGTCGATCTGGCTGTTGAGCTCGTTAGCCTCCGCCTTGCCGGCGTTGATCTCAGCCTGGAGCTCATCCTGGGTGACGGCCAGGGCGGTCTGGAACACCACGCTGATCATCGGCAGGATCATCAGCAGCGCCAGCAGCAGGGCCAGAAGGGCGGCCGCCCGCTTGCGGACATCCCGCCTGGGTTTGGCGGGCTTTCGGTTTTGCTTTGGATGGGACACGCTGTTACTCCTTTCCCGGGACCCTCTGGGTCAGACCTGCAGGAACTTGCGGATGGCCAGCAGACTGCCCCCCGCGCCGATGAGCAGTCCCGCGGCGGCAAAGATGGCCGCCACCCGGAGCGCCAGCGTCTGGAAGGGCACGACGGCGATGAGCTGAAGCCCGCCGTACTCCGAAATAGCCGTGACCATCAGGCTGTAGATACCCCACTGGAGGAAGAAGGCCACAATGGCACCCACAAAGCCCAGGATCATGCCCTCGAAAATAAAGGGCCAGCGGACAAACCAGTTGGTGGCCCCGCACATCTTCATGATGGCGATCTCCTCCCGGCGGTGGAAGGTGGCCAGCTTGATGGTATTGGCGATGATGAAGAGGGAGATGATCAGCAGCAGCAGGATCAGAATCCAGGCCACTGCCCCCGCCATATTGCGGATGGTGATGAAGCCCTGGGCGATGTCCAGTGCCGCCTGGGTCTCCGAGATGCCGTCCACCTCCGCCACGGCGGCTACGGTCTGGGAGAGCGACTCAATATCCACCACATGGATGCGGAAGCGGTGCTGGAGCAGGTCCTCCGGCAGGTCCTCAAAGAGGGCGGCGTTTTCGCTGTCTACATAGCGCTGTCTGTAGTCCTCCAGGGCCTGCTCTCCGTTGACGAAGGTGACCGAGGAGACATTCGGTATCTGTTCCAGCTCCGTCTGGAGGGCCTGGGCATCGGCCTCAGCCATGCCCTCCTCCACATAGGCGGTGAACTCGTTTTCGGCCTCCAGGTCCCCCAGGGTGTTGTCCAGATTGACCGCCACCAGGGAGAAGGAGCCCATGATAATGAGGCAGGCCACGATCATACACACGGCGGCAAAGGACATGAGCCCGTGGGTGAAGATGCTGTGGAAGCCCTCTTTCAGGTGATAACCCATGTTATACTGATTCATTGTTGTAATACCCACCTGTCCCGTCGCTGATGATCCGTCCGCTCTCGATGGCCACCACCCGCTTGGAGAAGCGGTTGACCAGCTCCTTTTCGTGTGTGACCACCAGCACGGTGGTGCCCAGTTCGTTGATCTTTTCCAGCAGCATCATGATCTCCAGAGACCGCTGGGGGTCCAGGTTGCCGGTGGGCTCGTCGGCCACGATGACCTGGGGGTTGTTCACCAGGGCCCGGGCGATGGCCACTCGTTGCTGCTCGCCGCCGGAGAGCTCGGTGGGGAGGCGGTCCCCCTTGTGGTCCAGGCCCACCAGCTGGAGGACATAGGCCACCCGCTTCCGGATCTCCCGGGGAGAGGCCCCCACCAGGCGCATGACGAAGGTCAGGTTTTCCGCCACCGTCTTCTTTTCAATGAGACGGAAGTCCTGGAAGATGACCCCCAGGGTGCGGCGGAGGTAGGGGATCTGGCGGGGATGGATGTTGTTGAGATTGTAGCCGTTGACCATCAGCCGGCCCTCACTGCAGGTCACCTCGCCGGTGATGAGCTTCAGGATCGTGGACTTTCCGGAGCCGGAGGGGCCCACCAAAAAGACAAATTCCCCGTCGTCGATCCGTAGGGAGACCCCCTTCAGGGCCCGGGTGCCGTTGTCGTAAGTCTTTTTCACGTCGATCAGTCGTATCATAAGCAGGTCCCTCATGAAACCAGGATAATGCAGGCGGCGGAGGCGGAGCTCCCCGCCCTACCAACGCGAGCCTGAGACACGGTAGGGCGGGGGCTCCGCCCCCGCCGTCTTGGAATGCCGGATGCCCCCTCAGGACTCGATGCCCCGGGAGACTAAGTATTTCTTGACCATCAGGGCCACCTTGAAGGTGATGGCGTCGTCAAATTCCCGCAGGTCCAGCCCGGTGAGCTTTTTGATCTTCTCCAGGCGGTAGACCAGGGTGTTCCGGTGGACAAAGAGCTTCCGGGCGGTCTCGGAGACGTTCAGGTTGTTCTCAAAGAACTTGTTGATGGTGAACAGGGTCTCCTGGTCCAGGGAGTCGATGGGGTTCTTCTTGAAGACCTCCTGGAGGAACATCTCGCACAGGGTGGTGGGGAGCTGATAGATCAGCCGCCCGATGCCCAGATTCTCATAGTTGATGATGGATTTCTCGGTGTCGAAGACCTTGCCCACGTCGATAGCCACCTGGGCCTCCTTGTAGGCCCGGGCCAGCTCCCGGATGTGGCCGACGATGGTGCCGACGCCCACCACCACCTTCAGGCCCAGCTCGTTCTTCAGGGCGTTCTCCACCTGCTCAGCGATCTTGTAGAGCTCCTTGCTCTCGGTCCCCTCCTGGAGCTGCTTGATGAGGGCGATGTCCGTCTCATTGATGGAGAGGACAAAGTCGGACTGCTTGTCCGGGAAAAGGGCCTGGACCACGTCGATGGCGGCCATGTCGGTGCTCCCCAGCTGGCGGATCAGGAAGACGGCCCGGGGCACCTCGGAGACGAAGTGGAGCTCCTTGGCCCGGACATAGATGTCCCCCAGGAGGATATTGTCGGAGATGATGCTCTTGACAAAGGTGGCCTTGTCGTGCTTCTCTTCATAGTAGGCCTTGGCCCCGTTGAGGGCCACCACCGCCATGGCGCAGACCATGTGGGCGGTCTCATCCTCGCCCCGGGCAAAGGCCGCGTAGTCAAACTGGGCGCTCCAGCCGGCCAGCGGCTTGAAGGTGTTTCCCTCAAAGGATACCAGCTCCGTCTCGGCGTCGTTCACCACTTTCGCCGCCTCGGTCCACTTCTCGCCAATACAGGTCAGCTCGTTGCAGGCTACTACCGTTCCCTCGGAATCAATGACGCCGATGGCGCGGTCCGTGCTGTCCTTCATCTGCAAGACCACGCTCTGGAAAATCCGGCTGGACATTGCGTTGCCCCCTTCTCTCCGCGCCCTACGGCGCATAATCGCCCCCACTGTGGAGCTCTGAAATAACTCTGGATTCGACTTTTCTATTATAATGGTTTTTTTCTCTCTTTTCAATAGGGGAAATGGATTTTTTTGTGGAAAATGCCGAAGTATATTTCGTAAGCCGTCGAAGCCTGCCCTCACAGGCCCTCCAGCGCCGCCAGCTCCGCCTCGGTCAGGGGCCTCCAGGCCCCTGGCGCCAGGTCCGGGTCCAGAGTCAGGGGGCCCATGGAGAGCCGCTTGAGGTAGCGTACCGGCTTGCCCCGGGCGGCCAGCATCCGCTTGACCTGGTGGTATTTCCCCTCCCGGAGGGTCACCAGGCCGGTGGAGGGGTCCTCCAGCACCTCCAGCTCCGCCGGGAGGCACTGGAGCCCGTCCTCCAGAAGCATCCCCGCCTGAAAGGCGGCGGCGTCGGCCTGGTCCAGCTGCCCCTCCACCCGGGTGAAGTAGACCTTGTCCACATGCCGGCCCGGGGAGAGGAGCCGGTGGCCCAGGGGCCCGTTGTTGGTGAGGAGCAGGAGTCCCTCGGTGTCCTTGTCCAGTCGCCCCACCGGGAAGAGCCCCACCCGCCGCAGGTGGGGGGGCAGCAGGCTGAGCACCGTGGGCTGCCGGGGGTCCTCCGTCACCGACAGCAGCCCGGCGGGCTTGTGGAGCATCAGATAATAATAGGGCTCCGGGGAGACCGGCTCTCCGTCCACCCGGACCTCCATGGCCGTCCGGTCAAATTTGTCGTCCGGCCGGCGGACCACCTGGCCGTTGACCTCCACCCGGCCCAGCTTGGCCAGCTCCCGGACCTCCTTCCGGGACCACCGCCCGGTGCCCGCCAGGATCTTATCCAGCCGTTCCATCGCCATCCTTCCCGTCCTCCTTGTCCTTTTTCTCTATTGTATCATAACCTCGCCCCTGCGCACATAAAAATCTTCTGACAAGAGTTCCAGCAAGGGAAGGAGCGTTGCGCTGTGTTTATCTGGACTGCCCGGCTGCGCCGGGGGAAGCTGGCCCTGGGGGCCGCGGCCGTGCTGCTGCTCTGCGGGGCGGCCGTGGTGGTGGGCGGCTTTCTGACCCGCGGGGTGGACGCCGCCTCCACCGGCCCGGCCAGCCCCAAGGGCATCAAGACCAACGAGGACCGGGTGGCCTACCTGGAGAGCTACGGCTGGCAGGTCTCTCCGGAGCCTGTCTCTGTGGAGGAGCTCCTGATCCCGGAGGAGTTCGACGAGACCTACGACCAGTATCTGGCCCTCCAGTCCGGCCAGGGCTTCGACCTCACCAAGTACCGGGGCAAGCGGGTGAAGCGGTACACCTATGAGGTCACCAATTACCCCACCGGCGAGACCGGCATCCAGGCCGGGCTCCTGATCTACAAAAACACTGTCATCGGCGGAGAGGTCCTCTCCAGCGACCTGGGAGGCTTCATCCAGGGGCTGGCCATGCCCAGCTGAGCGCCAAAAACGCCGCAGCCTCCCACGCAGGGTGGGGACTGCGGCGCTTTTCCGCGCTCCGTATATTTCCCGCCTCCTGGCGGCGCTTCCACTCTCCTTAGCCCTTCTCCGGTGGGATCACATGGATGTTTAGATGGTTATAGGTAAACTCAATCCCCGCCCGATCAAAGGCGGCGCGGACCTGCTCCAACAGGTCATAATAGAGACCCCAGTAGTCCTCCGCGGCGCACCAGACCCTCAGGGTGTAGTTCACGCTGCTCTCCCCCAGGGCGGTGGTGCGGACAAAGGGCTCCGGGGTAAAAAGGGCCTTGGGGTGGGCCCCCACCACCTCCCGCATGATGGCCTTTGCCTGCTCCGGGTCGGCGTCATAGGACACTGAGAAGGTCAGGTCCACCCGCCGCTTGTCCTGGCTGTTATAGTTGATGATTTTCTCGGTGGAGATCTCCCCGTTGGGGACGAAGATCACCTTGTTGTCCACGGTCTTCAGCTTGGTGTAGACCAGCCCGATCTCAGCCACCGTGCCGGAGACGCCGCCGGCCTCCACATAGTCCCCCACCGCGAAGGGCCGGGTGACCATGACGGTGATGCCCCCCGCCAGGTTGGACAGGCTCCCCTGGAGGGAGAGGGAGAGGGCCACGCCCACGATACCCAAAATGGCCACCAGGGAGTTGATAGGCAGGCCCAGATAGGCCGCCACCACCATCACTGTCACCAGCCACATCAGCACCTTCAGGCAGGAGCGGGTAAACTTGTGGACGGTGGGCTCCACCTTCAGCCGGGTCATGGCCCGGTCGGTCAGGGTCATGACCACCTTCATCACCAGCAGGCAGGCCAGAAACAGGAGCACGCTGTAGAGCACAGTCGAAAGACTTAGGTTCTCGGCCAGGTGCTCCATTACCTGGACGGCCTCCTCCGGCGCGGCGGACTCTATGGGCAAAGCTGTGGCTGCCATGACGGCTCCCTCCTCTCGACTCAGGCGCAGCCCGATGGGCACAGACGCAGAAATGCTCCCGTACCCGGATTCCATTCGATATGATCATATCATATCCAGCAGTAAAAGCAACCCTCTTTGTACTTCAATTCCGGGCCTTTTCCGTATCTCCGAACACATACCGCCCACGGCCCTGCTCTTTGGCTGCGTAGAGGAGACGGTCCGCCTTCCGGTAGAGCTCCTCGATCTTCATGGGCTCCGTGATGGGCTGCACGCCGATGCTGCACGACATATGCCTTCCTTCCCAGGCCATGCGGTGCATCCGCTCCTGGAAGCGCCGCAGATCGGCCTCCAGCTCCTCCCGGGTCACCGGCATATAGATCAGTACGGCAAACTCGTCGCCCCCCATGCGGCCCACCAGGCCATTGGAGCCAAAGAGCTCCCGCAGATGCCGCGTCATCTCCCGCAGGACCTGGTCCCCAGCGGGGTGCCCATAGCGGTCGTTGACCTCTTTGAACCAGTCCAGGTCCAGCATCAGGAAATATCCCGCCGTCCCTCCCTGGGGATAGAGCTCCTCCAGCAGCCTTCCGCACATCTGAAAGAAAATCTTACGGCTCAGGGTCCCGGTGAGGGCGTCCATTTTTGCCTCATAGCTGATATAAGTAGCGTATCTCCGGTTAAAAATCAGAAATACGATGACCAGACTCATGAGGGAGATGATCCCAATCAAAAACTGAATCTGCAGGTGGAGCAGGTCAGAGTAGATATTGTCGGTCAGCTGGATGCCCTCGAGATCCAGCACATAGTCGATCCGGTGAACAAAGTAGACTGCCACCGCGCCAGAGGAGCAGAGGGTCACCAGGATCATCAGGACCAGAGAGCGGTGGTGGTAGTTCTCCGTCAAGTGCATCGAGCGCACCATCTCCATCCGGCGCTGGTACTTCTGCCAGGCATCTGAAGACTGGACCCGCCAGCAGAGCAGGCAGGCCCCCATGGTCACCAGGCCGGTGGCCAGACCGCTGGGGTTCAGGAAATCGGAAGCCACATCCAACGGGCCGTAGCCCGCCTCCGGGAAAAAGTACCCCATGGCACTGTAGACCAGGAAGGCGTGGAGCGGGCGGCCCAGGAACGAGATCACACCGATCCAGATGCCTTCGTGACGGGTCCGTCGGGCCGCCAGATACAAGAGCCCCACCAGCAGGCCGAATAGAGTCCGGGTCCCCACACTGAGCAGAAAGCTCTCCAGCGGACGGCCGCTTGCAAAGGGGGAAAAGAGCTGGTCCGCAGGCAGAACATATCCCGCTGAGGCCTTCCACATGCTGGCTGTCCCAAAAACGGCCCCCAGGAGTGTGGACTCCACCGGCCCCATCAAGACCCCTGCCAGCAGGACAGGGATATAGGCAAAGGTGATGGAGATGGGGGCAATGTGCAGATAGCCCAGGAAGGAGAAGGACATCAGCAGTTCCACCGCCACCAAAGTCCCCAGCAGATACCACTGGGTGCGCTTTGCCCTGCTTCTCTGGATCAAAAACTCCATATCCGCTTTTCCTCCCCCACTGCTTTGCGGCATCACCGCAAGCCTCCTACTTTTTCTTTACCTATACTATACTAAAATTTCTATTTTGAATCAATCCAAAAATCACACAGGAATCGTCCACTTTTCTTTTGTTTTTATCCATTTCCCGCTCTGCTGGGCCTCCGTTCCCCAGCGCTCCTGTCTCTTTTTCGTTGCAAAAGAATTAATTTGTTTATTTATTGGGTCAAGGCCCCAGCTCCAACAGACAAACACTTGGGCGGGGCCGCCCCCGCCCAATGCGTCTGTCAGAAATCTAAAGTCGGCGTTGAGCGTATAACACAACACCGGACAAAGAAAATCCCCGCCGGGAGGCGGGGATTTTCCAATAGAGTAAAATTACTCCTCGATGTCGATGACGACGCCGGAGCCAACGGTACGGCCGCTCCCACGAAAGCTCCGCTTTCGCGGGTACCCTCTTGTTTGAAAATGCTCGGCGGAAATGAATTCCGCCTGCGCCGAGATTTTTGCTTCGCAAAAATGCTCGTACGGCGCTTCGCGCCGCCCCATCGTCGTCGCAAAGTCCGCTAAGCTCCGTTTCCGCCCAGCGGCGAAAACTGCGCACACTCCCTTGCTCCTCCTCTCCCAAAGCGGCCGCTGTGCTGGGCCCGCTTTGGGTCCCCTTCCCGCAGCCCCGGGCGGCCGCATAAAATCGGGCAAAAGGAAATCCCCGCCGGGAGGCGGGGATTTTCCAATAGAGTAAAATTACTCCTCGATGTCGATGACAACGCCGGAACCAACGGTACGGCCGCCCTCGCGGATAGCGAAGCGGAGGCCCTTCTCGATGGCGATGGGGGTGATCAGCTCCACCTTCATGTCCACGTTGTCGCCAGGCATGCACATCTCAGTGCCCTCGGGCAGAGTGATGACGCCGGTCACGTCGGTGGTACGGAAGTAGAACTGGGGACGATAGTTGTTGAAGAAGGGGGTGTGACGGCCGCCCTCGTCCTTGCTCAGAACGTAGACCTGGCCGGTGAACTTGGTGTGGGGGTGAATGGAGCCGGGCTTGCACAGCACCTGGCCGCGCTCGATGTCGGTCTTGGCGATACCACGGAGCAGGCAGCCAGCGTTGTCGCCAGCCTCGATATAGTCCAGAGTCTTGCGGAACATCTCCATGGAGGTGACGACGGTGGACTTCTTCTCGTCGGTCAGACCCACGATGTCCACGGTCTCGCCAGCCTTC
>DWWJ01000007.1 GCA_019119795.1 Candidatus Intestinimonas pullistercoris
CGTCCTCGAACTCCGCCTGGAAGGCGGCCGCCTGCCAGACCTTGGTGGCCTGGGTGGTAACGGTGTCGCTGCGGACGTTGTTCAGGGTGCCGCCGTTGTAGAGGTAGGTGTTGCCTGCCTCGCGCAGAGCAGCCGGGTTATCCGCCTCGCCCACTATTCCGGTCTCTTCGTTCAGCTCCAGGATCGTGTCCTTCTCAACTGCGCCCGTTGTCTCATCCAGTTCCCCGAAGACCTGGGTGTAGCCATTGCTGCCATTCGTGTAATACTCCCGGACTACATAGATATAGCGGTGGCCCTCGGAGTCGTACTTGGGAAGGTCATCGGCGCGTCCATCAAAGTCGATCGTGACCGCGTCAACATCGTTTCCCGCTGCTATTGTCTGCGCAATGATCCCTGCCCTGTCGCTCACCGGGGCGGCGGTGTTGAGGTCCTCCCCTGCCCGGTAGCGCCAGAGCTGGAGCTCCACTTCGGGGCGGCTCCCCTCGTCATTGTCCCGCCAGACCTTGTAGGCCTCATAGTCGATGGTCCCGGTGAGGGTCAGGTAGACCGTGCCGCCGTCGTAAGCCCCGTCGGTGGCCGACCCGTGGTTGGTGGAGTTGGTGTTGTCGTAGGAGATCAGAAAATAGTCGTTTTTTTCCAGATCACTTATATACAGCTTATCTCCGTCCACGATATTTTCATACCCCGCCACTACTTTGTAGGTGACGGGGGAGCCGTCCAGGTTGTACCGCCATGCGTTGCTGATGACGAGCCGGGCCCGGGTGGGGTCCTTTTCCTTGGCAGTGTCCTCGTCCCAGGGCGCCCAGTCCCCAGTCGCTTCATCCCAATACTCGAATTGGAGGTCGACTTCCCCATCTTCCATCAAATCGCTCAGTTGGCTGGACACCTCATTGTGGTGGTTTCCCCCATAGCTGGCACTGAGCCGAAAGGCAGCCAGGACGGCGTCGGTGATGCCGTCCAGCTCCTTGAGGGTGCCCCAGCGCAGGCCAAACTCAAAGGTGACCGTGTCCTGCAGGACATAATACCAGCCACATCTGCCATTTACAGAGGGGTATTCCCACAGGTTCTCCTCCGTGACCTCCGTCAGCACATAGTCACCCACCGTGGGAGGCGTGACGGTCCAGGTGACGGGCAGGGAGGGTTCCACAGGCTTCAGGGTCGGGTTCCCGTCCTCATCTTCTTCCCCGCTCGGCTCTTGTGTGATGACATTTCCCTCTTCATCCACTTGGTAGGCGAGGCTGGGGAGTCCGCCCTCCCCATAGTCCACCGTCCAGACGCCCGTGCCGGTCTCCGTGATCACGGGGGTGGGCCACGCGCTCAGGCTCAGGCGGTCCAAAAGCAGTTGATCCGCCGCCCCATTGTCGCTGGGATATGTATATGTTTCTCCGGCAATCTCCACAGTCAGCGTGGGGGTCCCATAGGCCGGTTCTCCCCCGCTGATCGAGGGCCGGCTTTCGGCCTCGTTGTTGTTATCCACCCAGTAGACTGTCCAGCTGGTCTGCTGCTCCCCGTCTGCGGCAAAGGCCATAAAGGCCGCCAGGAACAGGCCTGACACCAGCAGCACCAGCGCCAGCGGCAGGGTCCACTTCCTGCTGGCGTACCGAATCAGCCGTTTTCCCATATGCGTTCCTTCCTCTCCTTATGTCCGGGGCGGGAGGGAGCGGTCCGCCGCCTCCCAGCCGATGGCAAGTTGTTCTGCTTCCAGCATCCGGTCATAGGCCTGCTCGGCCAGCCGCCGGATGTCGGCCTCCACCTGCTCCATGGCACTGTGGTAGAACCGCCGCAGACAGCGGGGATTTCCCTTCTCCAGGGGCACCTGAGCCGTCCGGCAGAGGGCCCGCATGCTGGCCGAGATGCGGGAGCGTCCCGGCGACCGCCCGTTCCGGGTGAGAAAGAGGGGGCCGCTGGTCCGCCCCTGCCGCCGGGCGTAGCCCAGCAGCTCTGCCTGCAGGATGCCCGGCACCCGGACCCACCGGTCCTCTCCCTCCCGGGCCAGCGCCATCCGTCCGGCCTGGGCCGCCTCTACCGTGAGCCCGGCCAGCTCCTGGACCGGAATCCCCATCAGGGCAAAGACCTTTACCAGCAGATAGCTCCACTCGTCCTCCAGGGCCCGGGCGGTCTGGAGCAGGCGGATGTACTCCGCCCGGCTCAGCTCGGGCTGGCGGTCCTCCTCCAGCCGGGGCAGGCCGGAGAGCTGGAGCTCCCGCCGGCCCATAAAATCCAGGAAGCTGTTGGCCGCAGAAATCCTGGCATTGAGGGTCCGGACGTTGAAGCCCTCCTCCCCCATCTGCCTGCGCCACTCCGCCAGGGTCCCCCGGCCGATCCGCTTCTCCTCCGGCAGGAAGCGCCAGAGCTGGGTCAGGTCGTGGCGGTATTTATTCAGGGTCGCCGATTTACAGCCCTTCTCTCGCCGGTTCTCCAGAAAGGCCTCCACCCGCTCCCGGGTCAGCTCCAGGCCCTCTTCGGCCCCGGCTTCCGCCGTGGGCCGCTCCTGCGTCATCTGCGCCATGTCCCTTTCCCCCTTCCCTTTTAGACGAAATTCATATTTTGTATCAAAAAAAGACGGCGTGGGGTCCGCCCCCTCACGCCGTCTGGTCGACCGCCTCTATAAAAGCGGCCGGAAAGCACACTGACGTACACCGTTTAAGGAAAATTTTTCAAACGGTGCCTTTGTGCTGCCCATCTTTTCTTCCAGGTATTGCATCCAAATTCTTCTTGTGCTAAAATACTAATAATTTCATATGTAGCAGCGAAAAAATTTTGCGAAATAAATGACAAAATATGAATTTTGTCTATAATGCTAACAAATCAGCCGAAGCCGCTCCATTTCCCTGCGTGCTCCTCTCCGGTGGTGAGGAGATAAATGCGGGTCGTCTCCACACTGGAGTGGCCCAGCACGTCGGCCAGCTTCACCACATCCCGGCAGGCCCGGTAGAAGCTCCGGGCGAACAGGTGCCGCAGATTGTGAGGGAAGACCTTCTCCGGCGCCACCCCTGCCGCTTGGCAGAGCTTCTTCATCTCCGCCCAAATCTGTTTCCGGGAGAGCCCGGTTCCGTTTCTGGTGAGAAAAATCTCGCCGGAGACGATTTTTTTGCGCCTGGCATACTTCAGAAGCTTCCGGCACAGCTGGTTGGGCAGCAGAATGGTGCGGATCTTTCCCTTGAGGGAGACATCCGTCCGCCCCTTCTCTGCCGCCTCGACGGTGATATAAGCGACCTCCGAGACCCGGATTCCGGTGGCACAGATGGTCTCCAGCAGCAGGCCCAGCCGCTCCCGGCCCTGTTCCCGGGCGGTGGCCACCAGGCGGCCATACTCCTCCCGGTTCAGCTCCTGCTCCGCCGGACGAAACATCCGCCGCTGGAGCCGCAGCGCCTTGACCCGGCAGTCCTCCCAGCCCATGAACCGGAAAAAGTGGTTCACCGCTGCCAGCATGGAGTTGATGGTGGCAGGGGCATAGCCCTCCCGCAACAGGGCATCCCTCCACGCCGCCGTCGTCTCCCGGGTCACCGGACGCTCCCCCAGCCATGCGGCGAAGGCCCGCACATCCCGCAGATATTTCTCTACTGTTCCGCAGCCACGTTCCTCCTTTTGCAGTTGCCGTCTAAAGGCTGCTCCCCAGGCAAAATCCCGACTATGTTTCCCCATGGAATTCGCTCCCTTTCAAAAGATATCCTGCTTATTTTACCTTTTTTCCAGGGCCATATGCGAAAATTCTTAAGATGTAGTGTTTTTGCGTCAAATTTGCATTTGGCTTTGTGTTCGGGAGAAAATGGCTACCAAAATGCTACCAGAAAAAGGCCGCAAAGCCTTGCGGCAAAGGGGGCGCAGAATTCGTTCCCAGCGGATGGCTACCAGCGTGGATACCAATAGAACTTTTTCAGGGCCGGTCTCGGAGAGACCGGCCCTTTTCGTTTGAATTACCAACTTCTCAGACCATGTAAGGGGCGTTATACGCCTCTAGGGCCCTCTGTTTGGCCCGAAAAAGTGCGAAAAATGCCCCGAACTCAAATTTTAGAAGGAGGAATTCCAAATGAGAAACCTCAAGCGGGCTCTCAGCCTGGCTCTGGCTCTCGTCATGGTTCTGTCCATGATGGTCGTCGGCGCCGGCGCTGTGAGCGTTGATGATTTCACCGATGCGGATGAGATCGTCAACAAAGAGGCTGTCACCGTGTTGGCGACCCTGGGCGTCATCACCGGCAACGACGACGGCTCCTATGCGCCTACGGACACCATCAGCCGTGCTGAGATGTCCACCATCATCTGCCGCGTGCTCAACGGCGGCAAGGACCCTGTGCTGGGTGAGTCTGTGACCAACACCTACACCGACACTGCCAGCCACTGGGCCAAGAACTACATCGAGTACTGCACCACCCTGGGCATCATCGCCGGCAAGGGTGACGGCACCTTCGATCCCGAAGGCGACGTGACCGTGGCCGAGGCCGCCAAGATGGTCCTGGTGGCCCTGGGCTACAACGCCGCTATGGAGGGTTACACCGGCGCCAACTGGCAGATCAACGTGGACGCCCGGGCCAACCCCATCGGCCTCTACGAGGACCTGTCCTACACCACCACCAACGCCCCTCTGACCCGTGACAACGCTGCCCAGATGCTCTACAACGCTCTGGACTGCGACATGGTCCGCTATGATGTGGTGCTGGACACCACCAGCAGCACCGTCATCAGTACCACCCAGCTCACGGTCACCGACGAGACCCTGCTGGAAGACAAGTTCGACGCCGTGAAGGTGGAGGGCGTGGTCATCGCCAACGAGATCGCCAACCTGGAGACCTCCGGCCATCTCAACGACGAGCGCACCCGCATCCTGGTCACCAACTTTGACGACCAGAACACCTATGGCAATTCCGACGGCACCCGTGCGGTGGACTTTGCCATCACCACTGGCCTGAACGAGCTGGGCCGCTCCGTGTCCATCTATGTCAAGCGGGACACCACCTCCACCAACGCCCAGGTCCTGGGTTCTGTCATCGTCTCCGAGGATAACGTAGTGGTCACCGACTACACCGACGACTCCATCGCCGACGTGGCCGACGACAACAACCTGGATGTGGACGCCGCCCAGGTGGCCGTGAACTACGGCAACGTGGTGGACTACGAGGACTATAACCACAACGAGGACGGGGTCCAGGGCGTGGAGAAGATCCTCATCGACAACGATGATGACACCGACGTGGATTATGTTCTGATGAACTCCTACCACTTCGGCAAGGTCACCTCCTATGTCTCCTCCGGCGACGGCTCTATCTCCATCGACCTGGGCCGGGGCGACGCTCCCTCCATGACCGCTGACGAGGCTGACGATGTGATCGGCTTCGAGGACGTGGCCCGTGACGACTATGTCATCGCCATCGAGATCGGCGGCCGCATCCATGTGAACGTGGCCGAGACCATGGTGGGCACTCTGGAGGCCTACAAGGAAGACGGCGGCATCGTCACTCTGACCGTGGACGGCACCGACTACAGCACCACCTTCGTCCAGGGCTATGACGGCGGCTCCGACGACATCAAGGACGCCAACACCTATGGCGAGACCTACCTGAACAACGAGGCTACCTTCTATCTCACCGTGGGCGGCTATGTGGCCGCTGTGGGCGAGACCGACGAGAGCGCCTACCGCTATGCTCTGGTCCTGGCCTCCGGCAACACTGGTCTGGAGGACCGCGTCCGTGTGGCTCTGTCCGACGGCACCATCGGCACCTATGACATCAGCAGCAACAGTGATTACGACGCTGACGGCGCCGGCACTGATGACGCTCAGGTGGGCACTGTCTACCGCTACAGCATCAACGGCTCCGGCCAGATCCGGCTCAGCGCGGCCTATCACCCGGTGAACCACACCTCCGAGAATGCCAGCTTCACTCAGGGCCGGACCGCTGTCCGTGGTGACGACATGACCACCTTCTATGCCACCGGCAGCACTGCCTTCTTCTATGTGGGCATTGATGAGAGCGTCTGGAATGAGGCCACTGACAAGGATGGCACGGCCGACAGCATCGACGCTGACGATGTGGACGTCTACACTGGCTACAACAGCGCCCCCGACCTGGAGACCGGCCTGAACATCAACGCCGTGGTCTACACCCGGGACGACGCTGCGGACAGCACCAATGCTGGCGCCGTGGTCTTCTATGGTGACACCAGCTTGGTGACCGCCGATGTGGACCGGAGCCTCTACATCTCCAGCGTGGGCACCCGGAACGATGACTACATCAACGCCACCGCCTTCATTGCCGGCGAGCCTGAGGCTCAGAGCATCCAGATCGACGGCAGCGAGAGCGTGAGCGTCCGCACCGCTTACACCTATGTCATCAACGCCGACGGCTACTATGAGCTGAGCGCCATTGATGACTACGACAGCGTGACCGACGAGGGCAACAGCCTGGGCGGCAACACTGATGCCGACCGCATCACTGTGACCCGCGACAGCAGCAACACCTTTGTGGCTGGCGGCGAGGAGTTCGTCATCACCGACGAGACCCTGCTGGTGGACCACAGCAAGTACCTGAGCAGCGCCACCGGTGAGCTGGGCGCCGGCCCCTATCAGGGCGATGAGCTCCAGTGGGTCGTCTTCAATGACGACAAGGAGGCCATCCTGGTGGTCGTCCGCAACGACGAGGTCAACAGCAATGTGGACCACGGCGACGAGGACGGCGATTATAACCTCGACTGGGATATCTCTGCCTCCGGCCGTCTGAGCCTCACCATCAGCAACTATGTCCGCGAGGACTATATGGCCGACGACACCGCTGTCAAGCTGGACTTTGATGTTTACGCCAATGGCTCCTACATTGAGTCGGACACTGCTACCATCCCCGCGAACCGGGATTCCGTCACCCTGCGGACCAGAGAAGATGTCTATCTCGAGGGTGACGATATCACCATCGAGATCACAAATGTCGAGCCCGCTGCGGTCAAGGTGATTTACACCGACGGTGAGAAGGACATCAGCGATCAGCTGACTGGCGAGCCCGCTACTGTTTCCACCTCTACCGCCACTGATCTGGTCTTTACTGTGGATACGAAGGACAGCGTCGGCACAGTTGACATCACGGTCTCTGGTGCTGCCGCGGGCAATGAGACCTATAGTGGCGTGCCTGGCACAAATACCATGACCTTGAGTGGCGTTCAGGGCGCTTACGACAGTGCCGTCACGGTTACCATCACCGGCCTGGACGACCTGAACCAGAGTCTGGTGACTGTGACTGGCTTTGATGCCACCGCACTCTCCGCTTGGGGAATCAGCGGTGCAGATGCTACCGGTGTCACGCTGGCTGTAAATGTCACCACCGCTGGTGCTGTCGAGGCTGGGCAGCAGGTCACTGGTACCATTGACCTGGCTGGCACTGTGAGTGCGGATGGCGTCTACGGGTATCGCGTGGTGTGCGAGAAGCTGGGTGTGGATGCTGTTCTGACTTCCGGCGGTTCCGAAACCTGGAACATCCGCCCGACAGAGAACATGACCATCACGGCGAATGATATCACTGTGACTCCTTACGACGAGCTTGAGGTCACTGATTACAGTTGGACCTATGGCGAGATCGAGATTGTCTTCAATCATGATATCGCGACCAGCAATGGTAGCATGGATGTTAGCTACACAGGTACCCCTGAATTCTTGATTACTACCACCAACGTAAATGTCGGGAACTTTAAGGTGTCTGTGGTAAATAACGTTGCTACTATCACTGCCGATGTCGGGGACTTTGGTCAGGTCGCCGGTGAAACTGTGACGATCAGCACTGATGTTGTGGATAGAAGTGAGACCGGAAACGTGAATACATCTACCACTGCGCTTGCTCTGGATAGTGCTCACTTTCAGGCTCCCTGAATAGCAGATTACATCTCTTAAAGCGTACGAGGCCCCCGGGCATTTGCCCGGGGGCCTCTCCGTCATCGAATTCCCCAGAGTGTGGCGCTGGTCCCTGAGGGATAGGGGGTGCTGCCCTGAAAGAGGAACCGCTCGATTTGGGCATAGGTGCATTCCCCAATCGAGACGCCGCAGTGGGTCCCAATAAAGCATCCCCGCACAGGGCCCTCCGGGTCGTGCAGCGGGAAAACTACAATCAGGATAGGCTTCGGGCCGAAAATGGAGAAAGTGCTGCTCCCCGCAGTGCTGTGGCACGGCAGAACGCCACTGCTCCCCATCAGCTGGCAGGAGAACGGCTTTTCCTGGCTGATAGAATTAGCCGGAATGTCCAGAAAAAGTGCCAGACAGGTCCAGTCCGCCCAGTTGACCGTATCCGTTGGAACGGAAATGGAGTTGGTACTGCCCACTGTGGTGGTCCAGAGCTGCTGCCCCCGGCCCAAAGCCGCCAGCGCCGCGTCGATCTTTGCGTTGTCCTGGTTGAACTCAGTCCGGACAAAGTTGTCCCCTGGCTCCCACTGGCAGAGGCCATAATTGGTCGTGTAATTGCTTGCCATAATAAAATCCCTCCTCACAGACAGCGAGGACCGGGGCCGGAAGTTGTATGTGCCTTCCAGCCCCGGTCCTCGCCGTGCTTTTGGAGGGGGAAAAGCCCTATTTTCAGGGCCTCACAGGTTTTTTAAGGGAATCGAGAGAACTTGGATCTGTGGCTTCTTCTCCTAGACATTGAGAGGCCCTAGTCCTGAGTGAGATATGGGCGGGCGCCCCGGGGCATAAAAAAGCCGCCCTGACGGCGGCAATGCTCACGATGGACAGGACGGGCTGTGCATGGAATCCCGCTGTGGGCTCACTGGATGAGCTCCCAGCCCTGTTCTCCCTGCTGGTAGACATGTTCTACGGTCACCGGCGGATCGGTGTGCTCCGGGACGCTCTGGCCCGGCTCCAGGGGGAAGATCACGCAGGTCCCGCAGGAGGAGGAGACGCTTCTGGGGACAGGCATGAGGCGCACCTCCACCCCCGCGCTCTTCAGGGTGCGGTTGGTGAGGATGGCGTCAAAGTGGGAGTGGAACGTCACAAGATAGGTCATAGGCCGGCCTCCCTTCACGCCTCTATTCTATTCCTTTTTCCCGCCGCTGTCTATTTGTTTTTTCCTTCCAGACGAAGAAAGCCCCTTGCGTTCCAACGCAAGGGGCCTTTTCAGGCGTTTGCCGGGGGGAGGGGTTACACGAGCTGGATGATTGCCATCTCAGCCGCGTCGCCCCGGCGGGGGCCGATCTTCACAACGCGGGTATAGCCGCCGTTGCGGTCGGCATACTTGGGCCCGATCTCGTCGAAGAGCTTCTTGGCCACGTCCTCCTTGGTGAGGAAGGACAGGGCCTGGCGGTAGCTCGCCAGGTTGTTGTGCTTGGCCAGGGTGATCATCTTCTCCGCCACAGGGGCCACCTCTTTGGCGCGGGCGTAGGTGGTCTTGATCTGGCCGTTCTCCAGCAGATAAGTCACCATCGCGCGGAGCATCGCCTTGCGCTGGTCGGAACGCTTGCCTAACTTCCGGTATCCGGACATGATACGTCAACTCCTCATGGCCTTTCGCATGGCGAAAGCCCTTTTTGTAAATTCGTCCCGAAGGCCGCAGCCTTCCGAGGGGGCCCATTCCGGGCGCCTTCCGGCATCCGGCAGGGGACGTTACATGCCCGCCGGACCACCCCTCGTCTGCGTGGGGGAATCCCTTAATTGCTGCTGTCGTCGCTGGCCAGGCTCAGGCCCATCATCGCCAGCTTGTTGATGACCTCTTCCAGGCTCTTCCGGCCCAGATTGCGGACCTTCATCATCTCTTCCTCGGTCTTGGAGATCAGGTCCTCCACCGTGTTGATGTTGGCCCGCTTGAGGCAGTTGAAGGAACGGACCGACAGGTCCAGCTCCTCAATGGTGAGCTCCAGCACCTTGTCCCGCTGGGCCTCCGCCTTCTCCACCACCGTTGATTTGTTGCCCATGGTCTCGCTCAGGTCGGTGAAGAGCATGAAGTGGTCCACCAGGATACGGGCGCCCAGGCTCACCGCGTCCCGGGCGGTGATGGTCCCATTGGTCCACACCTCCAGGGTGAGCTTGTCAAAGTCGGTGAGGTCGCCCACACGGGTGTTCTCCACCGTGTAGTTGACCTTTTTCACCGGGGTGTAGATCGAATCCACCGGGATCACGCCGATGACCGTCTGGGCCTGCTTGTTCCGGTCGGCGGGGACATAGCCCCGGCCGTGGGACAGGGTCAGCTCCATGTTCAGGGAGGCGTCAGGCCCCAGGGTGGCGATGTGGTGCTCCGGATTGAGGATCTCAACCTCGCCGTCGGCCTTGATATCGCCGGCTGTGACCTCGCACTCCCCGTTCATCTCAATGTAGACGGTCTTCACGCCCTCCGAGTGGAGCTTGGCGATGATGCCCTTCACATTGAGGACGATCTCCGTGACATCCTCTTTGACGCCGGGGATGGTGCTGAACTCGTGCTGGACTCCGGCGATCTTGATGGAGGTCGCCGCGGTGCCGGGCAGCGAGGAGAGCAGGATTCGGCGCAGAGAGTTGCCCAAAGTGGTGCCATAGCCGCGCTCCAGCGGCTCCACCACATACTTGCCGTAAGAGCCGTCGCCGGGATTTTCCACGCATTCGATGCGCGGCTTTTCGATTTCTACCATGAAACAGTTACCCTCCTTGTTGCGGCGGCGGAAGGGTCAGCTCCGCCGTATCGTCATATGGTTCGTCGCGGACCCCCTGGGGGAGAGCCCCCCAAGGTCCGCTGTCGAGGGTATCAAAAGGATCACTTGGAATACAACTCGACGATCAGGTGCTCCTCGATGGGCAGGTCGATGTCTCCGCGCTCGGGCATCTTGGTCACGACGCCCCGCAGGGTGTTCTTCTCCCGCTCCAGCCACTGGGGCAGGGTGACCATCACGGCGTCCTCGCCGGTGAGGCGCTTGAACTTCACAGAGGAGCGGCTCTTCTCCGCCACCTCGATGACATCGCCCACGCTCACCAGGTAGGAGGGGATGTTCACCCGCTTGCCGTTGACGGTGAAGTGGCCGTGGTTCACCAGCTGACGGGCCTCACGGCGGGTCATGGCGAAGCCCAGACGGTACACCACGTTGTCCAGACGGCGCTCCACCAGGATCAGCAGGTTCTCGCCGGTCTTGCCCTGAGCCTTGGCGGCCCGGTCATAGTACATCCGGAACTGCTTCTCCATGATGCCGTAGACGAACTTCACCTTCTGCTTCTCGCTGAGCTGCATGGCATACTCAGACTGCTTCCGGCGGATGTTGGCCTTGGGGTTGCGGTTGGTGGTCTTCTTGGCGTATCCCATGGCCGCCGGGGAAATATTCAGCGCCTTGCAGCGCTTGGCCACGGGTTGCATATTCTTTGCCATATTCTTATTTCCTCCTTCTGTCCGTCATCAGACGCGGCGGCGCTTGGGCGGCCGGCAGCCGTTGTGGGGGACGGGAGTCACGTCCTTGATCAGGGTGACCTCCAGGCCCACGGCCTGCAGGGCGCGGATGGCGGCCTCACGGCCGGCGCCGGGGCCCTTCACGTACACTTCGACGGTCTTCAGCCCGTGCTCCATGGCGGCCTTGGCGGCCGTCTCGGCGGCGGTCTGAGCGGCGAAGGGGGTGGATTTCCGGGAACCGCGGAAGCCCAGGCCGCCGGAGGAGGCCCAGCTCAGGGCGTTGCCGCCCATGTCGGTCACGGTAACCATGGTATTGTTGAAGGAGGAGCGGATATGCACCTGGCCCTTCTCGATATTCTTTCTCTCGCGGCGCTTACGCACCACTTTCTTGCCTTTCGCAGCAGTAGCCATCGTGTTTCTCCCTCCTTACTTCTTCTTGTTGGCGACAGTGCGCTTGGGACCCTTACGGGTGCGGGCGTTGGTCTTGCTCCGCTGGCCCCGGACGGGCAGGCCCTTGCGGTGCCGGATGCCCCGGTAGCAGCCGATCTCGGTCAGGCGCTTGATG
>DWWJ01000065.1 GCA_019119795.1 Candidatus Intestinimonas pullistercoris
CCAGAAACCAGTATAGCTCATCCAGCTCCACAATGCTTGCTTTTTTGCACGCCTCAACCGCCTTTTTGGCGCTCTTTTTTTATCCAATTCATCACATTGGATTTGTTCATCTGCAATATTTTCCCTACGCCTCGTCCGCTGACTCCTCCGTAGTACATTTTGATCGCCAGTTTCCTGGTCTCTTCCGGGTATTCATGCCGTTTCGGGTTTATGGTGTAATAGATGCCGCACTCCTTACATTTGCAGCGTTGGCTCCCCGATCCGTTATACCCCGCCTTGATTTGGTTCTCTATCTTTCCACATTTTGGGCATCGTTTCCATGCCTCTTCTGTGCTCTTTCTCATATCTTCTATTATACCATTAAATCTTTATTTTGGACACTCCCTCACTTGATCTCGTAATCCTTCCCGAACTGGAGGTGCTCCAGGTCGATGCTCAGGTGCCGGGCGTGCTCGGTACCGGGCTCCTGCTGGGCGAAGGCGGCGGTGAGGTCGCTGTAGAGCCCGCCGGGGGCCTCCTCCTCGTCCTCCTGGGCGGCCCCGGCCTCCAGCTCCTCCTTGCCCGGCATCTCCTTGGTGTCTTCCAGGTCGCCGGTCTCCTCCTGGGCCAGGTGGTCCACCGTGGCCTGGATGTCCTGGGCGGCGGCAGCCACCGGGTCGGCCTCCTGGGCGGGGGCAGGGGTGAGCTTGTCCAGCCCGTTGAGATACTCCAGCTCGTGCTGGTAGAGCTCCTTGAGCTTGGCCACATAGGCGGTGGTGGCGTTCTGGGCGGCGGTGAGGCGGAACTGCTCGGCCTCCACCTCCTGGCGCAGGCCGGCCACCCGCTTCCGGGCCTCCTCTTCAGCCTGATGGATGAGGCCGGCCTTGGTGGCCTCGGCCTCCTTCACCATATCGTCGGCCATCTTCTGGGCGGTGAGCAGGGTCTTCCGCATGGCCTCCTCGGTGGAGCGGTACTCCTCCACCTTCTCCACCAGCACCTTCATCTTGTTCTTGAGGGCGGCGTTCTCCTTGTAAAGGGTGGTGTAGTCCTCGGTGAGCTGGTCCAGGAACTCGTCCACCATAGCCATGTTGTAGCCGCCAAAGCCCGCTTTGGCAAAGGCGTGCTCGGAGACCTCCTGAGGCGTCAACATAATGGGTCACTCCATTTCCGAGAATTCTCTATCTGGCAGGGCACCACCCTGCGGGGGCCGGAGTCCCTCCGGGGGGGTGCCTATCCGGCAGGGGCAAGGTCCATTTCTTTTTCTGCGGAAAAAGAAACGGGCCTTGACTCCAAAGAAAAATGAGGCCGGTCTACGGGGCGTTGATACTGGAAAAACGGCGGCTTGCGTCTTTCCGCACTGTGGTGAGGACCAGCCCCGGCCGTTACGGCCATGCCATTGTGGAACAGGGATGGGCGCTTGGTTCTATCCTGCGGCCGCCTGGCTGTGCCACTCTCGCGGCAGAGTGCAGCAAGTCTCCCGCTCCGCCGCAAGGGAAGCACCCCACCACCCTGGCCGTGAGAGAGGCACCCGCAGGCGGCGGGGGGTTAGAGCGTCAGCCTGTCCCTGTTCCCCAAGGGCAGGCCGTAACGGCCGGGAGGGGTCCTTCCTGTCATATGAAAGCCGCCCGCCGCCTTGGACGACCGCCGACTCACCGTAGACCGGCCCCCTCTTTTTCTTTGGGGTGAAGGACCGTTTCTTTTTCCGCAGAAAAAGAAATGGTCTTTCCCCCCGGAGGGACTCCGCCCCCGGTGGGCAACCGGCCCCGCGGCGGGGAGCCGCACCCCCGCTGGGCAGGCGCCCCCCGGAGGGGGCCCCTCCTTAGAAATACAGCCCGTTGTTTTCCAGCTCGTCGATCAGATCCCCCAGGATGTCCACATTATAGGGGGTGATGATGTAAGTGGAGAGGGCCACCTTCTTGATCTTGCCCTCGTTGGCGTAGGCCACGCCGGAGAGGAAGTCCAGCAGCCGGCGGGCGATGTCCTTGTTGGTCTGCTCCAGGTTCAGCACCACCGTCCGCTTCTCCCGGAGGTGGTCGGCGATCTCAGCGGCGTTCTCAAAGCGGTCGGGCTTCACCAGCACCACCTGGAGCTGGGTGGTGGTGTGGATGTTGACCACTTTATTGCTGCGGCGGGGCTGTTCAGCCTCGGCGTTGTAGAGGCTCCCGGTGCTCTCCCGGGCCTCCCGGGATTTCTCCCTCCGCTCCGGGCGGGAGACCGGAGGCTCGAAGTCGTCGAACTCCTCCTCGTCTTCCTCGTCCTCGTAAGGCCGGGCCAGACGCTTGATCTCATCAATGAATCCCATAACGCTTCTTCCTTTCCTTTTCTCCCCCGGGCAGTTCAGGGATGCATGGGGGGGCGGGGGCCAAACAGGGCGGTGCCCACCCGGACCAGGGTGGCGCCCTCCCGGACCGCATCCTCGTAATCTCCGCTCATACCCATGGATAAACAGTTGATATCAGAGTCATTATCCCCCATTTTGTTTCTTATGTCAACAAAAAGCTGCCGGGTCTGGGCGAAAAATCCACGGTTTTCCCCGGGAAACGCCGCCACAGGGGGGATGGACATGATCCCCCGCAGCCGCACGTGCTCCAGGGCCTGGGCCTGTTGGGCCAGGGCGGACAGGTCCTCGGGGAGGCAGCCCCCCTTGCTCTCCTCCCGGGCAATATTTACCTCCAGCAGGATGTCCTGGACCAGCCCCAGCCTGGCGGCCTGCCGGTCCACCGCCTCCAGCAGCCGGGGGGAGTCCACCGACTCGATGAGGTCCACCCGCCCCACCACGAACCGGACCTTGTTGGTCTGGAGGTGGCCGATGAAGTGGACCCGGGCCCCGTCGTAGGCGTAGTCGTCCAGATGGGCGGTGAGCTCCTGGACCCGGTTCTCCCCGCAGACGGTGATCCCGGCGGCGATGGCCGCCCGGATGGTCTCCGAGGTCTGGACCTTGGTGGCGGCCTCCAGAGTGATGTCCGCCGGGTCCCGGCCGGCCTCCCGGGCCGCCTGGGCGATGCGCTCCCGCACCATGCGGATTCTCTCTTCCAGTGTCATTTCCCATACGCCCCTTTCTCTTTCTCTATCCCGAAATGACCTTGCCGTCGTAGAGCTCGTCCACAGAGATGATGACCTGGTCCCCGGCCCGGAAGGCCCGCTTGATCTGGTTGTCCGAGGCCACCTGGGGCAGGGAGGCCTGGACCAGGTAGTAGTCCCCATCGTCCACCAGGATCTCCACCGGCTTGAACTCGGCCTGGGCCCCGGTGAGCACATAGACCCCCGTGACGGAGGTGGTGACCTCCTCTTCGGTCTCCGGGTCTGTGGTGGTCTGCAGCTCGGTGCGCACCGCCTTTTTGGGCACCCGGATGCCGGTGACGCTGTCAAAGACCAGCTCCACCGTCTGCTTCCGCAGCAGGCTGGTCTCGGCCAGGTTCCGGGAGGAGGAGAGCACCACCAGGCACTGGCCGTTTTCGGGCTCTCCCACCTGCTCTACCGTCATGTCCAGCTCCCCGGACCAGTCCCGGGAGAAGCGCACGGGCACCGTCCGGCCCTGGGTGAGCCGCTCCGCCGTCTCCTGGGATACCACGGCGGCAAAGTACCAGGTGGAGCTGGTGATGAGCTTCCCCACCGTCCCGGTGGGGGCGGACGGGTCCTGGGCCATGAGGCTGGTCAGCTGGGAGGCCGTCATGGTCTCCAGGCTCTCGGGGGTCAGCAGGCTCTCATAGCCGTCGGTCTCACCGGAGAAGACCCCCGACTGGCTCACCCGGATGGAGGTGGTGTCCAGGGCGGCGGCGCTCTGGAGGGCCTGGATCTGGGCGTCCAGGGACTCCACCATGGCGCTGATGTCCTGGGCGCCCCCTGTTGTGGACCAGTCCTGGCGGATGACCAGGCTCTTGAAGGTGAGGACCTGGTCCTCTAGGCCCGTCAGGTCGCCGTAGGCGGCAGAGGTCTTGAGGCCCATCATGGCGTCCACGATGTTCTGGTCCAGCCGGGCGGCGTCGGTGCCCGTGCTCTCCTGCTGAAGGGAGTACAAAAGCTGCTCCCGCTCCAGCTGGAGCTGGCGGACCTCCTGGCGGCGGCTCAGGGCCTCCTCGTCCTGGTAGAGGTAGGCCACCACCTGCCCGGCGGCCACCCGCTCTCCCTGGTCGGGGACCAGGTCCACGATGGCCGCCCCGCCTCCGCCGGAGATCACCACCTCCTGGCGCACCAGGATGCCGGTGACCTCGGCGGCGTCGTCCACCGTGTGGCTGTAGGTGGGGACGGTATACTCCCGCTGGTCCAGGCTCCTCCAGGCGTAGGCGGCCATATAGACGCACACCATGATAAAGAGCAGGATCATTACGATCCGAGTGATCAGGGTCCCTTGCTTCATGGTCAGCTCCTTCTCTGTCTCTGCGTCCCAGGCTCTCTGCCGCCCGTCCTATGGGGCAGGTCATCCCCCGGCCTCACTGCTCCCCTCCAGCTCTATGGCCCGCTCGGGCACGATGGTGGAGATGGCGTGCTTGTAGATGACTTGCTGCTTGCTGTCGGTCATCAGCACCACCACAAAGGCGTCAAAGCCGGTGACTACTCCCCGGAGCTGGTAGCCGTTCATCAGAAACAGCGTCACATTGGTCTTGTTCCGGCGGATGCGGGTGAGAAAGGTGTCCTGGAGATTGATTCTGGTCTGCATGTCTATGTACACTCCTCTTTCTGTTGGAATGTACCCATCATAAACCAAATTCTTCCATGTATGCTGTCGCCTTTTGTCGGGCGTCTTCCAAATCAAGGGTTTTTTCCCAGAGCAGCCACCGGACCCCCGGGGTCCGGCGGAACCAGGTGAGCTGCCGCTTGGCGTACTGCCGGGAGCGGAGCTTCACCTCCTCCACGGCCTGCTCCAGGGGCTCCTCCCCCCGGAGGGCGGCGGCGAACTCCTTGTAGCCGATGGCCTGCATGGCGGTGCAGGAGGGGGGCACGCCGGAGGCCAGAAGGCGCCGGACCTCCCCTTCCAGGCCGTCGGCCATCATCTGGTCCACCCGCCGGTCGATGCGCGCCCACATGTCCTCCCGCCGGGCGAAGGCCAGCCCCAGCCGGAGGGCGTCATACCGGGGGGGCAGGTCCCGGGTCCGCCGGTCGTGCTCGGTGATGGTCTCTCCGGTCTCGTACCAGACCTCCAGGGCCCGGAGGATGCGCTTTTCGTCGTGGAGGTGGAGCCGGGCGGCCCGCTCCGGGTCCACGGCCTGGAGCTGGGCGTAGAGGGTCCCGATGCCCTCGGCCCGGGCCCGGTCCTGGAGCCTCTGCCGCCAGAGGCCGGAGAAGGGGGCAAAGGTCCGGCCGGCCACCAGGTTGTCGATGTAGAGCCCGGTCCCCCCCACCACGATGGGGAGCTTTCCCCGGGCCAGGATGTCCTCCACGCAGGCGGTGGCATCCTGGACGTACCGGGCCACCGAGTAGTCCTCTCCGGGGTCGGCCACGTCCAGCATGTGGTGGGGGACCCCGGCCATCTCCTCCGCCGTGGGCTTGGCGGTGCCGATGTCCATGCCCCGGTAGAGCTGCATGGAGTCGGCCGAGACCACCTCCCCGTTGCGGGCCCGGGCCAGGGCCACCCCCAGGGCGGTCTTGCCCGAGGCGGTGGGCCCGCAGACCACCACGATCTTCTTTTGTCGGTCCATGGCTGGGCCTCCTCTCTGCCCCGGCCGGGGGCGGTCCTGTGGGTCCGGCCCCTGGCCGGAAAGAGCTGCGGCTCCCGCCGCGGGGCGGAGTCCCTCCGGGGGGAAAGACCATTTCTTTTTCTGCGGAAAAAGAAACGGTCCTTCACCCCAAAGAAAAAGATGGGGCCCGGTCTATGCAGGGCTTATGGACGAAAACGGCGGCCAGCGGCTTTCGTATGACTCCGGGGACCCCTCCCGGCCGTTACGGCCTTCCCTTGTGAAACAGGGACAGGCTTGCGCTCTATTCACCCGCCGCCTGCGGGTTCCTCTCTCAGGGCCGGGGTGGTCAGGTGCCTCCCTGCAACGAAGAGGGAGACTTGATAGGGCGCGACGACCCCGGCGCACCGCCGCACTCTGCCGCGAGAGTGGTACAGCCAGGCGGCCCCAAGATAGAACCAAGAGCCCATCCCTGTTCCACTATGGGATGGCCGTAACGGCCGGGAGTGGTCCCCTATGAGAGCGTAAAGCCGCGAGCCGCCGTGGACGACCACCAACCTGCCGTAGACCGGGCCCCTCTTTTTCTTTGGGGTGAAGGACCGTTTCTTTTTCCGCAGAAAAAGAAATGGTCTTTCCCCCCGGAGGGATTCCGCCCCTGCGGCGGGGAGCCGCACCCCCGGAGGGACTCCGCCCCCCTGGCGGGCAGCCAGCCCCCGGCGGGCCCTAGGCCCGCTTAAAGAGCTTCTCCAGCTGCCCCCGGGTGAGCTCGATGGCCACCGGCCGGCCGTGGGGACAGTATTTGACCTCCCCGGCCATGACGGCGGCGGCCACCCGCTCCAGCTCGGCGGGGCCATTTTTCTGGCCCCCCTTGATGGCGGCCTTGCAGGCCATGGTGGCCATCAGGTGGTCCCGGACCCCCTCCGGGTCGGCCCGGCGCTCCTCCAGGAGCCCGGCGGCCAGCTCCAGCAGGGTGGCCTCGGCCTCTCCGGCGTCCACATAGTCGGGGCAGGCCCGGACGATCACCGCCCCGCCGCCGAAGTCCTCACAGTCAAAGCCGAACCGGTCCAGCAGCTCCCGGTTCTGGAGGAGGGTGGCCCCCTCCTCCGGGGCGGGGGTGAAGACCACCGGGGCCAGGAGCTGCTGGACCATGGGGGTGTAGCCCTGGGCCTTGAGCTTGTCGAAGTTCATCCGCTCATGGGCGGCGTGCTTGTCGATGAAGAAGGCCCTCTCCCCCTGCTCCACCAGGATGTAGGTCTGGAAGAGCTCTCCCCGGACCACCCAGGGCTCCGGGGCGGGGGCCTCCTCCGGGGGTGTCTCCGGCCCTGCCGGAGGCCCCTCCTCTATGGGCTGAGCACCGTTCCCGTCCTGAGCATCCAGCTCCGCCGGAGCTCCGCCGGACATGTCATGCTCAGGCGCTTCCGGGGCCGCCTGGGCCGGGGGAGCCTCCTCCCGGACCGGAACGGGCTCCCGGGCAGGCGGGGGGACCTCCTCCCTGGGCGGCGGAGTCTCCGGCCTCTGGAATCGGGGCCGGGCAAAGTCGTGGAGGGGCAGCCCGCCCCCCTGCTCGATGTCCCGCACCCGGCCGAAGCCGGAGGCCCCCGGGGGGCTCTCCCGCCGGAGGGCGGGGGCGGCAGCCTTAGCTGGGGCCTCCCGCCGGGGGGCCGCCGGGGGCGCCTTCCGGTACTCCTCCGCCGTCATGTGGAGAAAGGTGGTCTGGCTGGGGGCGGCCGTCTCCCGGGGGGCCGGCTTGGGGGCGGGGATCACCGCCTGGGGGCGGCGGTCCTCCCCCTCCAGGGCCCCCTTGACGGCGTGGTAGACGCTGTCGAAGACCCGCCGCTCACTGACGAACTTCACCTCGGTTTTGGCCGGGTGGACGTTCACATCCACGCTGTTGGGCCGGACGGTGAGGTGGAGGACGCAGCCGGGGAACTTCCCCACCATGTGCTGGTTCTTGTAGGCCTCCTCCAGGGCGGCCATCATGGTCCGGGACTTGATAAAGCGGCCGTTGACAAAGAAGAACTGGTAGTTCCGGGACCCCCGGCAGCAGGCGGGCAGAGAGGAGAAGCCCTCCACCCGGATGCCGTCCTCCCCGGAGCCCTTCACCGGAGTGAGGCCCAGGGCCAGGTCCCGGCCCAGCACGGCGTAGACGGCGGAGCGGAGCTGGCCGTCCCCGGGGGTCAGGAGCTCCTGCCGGCCGTCCCGGAAGAACTGGAAGGAGACCTCCGGGTGGGCCAGGGCCTCCCGCTGGACGGCGGCAAAGGCGGCGGCCCCCTCGGCGGCGTCCTTTTTCATGTACTTGAGCCGGGCGGGGGTGTTGTAGAAGAGGTCCCGCACCACCATGGTGGTGCCCTGGGGGCCTCCGGCCTCCTGGCGGCCGGTGACCACGCCCCCCTCCAGCTTCAGAGAGACACCGAAGTCACTGCCGGCGGTGCGGGTGAGGACCTCCATCCGGGAGACCGAGGAGATGGCGGCCAGGGCCTCCCCCCGGAAGCCCAGGGTGCCGATGGCCTCCAGGTCGTACTCGGAGCGGATCTTGCTGGTGGCGTGGCGGAGGAAGGCGGTCTCCACGTCGGCGGGGTCGATGCCGCAGCCGTCGTCGGTGACCCGGATGTAGGCCATACCGCCCCTCTGGATCTCCACCGTGAGGGCATGGGCCCCGGCGTCGATGGCGTTCTCCACCAGCTCCTTCACCACCGAGGCGGGGCGCTCCACCACCTCGCCGGCGGCGATGAGGTCGGCCACATGGCTGTCCAGCACTTGGATATGGGGCATAAGTCACCAGCTTTCTCGTCAGGGAAGGTCGTCACAGGGCCAGCAGGAGGCTGGCGGCGTTGAGGGCCATATGGAGCCCGGCGGCCGACCAGATGGACCCGCCGTAGTCATAGCACCAGGTCAGGGCGGCCGACATGGGCAGGTACCAGACCGCCAGGAGCAGATAGGAGGGCTGGACGCCCTCCGGAGAGAAGACCAGGGGAAGGGTCAGGAAGAGGAGGTAGCCCACTACCGAGGCGGCGCAGGCCAGCCCCCGGCTGTACCACCGGAGGCTCCCATAGAGGAGGCCCCGGAACAAGAGCTCCTCCAGCAGGGGCATGAGCACCACCAGCACCACCGCCGTGGCGGCGGGGGCGGCGGCGAACTGCTCCCGGTAGGCCAGGGCGTAGGGGTCCTCCGGCAGGGGGAGGAGCCCCACCAGGAAGTGGAGCACGCCGGCCCCTACCAGGCCCGCCACAAAGGCGAAGAGGTTTTCCGGCAGGTCGTCCAGCAGCGTGTCGAACCCCCGGCGCAGCAGGCCCCAGAAGAGGACCAGGGCGGCGCACAGGAGGAGGAAATAGTAGATCAGGCTGAACTCCGCCGGCTGGAGGAAGAAGTGGAAGCGCAGGCTCAGCAGCGCCTGGATCTGCCCCATGAGCACGGGGAAGACAAAGAGGTAGAGGAGGAAAAAGACCCATCCCCGGGCGATCTCCCCCCTGGAGAGCTCGGTGCTCCGCTTACGTCTGGGATACATGGTAAGGACTCCTTTCCCGGGCCTTCTTTTAGAGCTTCTTCTTCAGCTCATAAAGCAGATTCATGGCCTCGATGGGGGTCAGGGTGTCGATGTCCACCTGCCGGAGCCGCTGGGCTACCTCTCCGGCCCCCATATCCAGGAAGGAGACCTGCCCGTCCTCCTCCCGGGGCCGGACGGGGGCGGGGGCCGGGGCCCCCTGGGCCTCCAGCTCCTCCAGGATGTCCCGGGCCCGGTCGATGACCCGGCCGGGCACCCCGGCCAGGCTGGCCACCTCGATGCCGTAGCTCTGGTCGGCGGGGCCGGGGACGATCTTCCGCAGGAAGATGACGTCGTCCTTCCGCTTCTTGGCGGCCACGTTGTAGTTCTTCACCCCGGGGAGCTGCCCCTCCAGGCAGGTGAGCTCGTGGTAGTGGGTGGCAAAGAGGGTCTTGCACCCCAGGCGGCGCTTGTCGGCGCAGTACTCCAGCACCGCCCGGGCGATGGACATGCCGTCGTAGGTGCTGGTGCCCCGGCCGATCTCGTCCAGGATGAGGAGGCTCTTGGACGTGGCGTTTTTTAAGAGCTCGGCCACCTCGGTCATCTCCACCATGAAGGTGGACTGGCCGGCGGAGAGGTCGTCGGAGGCCCCCACCCGGGTGAAGACCCGGTCCACGATGCCGATGTGGGCACTCTTGGCCGGGACAAAGGAGCCCATCTGGGCCATGAGGACCATCAGGGCGGTCTGGCGCATATAGGTGGACTTGCCCGCCATGTTGGGGCCGGTAATGATGTAGACCAGGTTGTCCTTCCCGTCCATGTGGACGTCGTTGGGGACAAAGAGGCTGTCCTTGAGGACCTTTTCCACCACGGGGTGGCGGCCCTCCACGATGTCCAGCTTGTCCGAGAGGTCCACCGTGGGCTTGCAGTAGCCCCCGGCGGCGGCCACGGCGGCGAAGGAGGTGAGCACGTCCACCTGGGCGGCGGCGGCAGCGCTGGCCTGGATGGCCCCCACCTGGGCGGCGGCCTGCTCCCGGAGCTGGCAGAAGAGCTCATACTCCAGGGCCACGATGCGGTCCTGGGCCGAGAGGATGGTGTGCTCCATGTCCTTGAGCTCCTGGGTGATGAAGCGCTCGCAGTTGACCAGGGTCTGCTTGCGGATGTAGGTGTCGGGCACCAGGTCGTAGTTGGACTTGGAGACCTCGATGTAGTAGCCGAAGACCTTGTTGTAGCCCACCTTCAGGCTCTTGATGCCGGTCTTCTCCCGCTCGCTCTGCTCGATGGCGGCCACCATGGACTTGCCGTTGGTCATCACATCCCGGAGGTAGTCCACATCCTTGTGGTAGCCCGCCTTGATGAAGCCGCCCTCCCGGACGGAGAAGGGGGGCTCCTCGATGAGGGCCCGGTCCAGGAGGCTCCGGAGCTCCGGCAGGTCGTCCAGGGCCTCAGCCAGGACGGTGAGGAGGGAGGAGCGGAAGCCGGAGAGGAGCTTTTTCAGCCGGGGGAGCTTCCCCAGCCCGGCGGAGAGGGCCACCAGGTCCCGGGCCCCGGCGGTGCCGTAGACCACCCGGCCGATGAGCCGCTCCAGGTCGGTGACCTCCCGGAGGCACTCGGCGAGCTCCTGCCGGGTGATGGCGTCCCCCACCAGCTCCTCCACGGCGTCCAGCCGCTTGTTGATCTGGGCCGGAGAGAGGAGGGGCCGCTCCATCCAGGAGCGGATGAGCCGGCCCCCCATGGCGGTGCGGGTCTTGTCCAGCACCCAGAGGAGGGAGCCCTTCTTCTCCTTGCCCCGGAGGGTCTCGGTGAGCTCCAGGTTCCGCCGGGCGGTGAGGTCCAGCTCCATGAACTCCCCGCTCTGGTAGTAGTGGAAGGCGGTGAGGTGGGAGAGGTCGGTCTTCTGGGTCTCATAGAGGTAGGTCAAAAGGCCCCCGCAGGCCCGCAGGGCGGCCTCGGCCCCCTCGGGCAGGCCCTCCAGCCCGGTGCGGAACTGCTTTTGGGCGGCGGCCCGGGCCGCCTCCGGGGCGAAGTCGGCCTCCCGGCCCTGCTCACAGCGGCACTCCAGCCGGGTCCTGAGAAAGTCCCGGAGCTCCAGGTCCTCCCAGGCGGCGGCGTTGAGCACGGCCTCCCGGGGGGCGTAGCGGCCCAGCTCGTTGCGCAGGTGCTCCATCCAGTCCTTCCCCCGGAGGGCGGTGGCTGAGACCTCCCCGGTGGAGATGTCGCAGAAGCACACCCCCACCCCCTCCCCGTCCAGGCAGAGGGAGGCCAGGAAGTTGTTGCGCCCCTCCTCCAGCATGGAGGACTCCATGAGGGTGCCGGGGGTGACGATACGGATGATGTCCCGGTCCACCAGCCCCTTGGCCAGGGCGGGGTCCTCCATCTGCTCGCAGATGGCCACCTTGTAGCCCTTGTTGATGAGCCGGGCGATGTAGGACTCCACCGAGTGGTAGGGCACCCCGCACATGGGGGTGCGCTCCTCCTTGGGCTTGTTCCGGTCCCGGGTGGTGAGGGTGAGGTCCAGCTCCTGGGACGCCAGCTTGGCGTCCTCGTTGAACA
>DWWJ01000066.1 GCA_019119795.1 Candidatus Intestinimonas pullistercoris
GCAGGTTTATGGAGGTGAAGCTCAGGTTGCCGCGGCCGTTGCATATCTCGCGGCTCGGGTCGTAGGTGTTGCCTATGACGCGGGTGCGGCAGCCCATGTAGGCGATCTCGGTCTCCGGGTGGCCGGGCTTATAGTACTGGAGGTTGAAGGGGGCGTCCAGGAAGCTGAAGTTGGGGAAGAGCCGCTTGGCCGAGCAGCGGATGGCCAGCTGGAAGAGGTCGTAATTGGGCTCCCCGGGGTTGTAGTTGACCCCCTCCTTCACCCGAAAGATCTGGATGGGGAAAATGGGGGTCTCCCCGCCGCCCAGGCCGGCCTCGGTGGCCAGCATGACGTTTTTCATCACCATGCGGCCCTCGGGAGAGGTGTCCATGCCGTAGTTGATGGAGGAGAAGGGGGTCTGGGCCCCGGCCCGGGAGTGCATGGTGTTCAGGTTGTGGATGAGGGCCTCCATGGCCTGGTAGGTGGCCCGGTCGGTCTCCTTCACCGCCCGCTGGTGGGCAAATTCCTGGGCCCGGCGCAGGTCCTCCTCCGGCCCGTAGGGGGCCAGCAGGGGGCGCTCGGCGTCGAAGTAGGCCCCGCAGTCGGCCAGGGTGGGCCGCAGGCCGGTCTTCTTCTCCAAGTCGGCCATGAGGTCCTTGAGCGCCCGCTCCGGGTCCTCGTCCCCGCACAGGAGCATCAGGGCCCGGGCCAGGTTCTGCCGGTAGAGGCGCGCGAAGGTCTTCCGCACCCCGTCGGCCATGCCGTAGTCGAAGTTCACGATGGACTGCCCGCCGTGCTGGTCGTTCTGGTTGGACTGGATGGCGATGCAGGCCAGGGCGGCGTAGGAGGAGATGTCGTTGGGCTCCCGGAGGGTGCCGTGGCCGGTGGAGAACCCGCCCCGGAAGAGCTTTTGGATGTCGATCTGGCAGCAGGTGGTGGTGAGGGTCAAAAAGTCCAGGTCGTGGATGTGGATGTCCCCCTCCCGGTGGGCCCGGGCGTGCTCGGGATTGAGCACGAACATGTCGTAGAACTGCTTGGCCCCCTCCGAGCCGAACTTGAGCATGGAGCCCATGGCGGTGTCCCCGTCGATGTTGGCGTTCTCCCGCTTGAGGTCGCTGTCGGTGGCCTTGGAGAAGGTGATGTCCTCATAGACCTTCATGAGCCGGGTGTTCATCTCCCGGACCTTGCTGCGCTGGTCCCGGTAGAGGATGTAGGCCTTGGCCGTCTGGACATAGCCGTTGTCCATCAGCACCCGCTCCACCAGGTCCTGGATGTGCTCCACCTCCGGCTGGGGCTCCCCCTCCAGCTCCAGGATGGAGACCACCTCCTCGGCCAGCCGGGCGGCGGTGTCGTCATAGCCGGGCTTGTAGGTGGCGTCGAAGGCCTTGGTGATGGCCGAGGCGATCTTGATCTGGTCAAAGGGCGCCACGCGCCCGTCCCGCTTGCGGATGCTGGTCATGGTCATGGAAAGCTCCTCCTCTGTGCCGCCCCGCCCGGTCCCGGGGCGGCTGGCGTGTTGGGCCACTCAGGGGGTCCGGCCACAATATCTTGTGTTTCTCTGGAAATACAGCTCCTATATCATACGCTATCTGGGAAAGTCCGTCAAGAAAAACCCGTGCCGAATTTCCGGCTGGATTTTTAGGTAACTTGCCAATAGACAGCATCTGCCCCGCCCGGATGGGCCGGGCGGGGCGGTCGTTCAGATCCTGTTCTGGGGGATATCGGGCAGGGAGTCGAAGCCCTTCTGGAGCTCTTCGTCGGTGGGGATGTGGTCGCTCATCTTCCCGCTGAGGTAGGACTCGTAGGCGGTCATGTCGAAGTAGCCGGTGCCGGTGAGGCCGAAGAGGATGGTCTTGGCCTCTCCCGTCTCTTTGCACTTCAGGGCCTCGTCGATGGCCCCTTTGATGGCGTGGGCCGACTCCGGGGCGGGGAGGATGGTCTCCCGCTTGGCGAAGAGGACGGCGGCGTCGAAGACCTCGGTCTGCTTGTAGGCCACCGCCTCCATGTAACCATCGTGGTAGAGCTTGGAGAGGATGGGGCTCATGCCGTGGTAGCGCAGGCCGCCGGCGTGGCTGGCCGAGGGGATGAAGCCGGAGCCCAGGGTATACATCCGGGCCATGGGGGTGACCTTGCCGGTGTCGCAGAAGTCGTAGGCGTACCGCCCCCGGGTGAAGGAGGGGCAGGAGGCCGGCTCCACCGCCACGATGCGGGGATTCTTCTTCCCGGTGAGCTTATCCCGCATGAAGGGGGCGATGAGTCCTCCCAGGTTGGAGCCGCCGCCGGCGCAGCCCACCACCACGTCGGGATACTCCCCCAGCTCGGCCAGGGCGGCGGCCGACTCCAGGCCGATGATGGATTGGTGAAGGAGGACCTGGTTGAGCACCGAGCCCAGGACATAGCGGCAGTTGGGGGTGGTGGTGGCCCGCTCCACCGCCTCGGAGATGGCGCAGCCCAGGCTGCCGGTGGTGCCGGGGTGCTCGGCCAAGATTTTCCGGCCAATCTCGGTCTCCATGGAGGGGGAGGCGGTGACGTGGGCGTCAAAGACCCCCATGACCGCCTTGCGGAAGGGCTTTTGCTCATAGGAGACCTTCACCATAAAGACGTCCAGGTCCAGGCCGAAGTAGCTGCACGCCTCGCTGAGGGCGGTTCCCCACTGGCCGGCCCCGGTCTCGGTGGTGAGCTTGGTGATGCCCTGCTCCTTGGCGTAGTAGGCCTGGGCCACGGCGGAGTTGAGCTTGTGGCTGCCGGAGGTGTTGTTGCCCTCGAACTTGTAGTAGATGCGGGCGGGGGTGTCCAGGGCCTTCTCCAGCTCATAGGCCCGGACCAGAGGGGACGGGCGGTACATCAGGTAGACGTTCCGCACCGCCTCGGGGATGTCCACGAAGGGGGTGGCGGCGTCCATCTCCTGGTGGGCCAGGGCCTCACAGAAGATGGGGTAGAGCTCCTCCTCCTTCAAGGGCTCCAGGGTGCCGGGATTCAGGAGGGGGTCGGGCTGCTCCTTCATGTCGGAGCGGAGGTTATACCACTGACGGGGCATCTGGTCTTCGGTGAGGTAGAGTCTGTGGGGGATCTTCATGTCGCTCGCTCCTTTTTTGCGGGGGAGGGCATGAAAAAAGCCCCCGCCCCAAGAATTTGATGTTCTGGGACAAAGGCTATAACCTCTGCGGTGCCACCCGGATTGACGCCCCCGATCAGAGGCGCCCGCTCACTTTCCCACGTCCAAACAACGCAGGCTCCCCTGATAACGGGCGGAGTCCCCGTCTGGCTACTGAGCCCCGGAAGGCCGTTCGCCGCTGCCCTCGGAAGTCCATTCCCTCCGGCGGTCCCTGCCGCGATCCCACCACCCGCAGCTCTCTGAAAGGGCCCTCTCCTGAGGTACTCCTCTTCTTCATCGGTTTAGCGTTCTGAAGTTATGTGCATTATAAACGAAGTCCCGGCTCTTTGTCAAGTCCTGCGACAAAAAATTCTGAAATTTTCAGGAAAGGCGTAACTTTCTCTTGCCCTGCTTCGTCTAAATGAATATACTAGTAACCATCGACTTCACAAGAGAGGACGGGTCCCCGTGCCAAAGCGTCTGATACAGCAAAAAAAGAGGAGAAGGCGGCCCTCCGGCGCCCGCCGGGCGGCCCGGACCCTGTACCGGACCCTGGTGGTCCTCTCCGCCCTGGTGGTGATCCTCTTCTGCGCCTACAAGGCTCTGGTCCACGCCCCGGAGCAGGCCCCGGTGCCCACGCCGGTGACCACCCCGGAGCCGGAGAGCGGCGGCGGGACCGGCGAGGAGCAGGAGGCCACCCCCACCCCGGAGCCCCTGGTGCGGAAGGAGGGCTTTTACACCTTCCTGCTGACGGCCACCGACGAGGGGGGCGGCAACACCGACACCATCATGGTGGCCGCCTATGACACGGTGAACCAGACCGTGGGGGTGGTCTCCATCCCCCGGGATACCCTGGTGGACCGGGACTTCCCCAAGATCAACGGCATCTACGCCCGGGAGGGGATGGACGGCCTCCGGGATGCGGTCTCCGATCTCATCGGCATCCCCATCGACTACTACATCATGGTGGGCCTCAACGGCTTCCAGCGCCTGGTGAACGCCGTGGACGGGGTGGACTTCTACATCCCCTGCGACATGGACTACGACGACCCCACCGCCGACCCGCCCCTCCACATCCACTACACCGAGGGCATGACCCATCTGGACGGCCAGGAGGCCATGGAGGTGGTCCGCTTCCGCCATAACAATGACGGCTCCGGCTATACCGACGTGGGCCGGGCCCAGACCCAGCGGGACCTGATCGTGGCTGTGGCCAAAAAGGCCCTGGCCAGCCCGGGAAAGATCGGCACCTATGTGGATATCTTTATGGAGAACGTCAAGACTGACCTCTCGGCCACCGACATCGCCTGGCTGGCCGAGCAGGCCCTGGGGGTGGACCTGGACTCCGGGGTCTCCACCGCCACCCTTCCGGGCGACGGCCAGGCCAAGTATAACGGCTACTCTTACTGTTACGAGCTGGACCAGGAGGCCTGCCTGGAGCTCTTCAACCAGCTTCTCAACCCCTACACCACCGAGATCACCCTGGATATGACCAATATGTTCCAGGTGCCATGACATAAAGAGCGCCGCCCGTCAGAAGGCAAAGTCTTCTGACGGGCGGCGTTTTGACATCTCAGCCCTGAAAGACCCCGGTGGAGAGGTAGCGCTCCCCGGTGTCCGGGAAGACGGTCACGATGGTCCTGCCGGCGTACTCCGGCCGGGCGGCCAGGAGGGCGGCGGCCCGGGCCGCCGCCCCGGAGGAGATGCCCACCAGCAGCCCCTCGGTCCGGGCCAGGGCCCGGACGGCCTCCATGGCCTCGTCCCCGGGGATGGTCAGGACCTCATCCACCAGGCTTCGGTCCAGGACCTGGGGGACGAAGCCGGCGCCGATGCCCTGGATCTTGTGGGGCCCCGCCGGACCGCCGGAGAGGACCGGGGACTCGGCGGGCTCCACCGCCACCAGCTTGACCTGGGGGTTGCGTTCTTTGAGGTAGCGGCCGGCCCCGGTGAGGGTGCCGCCGCTGCCCACCCCGGCCACCAGCACGTCCACGGTGCCGTCGGTGTCCCGCCAGATCTCGGGGCCGGTGGTCTCGTAGTGGGCCCGGGCGTTGGCGGGGTTGTCGAACTGCCCCGGCATCCAGGCCCCGGGCAGGGTCTCCAGCAGCTCCTGGGCCCTCCGGATGGCCCCGGACATCCCCTGGTCCCCCGGGGTGAGGACCAGCTCGACCCCCAGGGCGGAGAGGAGGCTCCGCCGCTCGGCGGACATGGTCTCCGGCATAGTGAGGACCAGCCGGTAGCCCCGGAGGGCGGCGATGTAGGCCAGCCCCACCCCGGTGTTGCCGCTGGTGGGCTCCACGATGACGCCGCCGGGCTTCAGGAGGCCCCGGTCCTCGGCGTCCCGGATCATGTAGAGGGCGGCCCGGTCCTTGGCGGAGG
Organism: Candidatus Intestinimonas pullistercoris; assembly: GCA_019119795.1. Taxonomy (GTDB): domain Bacteria; phylum Bacillota; class Clostridia; order Oscillospirales; family Oscillospiraceae; genus Intestinimonas; species Intestinimonas pullistercoris. The sequence continues at coordinate 5,450 of DWWJ01000066.1, forward strand.
ACAGGGGGTTGAAGGACTCCAGCTTGGCCAGGACACGGGTGGCGGGGGCGTACCGCTCCAGGGCCAGCAGGGGCGTGTTTCCAATGAGGTCGGTGAGGATGTGGGCGACGTTCATTTCTGTTCCCTCCATGCGTATCGTCTTGACAGAAGCAAAGGGCCCGCCGCAGACGCGGACGGGCCTCTTTGGTACGGGTTTTTAGAATACGGCCACCACGGCGCCGGCGTAGTTCTCGTCGATAAAGTCCTTGACCTCCTGGCTGCACAGGGCCTCGGCCAGGGCCTGGATGGCGGGGTCGCTCTCCCGGCCCTCCTTCACCGCCAGCACGTTGACATAGGCGGTGGCGGCGTCGCCGTCGGCGGACTCAATGGCCAGGGCGTCGGCCATGGACAGCCCAGCGTCGATGGCGTAGTTGCCGTTGATGACGGCCATGTCCAGGTCGGCCAGGCGCAGGGGGAGCTGGGCGGCCTCCATCTCGGAGAACTCCAGGTTCTTGGGGTTGTCCACGATGTCATTGATGGTGGCGGTGATGCCGGCGTTCTCATCCAGGGTGATGAGCCCCTCCTGCTGGAGGACCAGCAGAGCCCGGGCCTCGTTGGTGGCGTCGTTGGGCACGCCGATCAGGGCGCCGTCGGGCAGCTCGTCCAGGCTGGTGACCTTGCCGGCATAGAGGGCCATGGGCTCGTAGTGGACCTCAGCGGCGCTGACCAGGTGGGTGCCGTACTGCTCGTTGAAGTCGTTCATGTAGGTGATGTGCTGGAAGTAGTTGGCGTCCAGGGAGCCGTCCTCCACGGCGTTGTTGGGCTGGACGTAGTCGGTGTACTCCACGATGTCCAGGGTGATGCCCTCCTCAGCCAGGAGCTCCTTGACCACCTCCAGGATCTCGGCGTGGGGGGCGGGAGTGGCGCCCACCTTCAGGGTGGTGCCCTCCAGGGAGGAGGTCTCGGCGGGGGTAGTCTCCGGGGCGGCGGAGCCCTCGGGGGCGGGGGTGCTGGAGGTGCCGCCGGAGCAGCCGGCCAGCAGGCCCGCGGTCAGGGCGGCGGTGCAGAGCAGAGAGACGAGCTTTTTCATGGTGCATTTCTCCTTTTCCTTGCCTCCAGGTGGGAGGCGGTCTTCCCAAAGTGGGCACAAAAAAACGCCCTTGAATCCAATTTCAAGGACGAGAGCTTTCGCTTCGTGGTACCACCTTGCTTCGCCTCTGCCTCACGACAGGGGCCTTATGGAGTACAGACATACTCCTGCGCGCTTACGGGCGCTCCCGTCGCAGCCTGTGCGGAGTCCTCCGCAGTCGGTGCGCCGCTCCGAGACCATCTTCGACCGAACCTTCCGTACCCGTTCCCACCATACCGGGCTCTCTGTGCCGTATCTTTCGGCTTACTCTTCTCTTCCTTGCGTTTGAGGGGCGTTATTCAGTTCCGCTTGGGTTGGGTTTAGTTTACAACCAATGGCCCGGTCTGTCAATCGGGCATCCTGCACAAAAAGAGCGGACGGAAAACCTTTCCGTTTTCCGCCCGTTCCAATTTTCAATGCAGAGTCCGGCTGATATCCCGTTTGTCCCGGTCCACCTGCCGGTTGGCCTCCCGCAGCCTTTTCCGGCGGCCGCCCTTGGTCAGACGCTTGTCGGAGCCCACGGCGGTGCGGGTCCCGGCGGACTGGACGGCCTGCACCAGGACCACCAGGGCGATGACAGCGCAGTATTCCAGCACGGTCTGCCGGCGGTAGTAGCCGTAGTTGATGGCGGTGGCCCCCAGGCCGGTGCCGCCGATGATGCCCGCCATGGCGCCGTAGCCCAGGATGGTGATGGTGACCGTGGTGGCGCTGGTGAGCAGGGAGGGCAGGGCCTCCGGCAGCAGCACCTTGCGGACGATCTGGAAGGGGGATGCCCCCATGGCCTGGGCGGCCTCCAGGACCCCGTGGTCCACCTCCCGCAGGGAGGACTCCACCATCCGGGCCACGAAGGGGAACGCGGCGATGACCAGGGGCGGGATCATGGCGGCGGTGCCCACGCTGGTGCCCAGGATGATCCGGGAGAGGGGGATGGCCAGGATCATCAGAATGAGGAAGGGCACTGAGCGGAGGATATTGATGACAAAGTTCAAGACCCCCATGAACCACCCGGGCAGGGGCCGCACGCCCTCCTTCTCGCCGGTGACCAGCAGAATGCCCAGGGGCAGACCGATGACATAGGCGAAGAGGGTGGCCAGCACAGTGGTGTAGAGGGTATCCCAGATGTCGCCGGGCAGGAGCTCCCAAAAGAGGGCGAGCTGCTCCTGCACGTCGGGGCTGTTCAAAAAGTCAAGCATGGTAGTCGTGCACCTCCTCCACGGTCACGTCCTTCTGGGCTTTCAAGTAGTTCATGGCCTTGGCGGCCTCGGCCTTGTCCTGGGGCAGGCCCAGGAGCATGGTGCCGAAGGCCTGCCCGCCCACGTTGCGGGTGTCGGCCCCCAGGATGTTCACCTTGACCCCGCAGTCGATGGCCAGAGAGGCGATCAGCGGCTCGTAGGAGGAGCCGCCGTTGAAGGCGATCCGGACCACATCGGCCACCGGGAAGTGGTCGATCTGGACCCCCTCGGGGTAGACCAGCCGCCGGCCGGCCTCGGTCTGGGGGTTGGAGAAGACCTCCTCCACGGTGCCCGTCTCCACCATGTGGCCGTGCTCCAGGATGGCCACCCGGTTGCAGATCTCCTCCACCACGGCCATCTCGTGGGTGATGACCACCACCGTGAGGCCCAGGCGGCGGTTGATGTCCTGGATGAGCCGGAGGATGCTCCGGGTGGTGGTAGGGTCCAGGGCGGAGGTGGCCTCGTCACACAGCAGGACCTTGGGGTTGGAGGCCAGGGCCCGGGCGATGGCGATGCGCTGCTTCTGTCCGCCGGAGAGCTGGGCGGGGTAGGCGTCAGCCTTGTCAGGCAGGCCCACGGTCTCCAGCAGCTCCAGGGCCCGCTTTTTGGCCTGGTCCTTGGGGACCCCGGCGATCTCCATGGGGAAGTAGATGTTTTTCAGGCAGGTGCGCTGCATGAGCAGGTTGAACTGCTGAAAGATCATGCTGATGGACCGCCGGGCCTGCCGGAGCTGGGCGGGGGTCAGGGTGCACAGGTCCACCGGGCCGCCCTCCCCGGCGTCCACCAGCCCGTCGATGAGCACCTGGCCGCTGGTGGGCCGCTCCAGCAGGTTGATACACCGGACCAGGGTGGACTTGCCCGCGCCGGACATGCCCACGATGCCGAAGATGTCCCCGTCCCGGATGGTGAGGCTCACATCGGAGAGGGCCTGGAGGGCCCCGTCGGCGGTCTGGAAGGTCTTGGATACATTTCTTAATTCGATCACAGGGCTGATCTCCCCTTTTTCTCTCTTGCAGCGGCTGCCGGGCAGTCGGTACAAGTCATTTTATGACAGATGCCGGGGGGTGTCAAGGGCAAAAGGCCCCTCCGGAGGCACAAACAGCGGCGGGCAGAGCTCCTCCGCCCGCCGCTCTGGGCCGCAGGGTCATTTCACACCGGCCAGCTGGCCGGTCTTGCGGCGCTGCCGCTCCACCAGGTCGGCCAGGGTGATGTGGTCCACCACCCCGGAGACCGCCTGCTGGATCTCCCGCCAGACCTCCTGGGTGACGCAGAGGTCGGCCCGGCCGCAGCACTCGCTGCCGTCCACGCAGCTCACCGGGGCCAGGCTCCCCTCCAGGGGCCGCAGAATTTCCCCCACTGTGTACTCCGACGGGTCCCGGGTCAGCAGGTAGCCGCCTCCGGCCCCCCGGACGCTGCGCACCAGCCCCGACCGGGACAGGGGGGTGACGATCTGCTCCAAATATTTATCCGAGATCTCCTGGCGCCGGGCCACGTCCCGCAGGGGGACAGGCTCCCCCGCCTCGGCCAGCGCCAGGTCCAGCATCAACCGCAGGGCATAGCGGCCCTTGGTGGAAATTTTCATGGGTCCACTCCTCGTTCCTGAAAAAAGTTCGCTCTGTGTTCCTATAATACCACAGGAATAGTATGTTTTCAAGTCCAATCATGGGATTTTGCCGTGAGGAGCGGACATGCGGATGGAGGGCCCTGTCCGGCCAGGCTCAGGGCCCCTCCCCCTCCCGCCGCCTCAGGGGCGGACCCTCCAGAGGGACCACCCGGTCGGCCAGGGAGAGGGTGTGGGATTCGTGGGCGCACAGGAGGACGGGGACCCTCAGCCCCCGAACGGCCTCCATCAGCCCTTCGGCCCGGCGCTGGTCCACTCCGGTGAAGGGCTCGTCCAGCAGGAGCCAGCGGCAGCCCTGCGCCCCCAGGGCCAGGGCCCGGACCAGGGCCAGCCGCCGGGCCATGCCGCCGGAGAGGGCGGCGGGCCACTCCCCGGCCTCGGCGGTGAGGCCGGACAGGGCCAACCACCGCTCCGCTTCTCCCCGATGGGCGGGGGGAAGCACGTCGGTGAGGTGCTGCTCCACCGTCCGCCAGGGGAAGAGCCGGTTTTCCTGGAAGAGGAGGACCGCCTCCTCCGGCTTCAGGCCCTCCACCCGGCCGGCCTCCGGCCGCTGGAGCCCCGCCAG
>DWWJ01000067.1 GCA_019119795.1 Candidatus Intestinimonas pullistercoris
TTTCTCATTTGGAATTCCTCCTTCTAAAATTTGAGTTCGGGGCGTTTTTCGCACTTTTTCGGGCCAAATGGGGACCCTTAGAGGCGTATAACGCCCCTTACATGGTCTGAGAAGTTGGAAAAGCAAAGGAAAAGGGCCGGTCTCCCCGAGACCGACCCTGAAAAAGTTATGTTGGTATCCACGCTGGTAGCCATCCGCCGGGGACGAATTCTGCGTCTCCTGTGCTGCAAGGCTTTGCGCCCCTTTTTTGGTAGCATTTTGGTAGCCATTTTCTCCCGAACACATTCCGGCGGCCGGAAGAAGGCGCGAAAAAGCCCAGTCTCCCGGGACTTGCCCTGTGGAACGGCTTCCGATATAATAGGTCCATCTTCTGAAACCCACTGCCGCGAGGAGGGCTCGCCATGAAGCGATATGCCAGGCTCAAGGGAAAGATGCTGTTGCTGGTGGTCCTGGGGACTCTGCTAGCCCTGGCCGCCGCATTGGTACTCTGGGAGGTGGTGGTGGACGGCCTCCTCCAGGACGCCTTCGCCCGGGGCGTGCTGTGGGCCTGCCAGAATCTCTTCGGCTACGACGAGGCCGGAGCCCTGGAGGTCTACCAGACGGTCTTCCGCAACCACAAGGGCAGCTGGCTGGCCCTGCTGACGGTGCTGCTGATGCTGGCCGCCTTCTACCTGGCCCTGGGGCGGTTCACCCGCTGGCTGGACCAGATCGGCGCCGCCGTCCGGCAGGTCATGGCCGAGACCGGGGAGCCGGTCTCCCTCCCCCGGGAACTCCGGCCCCTGGAGGAGGACCTGCGGACCCTCCAGCACACCCTGGAGGACCGGGAGGCCCAGGCCCGGGAGGCCAAGCAGCGCCGGCAGGACCTGGTGGCCTTTCTGGCCCACGACCTCAAGACCCCCCTGACCTCGGTGCTGGGCTACCTGAACCTCCTCCACGACGAGCCCGCCCTGCCAGAGGAGCAGCGGCGCAAGTACACCGATATCGCCCTGGACAAGGCCAACCGCCTGGAGGAGCTGGTGAGCGAGTTCTTCGACATCACCCGGATGGACCTGGGGGCCCTGGGAGAGGCCGGGGACGCCATCCAGCTCTCCATCCTGCTGGAGCAGCTGGCCGATGAGTTCTACCCCGCCTTTGCCGAAAAGGGCCTCACCTGCCGCACGGATATCGCCCCCCGGCTGGTGGTCCGTGGGGACCCGGACAAGTTGGTCCGGGTCTTTGAGAACGTCCTCCGCAACGCCGTAAGCTACAGTACCCCCGGCGGCACCGTGGAGCTGGAGGCCCGCCCCCTGGGAGAAGAGGTCGAGATCGCCATCCGCAACGAGGGTCTGGAGATCCCCGAGCAGGAGCTCACAAACATCTTCCAAAAATTCTACCGCCTGGACCAGGCCCGCTCCACCCGCACTGGCGGGGCCGGGCTGGGCCTGGCCATCGCCCGGGAGATCGTGGAGCGCCACGGCGGCACCATCCGGGCCGAGAGCGACGGCCGCCGGACCACCTTCCACATCCTCCTCCCTCTGGCCGCCGGCGGCGTATGACACACGCCCCTTCGGCCGGGCCTTCGCCCGGCCGTCTCCCCTAAATCCAGGGCCAGTTTTCAAACAGGCCCATTTATTTCAATCATTTTAATAAATATTTGCTTGCCAGCCGGTATACCTGCTTCTCCTCCTTAGAGGACAGCGTCCAGGAATGTAATGCTTCCAAAAGCAGCTGCGGGTGCTTCTTGCCGATATCTCTCAACGCGTTCCCCGCCGATCTCCGCACAAATTCGCTCTCATCTTCTCTCTGGGCTGACAGAAGCTGTATCGCCTCCTCCGGATGCTCTCTGAAATAGGGGCGGCTCGTCCATATCCGCAGTCCCTCTGAAACTGCCCTGCGGACATTGGCTCGGTCGCTGCTCAGCCAGGCCTTGATCTGCGGCAGAGCCTCCTCATATCCGATCCTCTTGCAGTAGGTGTCAAATGCCATCGCCAGGACCTCCTGTACCTTCCAGCTCTGGTGTTCACTCACGGTATCCCGCAAAAACGCCAGGGCACGGCTGTCTCCGCCGGCGGAATAGCCCAGCAGGAGGACGCCAACCTCCTGGATCTGAAAATTGTTCGACTGATAAAGCTCCACTCCCATAGAAAAACATGCTTCCGGGGAATGCTCTTTCTCATAGCCTTCCGCTTCCCTTTTTACCAGCTTCAAGCTGTCCTTCTCCGGTAATATCTCTTCCAAATGCTTTTGAAACTCTTTCATTCCTGACACCTCAGCGATAAAAATGACAGAGGAGCGGGTCCACGGACCCGCTCCTCTTGCTTGTCTAACTATACGTCAGCTCCGGCTCAGGGCCTTCCAGAGCTTTTTCTGGTTGGGCAGCATCTGCCCCGGCGGGGTCCTCCGGCGGTAGCGCTGGGCCAGCTCGGCCCGGACCGGGGCCGGGAGCCAGGGCAGCAGGGCCGCGCCCTTGCCCTCAAAGGCCACCAGCACCAGCTCCTCTGACAGCCGGCCGGGGCGGGGATAGAAGAGGAGGAGCTCCAGGGCCTCCTGGGCGGGCTCCACCGCCTCCTCCGGGGGCAGGGTCTCCAGGGCGGCCAGCAGCTCGCCCAGCGCGGCGTCCAGGGCGGGACCGTAGGTCTGCATGACCCCGTCCAGGCCGGGGTGGTAGCTGTGGCCGGAGAAGATGTGGGAGAGCAGGCCGTTCCGGTCGGTCTGGGCCTCGGCCCCCGAGACCTCCTCCAGCAGGGCGGCATAGCGGGCCCGGAGGGCCTCCAGGGCGGCCGGTACAGGCTCCATAGTCTGTTCCTCCCCGCTCACGCGAAATAGGCCGCGCCGCTCTCAAAGATGGGCTGGAACTTGTCCCCAGGGATGTTCCTGGCCACATAGGGCCCCCGGCGCTCGGAGTGGCCCATCTTGCCAAAGACCCGGCCGTCCGGGGAGAAGATGCCCTCGATGGCCCACACCGAGCCGTTGGGGTTGGCGGCGATATCCAGGGTGGGGACCCCGTCGGCGTCCACATACTGGGTGGCGATCTGGCCGTGGGAGAGGAGGTGGTCCAGCAGGTCGGGGGGCGCCACAAACTTGCCCTCTCCGTGGGAGACGGGGACGGTGTGGAGGTCCCCCACGGCGCTCTTGAGCATCCAGGGGGAGTTCACCGAGGCCACCCGGGTGGTGACGTACCGGCTCTGGTGGCGGCCGATGTCGTTGAAGGTCAGGGTGGCGCAGTCAGGGCCCATGTCCCGGATCTCGCCGTAGGGCACCAGGCCCAGCTTGACCAGGGCCTGGAAGCCGTTGCAGATGCCCAGCATCAGGCCGTCCCGGTTCCGCAGCAGGTCGTGGACCGCGTCGGTGAGCCGGGGATTGCGGAAGAGGGAGCAGATGAACTTGGCCGAGCCGTCGGGCTCGTCGCCGCCGGAGAAGCCGCCGGGGAGGACCACCATCTGGGCCCCCCGGATGGCCGCCTCCAGGTCCCGGGCCGACTGCTCCAGGGCGTCGGGGGTCAGGTTCCGCACCACCACGATCTCCGGCTGGATGCCCGCCCGGAGGCAGGCGTTAGCGGTGTCGTACTCGCAGTTGGTGCCGGGGAAGACCGGGATCACTGCCCGGGGCCGGGCGGTCTTGCTCTGGCAGACAGCCGGGGAGCGGCCCTCCCAGGCGATCATGGGGGCCTCCCCGGCGGCCTCCGTCCGGGTGGGATAGACCCCCTCCAGCACCCCCTCGCACAGGTCCAGCAGCTCCTGGATGGGGGCGCAGTCGGTGGGCAGGGAGACGATGGGCTCGCTGGAGGTGTAGCCCAGGAGGATGGCCCCGGGGACCTCCCCGGTGCACTCGGCCACGATGGCCCCGGGGGTGGTGAGCCAGAAGGGGTCCCGCTGGAGCCGGGCGTCCGAGGTGAAGCCGATGCGGTTTCCAAAGGACATCTTCACCACCGCCTCGGCGCTGCCCCCGGCGGTGACGGCCCAGGCGGCCTTCACCGCCCCGCTCCGGCACAGCTGGTGGAAGTCCGCCCACAGGGCCTTCAGGTCCCCGTAGTCCCCGTTGAACTTGGGCTGGAAGAGGTAGACCGGGTGCCCCGGCTCCTTGAACTCGGGGGTGAGGACGTTCTGGGCCTTCTCGGGCGCGATGGCAAAGGAGATGAGGGTGGGGGGCACGTCCAGCCCCAGGAAGGAGCCAGACATGGAGTCCTTGCCGCCGATAGCGGCCACGCCCAGGCCCATCTGGGCCTGGAAGGCCCCCAGCAGGGCGGCGAAGGGCCGGCCCCAGCGGACGGGGTCGTCCCGGAGCTTTTCAAAATACTCCTGGAAGGAGAGGTAGACCCTGTCGGGGTCGCACCCGGCGGCCACCAGCTTGGCCACCGAGTCGATGACCGACACCCCGGCGCCGTGGAAGGGGTCCTTCTCCATCCACCGGGGCCGGAAGCCCCAGGACATGACGGAGCAGGTGTCGGTCTCATGGCCGGGGCCCACCGGCAGGAGGGCGGCCATGACCTGGGTGGGGGTGGACTGGGTCCGGCCGCCGAAGGGCATCAGCACCGAGGCCGCCCCGATGGAGCCGTCAAACCGCTCCCCCAGGCCCCGCTGGAGGCCCAGGTTCAGGTCGGAGCACAGGTCCCGGAGGCTCCCGCCGGCGAAGGGGATGCCCATCTCCGAGGGGGGGACCACCACCTTGGCGTGCTTCACCGCCCCGTTGGAGGAGAGGAAGTCCCGGGAGAGGTCGCAGATGACCGCCCCGTTCCAGCGCATCACCATCCGGGGCTCCTGGGTGACCTCCGCTACTACATAGGCCTCCAGGTTTTCCGCCTGGGCGGCGGCCAGGAAGGCCTCCACGTCCTCCGGGGCCGTCACCACGGCCATGCGCTCCTGGCTCTCGGAGATGGCCAGCTCGGTGCCGTCCAGGCCGTCATACTTCTTCCGCACGGCGTCCAGGTCGATGTCCAGGCCGTCGGAGAGCTCCCCAATGGCCACCGACACGCCGCCGGCGCCGAAGTCGTTGCACCGCTTGATGAGCCGGGTCACCGCCGGGTCCCGGAAGAGGCGCTGGAGCTTGCGCTCCTCCGGGGCGTTGCCCTTCTGGACCTCGGAGGCCATGGTGTCCAGGCTCCCCAGGTCGTGGCTCTTGGAGGAGCCGGTGGCGCCGCCGATGCCGTCCCGGCCGGTGCGCCCTCCCAGGAGGATGACCTTGTCCCCGGGGGCGGGCCGCTCCCGGACCACATTGGCCGCCGGGGCGGCCCCCACCACGGCCCCCACCTCCATGTGCTTGGCCACATAGCCGGGGTGGTAGAGCTCGCTGACCAGGCCGGTGGCCAGGCCGATCTGGTTGCCGTAGGAGGAGTACCCCGCAGCGGCGGTGGTGCAGAGCTTCCGCTGGGGCAGCTTGCCCTCCAGGGTCTCGGCGATGGGGGCCCTGGGGTCCCCGCAGCCGGTGAGGCGCATGGCCTGATAGACGTAGGAGCGGCCGGAGAGGGGGTCCCGGATGGCCCCGCCGATGCAGGTGGCCGCCCCGCCGAAGGGCTCGATCTCGGTGGGGTGGTTGTGGGTCTCATTCTTGAACATGAGGAGCCAGTCCTCCTCCTGTCCGTCCACCGTGGCCTTGACCTTGACGGAGCAGGCGTTGATCTCCTCGCTCTCGTCCAGGTCCCGGAGGACGCCCCGCTTTTTCAGGGCCTTGGCCGCCAGGGTGCCCAGGTCCATAAGGGTCTGGGGCCGGCGCTGGGCCTCCTCCTCCCCGTAGACCTCCCGCCGGGCGGCCTGATAGGCCCGATAGACCCGGGCCGCCTCCGGGGAGAGGATCTCCACCTCGTCAATGTGGGTGGAGAAGGTGGTGTGGCGGCAGTGGTCGGACCAGTAGGTGTCCACCACCCGCAGCTCGGTGAGGGTGGGGTCCCGGTCCTCCTCCTTCATGTAGTCCTGGAAAAACTTCAGGTCATTGAAGTCCATAGCCAGGCCGTACCGCTCCAGGGCGGCGGTGAGGCCGGCCTCGTCCAGGTCCCGGAAGCCCTCCAGCACCTCCACCGCCCCGGGGGCGGGGTAGGTCTGGGCCAGGGTCTCCGGCTTGTCCAGGGCGGCCTCCCGGGACTCCACCGGGTTAATGAGGTACTTCCGCACCCGGTCCAGGTCCTCCTGGGAGAGGGCCCCCTCCAGGATATAGAGGCAGGCCGAGCGGACATTGGGCCGCTCCCCGCCGGTCATGAGCTGGATGCACTGGGCCGCCGAGTCGGCCCGCTGGTCAAACTGCCCCGGCAGAGCCTCCACCGCCAGGAGGGCGTGGGGCTCCTGGGCTTCGGGCAGGGTCTCGTCCCAGACCCGGTCTACCTGGGGCTCCGAGAAGACGGCGGAGCGGGCGGCGGCGTAGGTCTCGGGGCTCACTCCCTCCACGTCGTAGCGGTTGAGGATACGCACGCCGGTGAGGCCGGCCACGCCCAGCACTTCCGTGAGCTCCCGGCGCAGGGCCTGGGCCGCCCCGTCAAAGCCGGGCTTTTTTTCCACATAGCAGCGAAAGACTTCTCCCATGGTGGATTCCTCCCTATCATTCTCTTTCTGTCTGTTGGGGCAGGTTCAGGATACGCTCCAGTGCTCGATGCCGTAGAAGGGGTCCTGCTGGGTGGGGGTGAGGCCGCTCACCGCCCCCCACTTGGTGAGCACCGACTGGTTGGTAAAGCAGAGGGTGGAGAAGGGGGCCTCGCTCTCCAGAGCGGCCCAGAGGGCGGTGGCAGTGCTCACCCGGGCCTCTCCGGAGGCCGCCTGGTAGGCCCCCAGCAGGGCGTTGGTCTGGTCATTCCAATAGCCGCCGTAGTTCAGCGCCCCGGTGAGCAGCGGGGCGGGATCAAAGTCAGCCGAGAGGGCCGTGGCCCCCAGGTAGAGGTCAAAGCTCCCCCGCTCCAGGGCCTGGACATAGTCGCTCCAGGGGAGCTTTTGCAGGTCCACCGTGATCCCCGCCCGGCCCAGCTCCCCGGCCAGATATTCGGCGGCGGAGAGGCGGAAGGTGTTGTCCGTGCTCACCACGAAGGTGAGCTCCAGGGGCGCGCCGCCCCGGGCCCACCTTCCCTCCTGGTCCTGGGCATAGCCCGCCTGGGCCAGCAGCTCCCCCAGAGCCTGCGTCGAGTAGCCCCGGCGCTGGTCCGCCTCCTGGTCATAGAGAGGGGAGGCCGGGTGGACCGGCAGGACAGCCGCCTGGGCGTGGCGGGAAAAGAGGGCCACCGCCACGGTATTCCGGTCCCAGGCCCGGTCCAGAGCCCGGCGGAGGGCGGCGTCGGCGCAGGGCCCCCGGGCGCAGTTGTAGCCGATGTAGATCATGGTGGAGGAGGGGCAGTCCCAGACCTCGTGGTCCCCGGCGAAGCCCAGGGACCCGGTGCCGGTGAGGTCGGCGGTGACCAGGGAGATGTCCCCGGTGTCGAAGGCGTAGATCAGGTCGTCGGCCGCCCGGATGTCCACCAGGGG
>DWWJ01000068.1 GCA_019119795.1 Candidatus Intestinimonas pullistercoris
AGACCGACAAGGAGAAGTTCAACGGCGCCGAGGAGACCTACACCGTGGAGTGCATGATGCACGACCGGAAGGCCCTCCAGGCGGGCACCTCCCACTATTTCGGGGACGGCTTTGCCCGGGCCTTTGACATCACCTTCACCGGCAGCGATAACCAGCCCCACTATCCCCACCAGACCTCCTGGGGCGTCTCCACCCGGATGATCGGCGGCATCATCATGACCCACGGCGACAACAACGGCCTGGTGCTGCCCCCCCGGGTGGCTCCCATCCAGGTCATCATCATCCCCGTGGCCCAGCACAAGGCCGGCGTCATCGAGGCCAACCAGGCCGTCATGGACCGCCTGACCCAGGCCGGCTTCCGGGTGAAGATGGACGCCTCCGACCAGTCCGCCGGCTGGAAGTTCGCCGAGTATGAGATGAAGGGCGTGCCCCTCCGTCTGGAGCTGGGCCCCAAGGACATCGAAAAGAACCAGTGCGTCCTGGTGCGGCGGGACAGCGGGGAGAAGACCTTCGTCTCCCTGGACGGCATCGAGGAGACGGTGGCCCATATGCTGGACGCCATCCACGACGGCCTCTACGCCAAGGCCAAGCGCAACCTGGAGGAAAACACCTACGCCTGCTCCAGCCTGGCGGAGGTCAAGGAGAAGATGCAGGAGCGGGGCGGCTTCGCCAAGACCATGTGGTGCGGCGACGAAGCCTGCGAGCTGCGCATGAAGGAGGAGGCCGGGGTCACCTCCCGGTGCATCCCCTTTGAGCAGGAGCACCTGGGGGACACCTGTGCCGTCTGCGGCAAGCCCGCCAAGCACATGATCTACTGGGGCGTGGCCTATTGACGCGCTTCCCCGTCTTTGCAGCCTGGGAGGCCCTGCGGCGAGAGCCGCAGGGCCTCCTTTTCGCTTTTTCCTGCGCCTTGTGGTCATAGCGCCCTCCCCTCCCGCATAGGTTTGTAGGGAAACTGAGGAAAGGGCGGGGAGGAGCCATGCGAAAGGGACAAGGCCAGTGGCCCAGGCTGCTGCGGAGGGGCGTGGCCCTTTTTCTGGCCACGGTGACGGTGTGGGTGCTGTCCCTGACGGCGGACACGGGCTCGGCGGCCTCGGCCCTCCGCACCCTGGCGGAGAGCCCCGCCTTTGTCTCGGCCGCCCTCCGGGCCGAGCTGGGGAACCTGCCGGAGGACCAGGCGGCCTCGGACAGCCTGACCGGCTGGCAGCGGCTGATCCTCAGCCAGTCCCCGGCCCTGATGGCCGGGGCGGGGGAGGGGACCGCCAGCGCCCCGGAGGAGGCCGAGCCCCAGGCCACGCCCTCCGCCCCCGTGGAGCCCGACGACCCTGAGGACCCGGAGGTCCTCCCGGCGGTGACCACCGCCCCGGAGGACATCGTGGGCCGGACCCTGGTGCCGGTGAGCGGCGACGGCTACGCCTCCGCCCAGGGGGTCTACATCGAGAACCGCCCCGGCCTGGACCTGGACGTGGCCGCCCTGGCCAGCGCCCAGCTCACCCTGGAGCTCCCGGAGGAGGGCCCCCAGGTCCTCATCATGCACACCCACGGCAGCGAGGCCTACACCCCCGACGGCACCGACACCTATGTGCCCACCGGGGAGTGCCGCACCCTGGACACCACCAAAAACGTGGTCCGGGTGGGGGATGAGATCGCCAAGGTCCTCACCGAGATGGGCCTCACCGTGGTCCACGACACCGAGCTCTACGACTACCCGGAGTACAACGGGGCCTATGACCGCTCCCTGGCGGCGGTGCGGACCTGGCTGGAGCAGTACCCCAGCATCCGGGTGGTGATGGACGTCCACCGGGACGCCCTGGTGGGGGAGGACGGCACCATCTACAAGCCCATCACCACCGTCAACGGGGAGCAGGCGGCCCAGGTCATGCTGGTCATGGGCTCCAATGCCCTCTACGACCACCCCCACTGGCAGGAGAACCTGAGCCTGGCGGTGAAGCTCCAGAAGGAGATGAACACCCTCTGGCCCACCCTGGCCCGGCCCATCGGCCTGCGGGAGAACCGCTACAACCAGCAGACCACCACCGGCTCCCTGCTGGTGGAGATCGGGGCCCACGGCAACACCCTCCAGGAGGCCTTGGCCGCCGCTCGGATGTTCGCCCGGGCCGCCGGGGCGGTCCTGCTGGAGTATACATAAGGCTTCCCAGCGGGAGACGGGGTGTTCTGCCCCCTGTCTCCCGCTCTTTACAATTCCCCCCCTTATAGTATAATATTGGATATCAAGGCCCACATCACCCCATAGACGAACCGAGAAAGAGGTGCCCTGTATGGAACGAAAGACGGTCCAGCTCCGCCTGGCGGTCCTCCAGCTCCTGGCGCTCTTGGCCCTGGCCCTGTGCCAGGCCGTCCGGGAGAGGAGTGCCGCCGACTATCTCCGGGGAGAGGTCTCCACCCTCTCGGCCCTCTCCGCCCTGATCCTCTTCCTCCTGGGGGTCTGTCTGCTCTCCTATGTGCTCTGGGGGCTGGTGCTTCAGGTCTGCCGCCCCCGGCTCCGCTCCAGGGGGCTGCGCCTTCTGCTGGGGGCCTTGGCCCTCCTCCCCATCCTGGCTGTCCTCCTGGGGATCGCCGGACAGCTCCTCCAGGGCCCCCTGGCCGCCCTCCCCACCGCAGACTGGGCCGCGGACCTGTGGGTGACCACTGGCGGCTTCCGCAGTCTGACGGCACTGGCCTTTCTCTGCGGGGAGATGCTCCTCCTGGCCCTGGCGGTGGAGACCGGGCCAGGGCAGTGAGAACGGTCAGCGCCGGCCCCAGCCCAGAAGCGCAAAGGTCCGCCCTCCCGTCTGGGAGAGCGGACCTTTTTTACACGAATACCGCCTGGACCAGCACCATGTAGAGCACTGTCCCGCCGAAGATGGACAGGAGGTTGTTGTGCTTCCAGAGGTGGAGGACCACCACCGCCGCGGCGGCGATGAGCTGGGGGGCCCATCCGGCCAGGGACGCCAGATCGGGGCCGAAGGCGAACTGGGTGTTCCGCAGGCAGTAGATGATGAGCATGGCGATGACGGCAGGGGGAAGCACCCGGCCCAGGTAGAGGACCACCTTGGGGGGCTGTCCGCCCCGGTCAAAGAGGAGGAAGGGGAGGACCCGGGTGAGGAAGGTCACCGCCGCCATAACGGCGATGGAGGCGATGGCCTGTCCGGTGGTGAGGGCCATATCAGGCCGCCTCCTTTCCGGTCCCGGCCTCCTCCGCCCGGTCCAGCCGGGCCCGGAGGAGGAGCAGGGACAAAATAATGACGCACAGGGCGGGGATGAGCATGGCATCCGCCCCCAGCAGGGCCAGGGAGGCCACTGTGATGCCGCAGCCCAGTAAAGCGGGCAGGTGGGAGGGGTAGCTTTCCCACTGGTCCACGGCGATGACCAGGAAGAGGGCGGTCATGGCGAAGTCGATGCCGGTGGTGTCGAACTGGATGAGGGCCCCGGCCACGCTGCCGATCACCGAGCCCAGGATCCAGTAGGCGTGGTCCAGCAGGGCGATAGCGAAGTAGTAGGCGTGGGGGTCCACCCGCTCGGGCACCCGGGCGGAGGAGAGGAGGGCGTAGGTCTCGTCCGTGAGGGAGAAGATCATGTAGAGCTTCCGCCACCCCATGCCCCGGAACTTCTCCAGCATGCTCAGGCCGTAGACCAGGTGCCGGAAGTTCAGGATGAGGGTGAGCATGGCCACGCTGGTGAGGGCGGCCCCGTCCCGCAGGAGCTCCACCCCCATATACTGGCCGGAGCCGGCGTAGATGGTCAGGGACATGAAAAAGGACCAGATGACGTTGTAGCCCACGGCCTCCAGCATGAGGCCGAAGGCGATGCCGATGGAGAGGTAGCCCATCAGCACCGGGATGGTGGCCGGCAGGGCGGCCCGAAACGCGCGGCGGTACATGATCTCGTTCCACTTCCTTGTGTCAGGGTCTGGGCCCCGTCTGGACCCCCTATCCGCCCGGCCGGCGACCAGAGAACCCCCGCCGGCGGACGCCCCGCCCACAGGCAGGCGGGGCCAGGTAAAAGAATAATTATTAGTTTAATTGCTGCCGCCGGAAAACGCAAGTCCCCGGCCCGCCTTCCCGGGCCCAAAAATAGGACTTGCTTTTCCCGGGAAACTTGTATAATATTTTTATCAACATTTTCTGCACCGGAGGGACCTTCATGAAACGGCTGCTCTTCATCTACAACCCCCAGGCGGGGAAGGGCATCATCAAAAACCACCTGTCCGCCGTGGTGGACATCTTCACCAAGGCGGGGTATCTGGTGACGGTCTGGCCCACCCAGGGCAAGGAGGACGCCACCCATGTGGCGGCCCGGCAGGGCTGGTGGTACGACCGGGTGGTCTGCTGTGGCGGGGACGGGACCCTCAGCGAGACGGTCTCCGGCCTGCTGGCCCTGGACCAGCCTCCGGTGCTGGGCTACATCCCGGCGGGCACCACCAACGACTTCTCCCGGAACCTGGGCCTGCCCCGGGGGGTGGAGAAGGCGGCGGCCACGGCGGCGGCAGGCTTTCCCCGCCCCTGTGACATGGGCCGCTTCAACCAGCGGACCTTCGTCTATGTGGCGGCCTTCGGCATCTTCACCGATGTGAGCTACGGCACGCCCCAGCCCTTCAAGAGCGCCTTCGGCCACCTGGCCTATGTGCTGGAGGGGGCCACCAAGCTGGGGGACCTGGGCCGTGCCTACCACCTGAAGGTGGAGCACGACGGCGGCACCCTGGAGGGGGATTTCCTCTACGGCATGGTGACCAATACCAACTCTGTGGGGGGCTTCAAGCTCTTCCCGCCGGACCAGGTCTCCCTGGACGACGGAGTCTTTGAGGTGGTGCTGGTCCGCCAGCCCCGGAATGTGGCCGACCTCCAGGACACCCTCCTGGCCCTGGTCCGGCAGTCCGCCGGGAGCAGCAGCCGGGTGGAGGCCTTCCATACCAGCCGCCTCACCGTCACCGCCTCTGAGCCCCTGCCCTGGACCCTGGACGGGGAGTATGGCGGCGACCCGGAGATCGCCAAAATTGAGAACCTCCACAAGGCCATCACTCTGGTGTGGGGGAAATGAGCCCCCAGCTCTGCAAAAAGGCCGCCCTGTAAGGCGGCCTTTTTCGTCCCTTTATCGCTCTCCGCGGCTGATCTGGGCCTCCCGCTCGGCCAGGATCTTGGGGAAGCGCCAGAGGAAGACGCTGCCCGTGACCACAGAGGCGGCGATGTCGGCCGCCGGCTCGGCCAGGAAGACGGCCAGCACCTTGTCGGAGAGTACCATGGGCAGCAGGAGGATCAGGGGGATCAGGAGGATGACCTTCCGCAGCAGGGCCAGAAAGAGGGAGATCTTGGCCTGGTTCAAGGCCACGAAGGTCTGCTGGCAGGCGCTCTGGATGCCCAGCATGAACATGCCGGCGGCGTAGACCCGCAGGGTCCAGATGGCGATCTCCACCAGGGCGGGGTCGTCGTTGAAGATGGCCACGAAGAGGCCGGGCAGCAGCTCGATGGACAGGCACACCGTGGTGCTGAAGACGAAGGCGCAGATCAGCATCAGCCGGAAGGCCTTTTTCACCCGGTCCAGCTGGCCGGAGCCGTAGTTATAGCCGATGATGGGCTGAGCCCCCTGGGAGATGCCCTGGAAGAGGAGGAAGAACACCTGCATGATGCTGGAGCAGATGGTCATGGCCCCCACCGCCGGGTCCCCGCCGTAGGTCTTGAGGGAGGCGTTGAAGGCGATGTTCACCAGGCTCTCGGTGGACTGCATGATGAAGGGGGAGACGCCCAGGGCCAGCACCGGGGCCAGCACCTTCCAGTTGAGCCGGGCAAAGCGCCGCTGGAGCCGCAGCTTGGTGCGCTTGCCCAGCAGAAAGCAGACCACCCACACGGCGGAGACGCCCTGGGCGGTGATGGTGGCCAGGGCGGCCCCCTTCACCCCCATGCCGAAGTTGAAGATCAGGATGGGGTCCAGGACAATGTTGACCACCGCGCCGATGAGCACCGTGGCCATGCCGATGGTGGAAAAGCCCTGGGCGGTGATGAAGTAGTTCAGCCCCAGGGAGAGCTCCACAAAGATGGAGCCGGCGAGGTAGATGGTGAGGTAGTCCTTGGCAAAGCCGATGGTGTTCTCCGTGGCGCCGAAGAGGTAGAGCATGGGCTCCTGGATGGCCAGGAAGAGCACGGTCACCGCCAGGCCCAGGGCCACCAGCAGGGTGGCGCAGCTACCCAGAATGGCGTTGGCCTCCTCCTCATGGCCGGCCCCCATGCGGACCACCGCCCGGGAGCCGCCCCCCATACCCACCAGGGCCGAGATGGCCGAGACGAACATGATGACAGGGAAGCAGACCCCCAGCCCGGTGAGGGCCAGGTCTCCGGTGCCCTCCATATGGCCGATGTACATCCGGTCTACAATGTTGTAAAGGGCGTTGACCAGCTGGGCGGTGACGGTGGGCACCGCCAGCCGCACCAGCAGGGGCCCGATGGGGTCCCTCCCCAGGTCATTCTGCCGTTTTTCGCGCATAGTCCCTCGATCCTTTCTTGGGCGGCGTCACTGGGCGCCGTCCTCTTTCTCCAGAAAATAGGTGGCCTCCATGTCGGCCACGCTGAGGGCAAAGGCCAGGGGGTACTGCTGGAGGGCCTGCCCCACCAGCCGCTTGTCCTCGTCGCCGGAAAAGCCCATGTGCCACCGGATGGCCATGGCCTCCTCCCGCCGGAGCTTCAAAAAGCCCGAGATGATGTAGACCGACTTCTCCCCGTGGCCGTAGGGGAGGGGGTCCTCATAGAAATAGGTGGGCACCGCCGTCCACTTGCCGTCGGGGCCCTTCACATTCCGGCTCCCCACCCGGTAGCAGCCGGCCTTGCACAGGTCGTGGAGGAGGGCCGCGATGGCCACCGACTCCTCCGGCACCTCCAGGCCGTAGTCCTCCCGGACCCGCTCCCGGGCCAGGTAGGCCGTGAGGCAGTGGTAGACATTGACGCTGTGCTGACACAGCCCGCCCTCATAGGCGCCGTGATACCGGGCCGAGGCCGGGGATGTAAAAAAGTCGGACTTGTGCTCCAGGTAGTCCAGCAGGGCGTCGGCCCCCTCCCGGTGGATGTTGGCGGTATAGATTTCGATGAATTCCTCTCTGGCGGACACAAAGGTCCCTCCTTTCTGACTCAGCCCAGCCCGGAGAGCTGCCGGGCCGCCACGGCAAAGACCGGCAGGGTGAGCATGGACATGAGTGTGACGGCGCTGACGGTCTGGGCGGCCAGGGCGGTGTCCCGGCCCAGCTTCTGGGCGAACATGGCGGTGGCTCCGGCGGGGGGCACCGCGCAGAGGACCACGCAGGCGCAGTAGGACATGGGCTCCAGCCGGAGGGGGAGGAGGACCAGCAGGGCGATGAGGGGGGCGGCCACCAGCCGGACCGCCGCCACCAGGTAGAGCCTCCGGTTAGTAAAGGCGGTGCGGAGGTCGGCCCCGGCCATCTGGGCCCCCAGGACGATCATGGGCAGGGGGGTGTTGAGGTCGGCCAGGAAGCTGATGGTGTTGTCCACCGGCGCCGGAGGCCGCCAGCCGGTGAGGAAGAGGGTCAGCCCCATGGCCGTGCCCACGGTGGCGGGATTCACCAGGGCGGAGCGGAGGGTGACCTTTCCCCCCATGGTGTGGAAGCCCTGGGTCCACAGAAGGATGTTGAAGCCCACCGCCGACACCGCTCCGAAGATGGCCGCCTCGCTGCCCAGCACGGACATCACCAGGGGCAGGCCCATAAAGCCGTTGTTGCCGTAGGCCGCCCCGAACCGGAGGGGCCCCCTCCGGTCCAGGGGCTCCTTCCGGAAGCAGCCCTGTGCAAGCAGGATGCCCAGCAGAGTGCACAGCACATAGGCGGCCAGGAAAATGCCCAGGGTCCCCACCATGCCCGGCTCCCGCTGGGTCTCAAAGGAGCGGGTCATGATGCAGGGGGTGACCACATAGAGGGCCAGGGTGGACATCTGGGAGGTCCCCTCCGGGGTGAGCACCCCCAGCTTGGCCAGGACAAACCCCACTCCGATCAGCAAAAATAAGGTGGCCACCTGTCCGGCCACCACCAGAAAGCTCTCTACCATACCTCCCGGACCGTCCTTTTCCCAAACTCACCGCTGGTTGCGGCCGCAACGAATGGTTTTATTATACCGGACCTGGCACACCCTGTAAAGGGGGCAGCTCCCTCCGGAGGGAGAAAAAACCTTCCGGGCTCCGCTGGGCCGTTGACAGCCGGACGGGTTTGGGGTAAAATAAACCCGTTGTCCACCACCTGCCCCCGTACCTCACCGGGATAGAGGGTCCGCCTCCTAAGCGGAATGTAGTGCGTTCGAGTCGCGCCGGGGGTGCCACGTCGGAGCAAAGTCCGCTTTGCTCCGACGTCTTTTTGTGCCTGCGGCAAAAAAAGACGTCATCCGCCTGCTCCCTTGCTCCTCCTTTCCAACTGCGACCCGCTTCGCTGGGCTCGCAGTTGGCGGGCCGCCCTCCGGGCGGCATTTTCCTTCCTTCGCGCTTTACCCGTTCCCTGCCCGGTTTGACACCATAACCCGCCTGACGGCGGGGCCTTTTTGCCGGACAGCGCGCCCTTTCCCCTTCCATGCTTACGCTCCTCCGCCCCTGTTGGATACCCTGCCGATCTCCCCCAAAAGCAAAGGACACGCCCCTCGGGCGTGTCCTTTTACGTTACCCCGCCGCCTCCAGGAGCTGGCGGGTATAGGGGTGCTGCGGGTGGGCGAAGAGCTCATCCACCGTGTTTTCCTCCACGATCTGGCCCTTCTGCATCACCAGCACCCGGCTGCAGAGCTGGTAGATCACGTTCAGGTCGTGACTGATGAAGAGGTAGCTCAGATCGTACTCCCGCCGCAGGTCCACCAGCAGCCGGAGGATCTGGGCCTGGATGGTGACGTCCAGGGCGCTCACCGGCTCGTCGGCCACCACCAGCCTGGGCCGGGCGATGACGGCGGCGGCGATGGAGACCCGCTGCCGCTGCCCGCCGGAGAGCTCCCAGGGCCGGCGGTCGGCGCAGGCGGCCTCCAGGCCCACCTGCTCCAGCAGCTCGGCCACCCTCCGCCGGCGCTCAGACTTGTCCCGGACCCCCGCCGCCCGGAGCGGCTCGGCCAGGGTCCAGCCGATGGTCCGGGCGGGGTTGAGGCTGCTGAAGGGGTCCTGGAAGACCATCTGGGGCCGCTGGGAGTGGTGGATGATCTCCCCCTCATAGTCGGGGAGCATCCCCACGATGGCCCGGGAGAGGGTGGTCTTGCCGCAGCCACTCTCTCCCACCAGCCCCAAGATCTCCCCCTGGTAGAGGGTGAAGCTCACATCCCGGAGGACCTGCCGCCGGGGCCCCCTCCGGCCCAGGATGCCATTTCCCTGGGTGTAATAGCTGTTGAGATGCCGGACCTCCAGCACGCTTTCCCGGTCCATGGGGTCCGCCCCCTTTCCAAAATTCCGCGTTTACACGTCCAGCCGGCGCTCCCGGGTGGGGATGGCGGCGATGAGCTGACGGGTGTAGTCCTCCCGGGGCGCCCGGAAGAGCTCCTCCGCCGTGCCGGTCTCCACCAGGCGGCCCCGCTGCATCACCGCCACCCGGCGGCACAGCCGCCGGACCACGTTGAGGTCGTGGCTGATGAAGAGGATGGCCATGTGATTTTCCAGGCTGAGCTTTTTCAGCAGGGCCAGGATCTGGGCCTGGATGGTGACATCCAGGGCAGTGGTGGGCTCGTCGGCCAGCAGCAGCTTGGGCCGGCTGACGATGGCGGCGGCAATCATCACCCGCTGGAGCATCCCGCCGGAGAGCTCGTGGGGATACTTCCGGTACAGGGCCTCCGGGTCGGGGAGCTCGGCCTGGGCCATGGCCTCCAGGGCCCGCTGCCGCCGCTCCCCGGCGGAGAGGCGAGTGTGGAAGCGCAGGCTCTCCTCCACCTGGGGGCCGATGCGGAGCACCGGATTGAGGCTGGTCATGGGCTCCTGAAAGACCACCGCCAGGTCGCTGCCCTGGAGGGCGCGGAGCTGGGCCTCGGAGCTCCCCAAAATCTCCCGGCCCGCCAGGATGACGCTGCCGCTGACCTGGGTCTGCCGCCGGGGGAGGAGGCCGCTGACCGTCATGGCGGTCACCGTCTTGCCGCTGCCGCTCTCCCCCACCAGGCCCAAAATCTCCCCCTCCTCCAGGGAGAAGGAGACCCCGTCCACGGCGTAGCGGCCCGGGGGAGCCCGGTGGAAGCGGACCCGCAGGTCCCGCACAGATAAGAGCTCTGCCATGTCTGATCCCTCCCTCAGTTCCTGCGGGCCCGCTGCTGGAGCCCCTCGCTGAGCAGGCTGAAGCCCAGGATCATCAGCACCATGGTCCCGCCCACGCTCAGGGCGTACCAGGGGGCGCTGCCCAGATAGGTCTGGCTGTCGCTGAGCATGGAGCCCAGGCTGGCCTGGGGGGGCTGGATGCCGATGCCCAGGTAGCTCATGCTGGCCTCGCTGAGGATGGCGTTGTTGAAGCCGATGGTGATGGCGGGCAGGAGCACCGCCCGGGTGTTGGGGAGGATGTGGCAGAAGAGGATGCGCCCGTCTCCCACCCCCATGAGCCGGGCGGAGCGGATATAGTTCAGGTCCCGGCACCGGGCGAACTCCCCCCGGACCACCCGGGCAAAGCTGGGGATAAAGAGGATGCCCAGGGCCAGGACCACATTATAGGTCCCCTTGCCCGCCACGCTGACGATGACCAGGGCCAGGAGGAAGCTGGGGAAGGCGGTGATGGCGTCACACACCCGGGTGAGCACCAGGTCCGGGATGCCGCCGTAGTAGCCGCACAGGGCCCCCATCAGGGTGCCTGCGGCGCATCCGATGGCCACCACGCACACGGCGATGAGGAAGGAGGTCCCCGCCCCCTCCAGCACCCGGCTGAAGATGTCCCGGCCGAAGTTGTCGGTGCCCAGCAGGTGGGCCAGGGAGGGGGGGCAGGTCATGGCGGAGGGGTCCATCTCCGTGGGGCTGTAGGGGGTCCAGACCAGCCCCACCAGGATCAGGACGGTCATCACCAGGGTGCTGGCCCCGCCGATATAGAGAAAGGCATTTCCTTTTGTCTTCTTGTTCATGGCGCGGACACCTCTCAGCGCAGCCGGATGCGGGGGTCCGCCAGTTGGTAGAGCACGTCGGCCACAAGGTTCACCACCACGATCCAGGCCGCCAGGATGACCACGATGGCCTGCACCACGGGAAAGTCCCGGTTGGAGATGCTGGAGAGGAGCAGACGGCCCACCCCGGGAATGGTGAAGACCTGCTCGACGATGATGCTGCTGGTCATGATCTCGGCGGCCGAGACCGCCAGGAAGGTGATGACGGGGAGAAGGGCGTTTTTCAGCACATGCCGCCGGAGGATCTCCCCCCGGGGCAGGCCCCGGCTCCGGGCGGTGCGGACGTAGTCCTCCCCCAGCTGCTCCAGAATGGAGCCCCGGAGCATCTTCACCGTCATGGCCACCCGGGGCAGGGCGATGGAGAGGGCGGGGAGGATCAGATAGGACAGGAAGGCGCCCCAGTCCTGGGTGTAGGAGACGAAGTCCCCCGGCACAAAGACCCGCAGCAGGGTGCCGAAGAGATAGCAGGTCAGGATGCCCAGGAAGAAGGAGGGGACGCTCATGACCACCTGGTCCAGGGCGGTCATCAGCTTGTCCAGGACCGGATTGCGGATGCTTCCGGCCAGGATGCCCAGGGGAATGGAGAGCACGATGGTAAAGAGAAAGGCCATCAGGATCAGCACGCCGGTGATGGCCAGCTTTTCTCCCAGCAGCCCGGCCACCGGCAGGCGGTAGCTGTAGCTCTCACCGAAGTCCCCGGTGAGGAAGCTGGTGAGCCAGTCCCAATAGCGCACCGGGACGGGCCGGTCCAGCCCCAGCTCGGCCTGGAGCTCGGCCCGGGCCTCCGGGGTGGCCTGGGTGCCCAGCATGGCGGTGGTGGGGTCCCCGGGGATGATCTGGAAGGCGAGGAAGGCGAGGAGGGAGACAATGAACAATGTAATAATGAGAGTAAAGAGTTTTTTCGCGGCATATCTCACGCTCCCCACCTCCTCTCTTTTCTAAATTCCGGTTTTCCGGCGCTTTTCGGAGAGATCAGTCCGCAAAGCGCAGCAGGGACATGTCGATGACATACAGGGGATAGAACTGGAAGCCCTCCAGGGCCGGGTTGATGGCCACGAAGTCGGCCAGGTCCTGGAGATAGACGTTGGCCGCCGTATCGCTGAGGATCTGGAGGCACTCCTTGTAGTAGGCAGTCTGCTCGGCGTCGTCCACCGTGGCCTGGGCGGCGGCGTAGGCGGCGTCGTAGTCCGGATCGCTGTAGTTGATCATGTTCTGATCGCTTCCGGTGACCCATCGGGCCAGCATGCCGCTGGCATTGAGGATGCTGGAGTCAAAGCCCACTACCGTGGTCTCAAAGTTTCGGTTCCCGTATACATCCTCCAGCCAGGTGTTCCAGTCCACCAGGTCGATCTGGGCCGTGATGCCCACCTGGGAGAGCTGCTCCACCAGCACCTCCGCCGTGTCCACATGGGGCTGGTAGTTGCTGGGCACGGTGATGGTGAAGGAGAACCCGTCGGGATAGCCCGCCTCGGCCAGGAGCGCTTTGGCCTTTTCCACATCGTGGGGATAGGCGTCGGCCAGGCTGGCGTCGAAGTACTTGGTGAAGGCCGGGTACATGGAGGAGCCCACCTTGGTGCCGTGGCCGCCGGCGGTGAGGGCCAGCATGGCGTCCACATCCACCGCGTAGCACAGGGCCTGCCGCACCCGCACATCGTTGAAGGGCTCCACGGCGTGGTTGAGGTAGAGGGCCTGCACCAGGTTCATGGTGCCCTCCAGCACCTCATAGCCGTTGGTGAGGTTGCTCACCTGGTCGGAGGTCAGGTGGGCCACCAGGTCCAGGGCCCCGCTGTTCAGGGCGGTAAAGAGGGCGTTGGAGTCCTCATAGATCCGGTAGGTCACCCGGTCCAGGTAGGCCGGCGTCCCGTAGTAGTCCTCGTGCCTTTCCAGGATGATGTTCTCCTGGACGCTGCGGGAGACGAACTTGAAGGGGCCGGTGCCGACGGGCTGGGTGGCCTGCTGGTCGTAGCCGGCGGGCACGATGGAGACGCTGGAGACATAGCTGAGGAAGTCGGGGTTGGGGGCGTTGAGGGTGACGATGACCTGATTCCCCTCGGCCCGCAGGTCCGTGACAGCAGAAAGCGCCTCTACCACAGCGGAAGTCCACGAGGTAGCGGCGCAGGTTTCAAAGGAATAGAGCACGTCTTCGGTGGTGCAGGTCTCGCCGTTGTGGAAGACCACACCATCCCGGAGGGTGAAGGTGTAGGTCAGGCCATCCTCCGAAATGCTCACATCGGAGGCCACGGCGTTGACATAGTTGCCGGACGAGTCGGGCTTTACCAGCCCTTCGAAGACGTTGAACATGACCTCTCTAGTTCCTGCGGCCGTCATCTGATACGGGTCAAGACTACTTTCCAGGTCCTGGGCGATGCCCACGGTGATCTCATTTCCGTGGGGCTCGCCGGAAGAAGGGGTCGTTTCGTCGCTGGGGGCGGTCGTCTGGGTCGTTGCTCCTCCGCAGGCGCTGAGTGAACACGTCAGGGCGGCAGCCGCCAGGAAAACGGCAAGAATGCGTTTTTTCATTGCGATTCTCCTTCCGCCGCCGATGAGGCGGCGTTACAACAAAATAACTGCTTCTCCCATTATTAAATTGTCGCGTTCTATTGTAGAGCATTGCCCGGAAAATTACAAGAATTATTTTCGCTCCGGCAGAAATTTCTCCCCCTCCTCCGGCTCCTCCTGGAACTCGGTCATGGTGCTCCAGTACCGCTTAGGCATCTGGGTCATGCGGCACCGGGGATTCTCCCGGCCCTGGATGGCCACGGTGTCGTAAAACCGCCGCCACAGCCTCCGGTAGTCCCGCTCCGCCCGGTCCGGGGCGCCGGCCTGGAAGTCCTCCAGGGGGAGGATGGCCCACTGCCGGGGGCGGTAGAAGAGGGCCTCCCGGTGGGTCTGGTCGTAGATGACGAAGGTCTCCCCGGAGTACCGGGCGCAGAAGTGGGGCCGCAGCAGGGGGAGGACCCGGTTCTTGGGGGCGATCTCCCCCACCAGGACGCCCCCCTGGTCGGAGAAGCGGAGGAATCCCTTGAGCAGGTGGGCCTCATTGGCCAGGTGCCGCACCGCCTTCCATACTGCCGCCGTCCTGGGGTCGGCCAGGTCCCGGACCACCGCCGGGCCCACCCGGTAGCCCAGCCGGAGGAATTCGTAGAGCCGCAGCTCCTTGTCCGGCATACAGGTGAGGAAGCCCTGGGTCACCAGCTCCTGGGCCTGCCGGGAGATGCGCCGGCTCAGGGAGCGGTAGACCCGCCCGGCCTTTTCCCGGTCGGTCTCCACCGCCCGCTCCGGCCACAGGGAGACCCTGGGGTCCTCCGCCGTGGAGAACTGCTCCGGCAGCTCCCGGCGGGCGTAGCTTTCAAAGACACAGGTGAGAAAGCCGGCGTAGCTGCCGTCGTAGCGGTAGGAAAATTCGGTCCATTGAGACATGACGGCTCCTTTCCGGGCCCGGGG
>DWWJ01000069.1 GCA_019119795.1 Candidatus Intestinimonas pullistercoris
GGCTGTGGTTCTATCTTGCGGCCGCCTGGCTGTGCCACTCTCGCGGCAGAGTGCGGCAATGTGCCTGGGTCGTCGCACTCTACGCAAATCTCCCTTTCCGCCGCAAGGGAAGCACCTGACCACCCCGCCCCTGAGAGAGGCACCCGCAGGCGGCGGGTGGTTAGAGCCCGGAGCCCATCCCTGTTCCCCAACGGCAGGCCGTAACGGCCGGAAGGGGTCTCCGCAGTCATACGAAAGCCGCTGGCCGCCGTGGACGCCCAAAAGCCTACCGTAGACCGGGCCCCTCTTTTTCTTTGGAGTCAAGGCCCGTTTCTTTTTCCGCAGAAAAAGAAATGGACCTTGCCCCCGCGGCGGGCAGCCGCCCCCCGGAGGGACTCCGCCCCCTGGCGGGCAGCCAGCCCCCGAGAGGGGCCCCCTCTAATCAGGCCGCCAGTCTACTCATACCGGGCATTGATATTAGCCCGGACATCCTTGATGACCTCGGTGATCTCGGGATTGGACTTTTTGAGCTTCTCGATGCGCTCGATGGAGTGGAGGACGGTGGTGTGGTCCCGGTTCTCGAACTCCCGGCCGATCTCCTTGAGGGAGAGGTTGGTCATCTCCCGGATGAGGTACATGGCCACCTGTCGGGCCAGGGCGGTGTCCTTGGTCCGCCCCTGTCCCCGGAGGGCGCTGTCCTCGATGTTGTAGAAATTGCAGACCTCCTCGATGATAACGTCGGAGGTGGGCATGATATCGGAGGGGTCCTTGAACATGTCCCGGACGGCCCGGGTGACGGTGGCGGCGTCGATGCTGCTCCCCTCCAGGTCCCGGAGGGCCATGATCTTGTTGACAGTGCCCTCGATCTGCCGGACGTTGGCGGTGATGTTCTCGGCGATATACTGGAGCACCGCCTCGGGGAGCTCCACCCCCATGCGGATGGCCTTGTTTTTGATGATGGCCATGCGGGTCTCGTAGTCCGGGGGCTGGATGTCGGCGATGAGGCCCCACTCGAAGCGGGTCTTCAGCCGGTCCTCCAGCTTGAGCATCTCCTTGGGGGGGCGGTCGGCGGTGAAGACGATCTGCTTCCGGTTCTCATAGAGGGTGTTGAAGGTGTGGAACATCTCCTCCATGGTGGAGTCCTTGCCGGCGATGAACTGCACGTCGTCCATCAAAAAGACGTCGGCGGCCCGGAACTTGTCCCGGAACTCCTGGTTCCGGCCCTCCCGGATGGCCTGGATGAGCTCGTTGGTGAAGGCGTCGCCCTTGATGTAGACGATGCGGTAGTCCGGGTGGTCGGCGTGGATCTTGTGGGCGATGGCGTAGAGCAGGTGGGTCTTGCCCAGGCCGGACTCCCCGTAGATAAAGAGGGGGTTATAGTTCTGGGCGGGGTGGTCGGCCACGGCCCGGGCGGCGGCATGGGCGAACTTGTTGGAGGAGCCCACCACAAAGCGGTCGAAGGTATACTCCTCGGTGCCGGGTAGGAAGCCGTCCTCCTTGGGCTGCTTGGCCTTCTGGAGCTGGGCAAGCTCCTCGTCCCCCAGCACCACCACCTGGAAGTCGGCGGAGAAGAGCTCGTGGAGGGCCTTCTGGATGGGGGGCAGGTAGCGGGAGAGAATGATATCCCGCTTGAACTCGGAGGGGGTGTGGAGAATGAACTTGTCCTCATTCAGGGAGACCGCCACCGTGTCGTCAAACCAGGTGTGGATGGTGGTGGCCGTCATGTCCGCTTCCATGAGAGAGAGCACTTTGGACCAGATATCCGCGGCGGAATTCATCGCGGGACCTCCCTTTTTCTGTAGTATCCGTATCCAACTAATTATATCAAAAGACGCGGTGCGAAGCAAGGTTTTCCACAGCCTACCTTTAATAAATATAACCCCGGCGGACCCCGCTCAGACAGCGGGGAGGGAGAAGCCCTTGTCAAAGCCCGAAAAAAGAGGAAAAAATGTGGTTGACATTGGTGAAACGGATACGTTATAATGTTCAGTGCGTCCCGAAAAACAGCGGGGCGCGGAAGACGACGACCTCGGCCGGTCATTCCGCCGGCCGTTGTGGTGGACGGGCCCGTCCCGTCTGGATACCTTTACAGGAGGTGGAAAGAGATGAAGCGTACCTATCAGCCCAAGAAGCTCCAGCGTTCCAAGGAGCACGGTTTCCGCAAGCGCATGGCCACCCGGAACGGCCGGAAGGTTCTGGCCCGTCGGCGTGCCAAGGGCCGCGCCCGCCTGACCCACTAAGGGGCATGCAGGCAGAGCCGGGATAGGATGACAAGAAGGGGCGGGGGAGCCATTCCCACCGCCCCTGCGGTGCATACGGAGGTTTTTGCCTGCTGTCCGACCAGAGAGAGGAGCCCTGTTTTGAAAGCTGCCGTCACCCTCAAGCGCAATCACGAGTTCCAGCGCCTTTACCGGAAGGGAAAGAGCGCCGCCGCCCCCACCTTGGCCCTCTACTGCCGGAAAAACCGGCAGCCGGAGAACCGGCTGGGCCTCACCGTGGGAAAAAAGGTGGGCGGCGCGGTGACGCGCAACCGGGTCCGGCGCCGGCTCCGGGAGATCTACCGCCTTCACCAGGGGGAGCTCCGGACCGGCTATGACATCGTGGTGGTGGCCCGGGTCAAGGCGGCCTTTGCCAACTACCACCAGCTGGAGCGCCATTTTCTCTCCGCCGCCGACCGTCTGGGCCTGCGGGACCGGGGGGAGAGCGGCCAATGAAGGGACTCTTTCTCGCTCTGATCCGGTTTTACCGCCGGTACCTCTCGCCCCTGCATCCGCCCTGCTGCCGCTTCATCCCCACCTGCTCGGCCTACGCCCTGGAGGCGGTGGAGAAATACGGCGCGTGGAAGGGCGGCTGGCTGGCCCTGCGGCGCATCCTCAAGTGCCAGCCGTTCCACAGGCAGAAGAGCATCGAGTATGACCCGGTGCCCTGAGGCCGAAGATCAAACGTGGAGGCACGCAAATGGATTTCGCATACTATGTACTCATGCCCTTTACCTGGCTGCTCCAGTTCTTTTATGACGTGTTCGGCAGCTATGGCTTCGCCCTGATCTTCTTCGCCGTCATTGTGAAGCTGATCCTCTTCCCCTTCTCCCTGAAGGGCAAGCGGAGCATGATCCAGATGAACATGCTCCAGGGCAAAATGCAGCAGATCCAGAGAAAATACGCCAACGACCGGGAACGGCAGAATCTGGAGATTCAAAAGCTCTATGAGAAGGAAAAGGTCAACCCCATGAGCGGGTGCCTGTGGTCCTTCGTGCCCATCCTGATCCTGCTGCCCCTGTACGCCATCATCCGCCAGCCCCTGAAGTACATGATGGGGCTTACCGGAGAGCAGATCACCCAGCTGGTGGAGGTCCTCAACACCTATTCCAGCACGGTCATCGACCCGGAGACCAACGTCTACTTCCAGCTGCTGGCCTCCAATGTCCTCTTCCAGAATTTTGACGCAGTGGTGGCAAACCCCGCGGTGGCCGCCTTTGCCGACAACCTCAAGCAGATCAACTTCTCCTTCCTGGGCCTGGCCCTGGAGACCGTGCCCTCCTGGCAGGTCTGGCGCGGGCCCTATACCTGGAACACCTTCGGCACCTTCCTGCTGCCCGTGATCTCCGCCGTCACCGGCCTGCTGTTCTCGGTCATCTCCATGAAGACCAACCAGCTCAACCGGAACCAGGAGCAGAGCGCCCAGATGAAGAGCACCAACCGGACCATGATGATCATGTCCCCGGTGATCTCCCTCTGGGTGGGCTACTCCATGCCCGCGGCCATGAGTATCTACTGGCTGGCCAACAACCTGCTGTCCATGGTGCAGGAGCTGGTGGCCGGCAGGCTGCTGAAAAAGGACTACGAGACGGCGGCTGCCGCCAAGGCCGAGCAGGAGCGCCTGGAGAAGGAAGAGGAGAAGCAGCGCCGCCGGGAGGCCGCCGAGCGCAAGGCCCGGGCCATCGAGGAGGCCAAGGCCAACCGGGGCAAGAAGAAGGCCAAGCCCGCCGAGGAGAAGAAGAGGAGCGACGCCTCGGTCATCGCCGTCAGCGGCGTGGGCATTCGGGCCTATGCCCGGGGCCGGGCCTACGACCCCTACCGCTACAGCCCTGACGGCCCCACCCCTTACCACGATCCCAGCGCCCCCGCCGTGGACGAAAACGCGGTGGAGAAGGCCCTGAAGAAGAAGTCGGACGAGCTCCAGGCGGTGGCGGCGGAGGCCGCGGCCGACGAGCTCATCGTGGACGAGCTCCTGGAGGAGGCCCGGGAGGGAGAACAGGCTCCGGAGGAGCCCCAGGCGGAGGTCCCGGAGACGGAGGCCGAAGCTCCGGCGGAGGCATCCGCCGCCCCCGTGGAGGGGGAGCCCCAGGCCGAGGAGCCCGCCGATCTCTGGGCGCAGATCGACCAGGAGGTCCAGGACATCCACGAGGAGGCCCAGGGGGACAAGCCCAAGGACTGATCCCACACCCAACATAAGGAGACGAGAAGACCTATGTTGCAGTATATCGAGAGCACGGGAAAAAATGAGGAGGAGGCCATCCAGGCCGCCCTGCGGAAGCTGGGCCTGGACCGGGACGAGGTCTCCGTGGAGGTGCTGGAGCGGGCCAAGAGCGGCTTTTTGGGCATCGGTAGCAGCCCGGCCAAGGTGAAGGTCACTTATGAGGTGCCCGACGAGCCCGCCCCCGCCCCGGTGAAGGAGGAGGCCCCCGCGCCCCGGAAGGAGGAGCCGGCGGCTCCGGTCCGGGAGGCCCCCCGGGCGGAGGAGGCCCCTGCCGCCCCCGTCCAGGCCGCCATGGAACCGGCTCCGGCCGCTGAGGCCGCCCCTGCCGGGGAGCGGACCGAGGCCATCCGGGACTTCCTCACCGGATTGATGGCCCACATGGAGGTGGAGGCCGCCCCCCGGATCAGCCTGGGGGAGGACGGCAGCTACAAGGTGGAGCTGGTGGGCGAGCACCTGGGCGCCCTCATCGGCCGCCGGGGAGAGACCCTGGACGCCATCCAGCAGCTCACCAGCTACGCGGTGAACCGGGGCCAGTCCAAGCGGGTGCGCATCCATGTGGACGCCGAGGGCTACCGGGCCAAGCGGGAGGAGTCCCTCCAGCGGCTGGCCCGGAAGGTGGCCGGAAAAGTGGTGAAGTACCGCCGGAACGTGATGCTGGAGCCCATGAACGCCTACGAGCGCCATGTGATCCACACCGCCCTCCAGGATTACCCCGACGTGACTACTTACTCCACCGGCACCGAGCCCAACCGCCGCACGGTGGTGGCCTATTCCAAGGGAGAGCACCGGGCCTGAGCCCCTCTCCCCCGCTTCGCGAACACAAGGCGCGGCCCAGAAAACGACTGGGCCGCGCCTTTTTCCCATCTTCCCGGTCCGGAGACCCGGACGGCGGTCCCCGGGCGGGGCGGCTGTGGACTCTCTGCGGGAAAAACGCACTTTTCAACCAAGTTTTCCACACCCTGTTGAACGGGGCTTCCGCTGGCGCGGAAAAAAGCCGTGATTTTCCAGAAAAAGGGTTTCAAAATGGAAAAACAGGCCCCCGCTCCCCAGGGGCGGGGAGAAAAAACATCTTTCTTTCTGCGGGGAAGTAGGTTATAATAGAAAAGCGAAGAGAGTGAAATCGGAATTGTCGAGGAGGGCTTTTTTATGAAACTGATCCTTGCCATCATCAACTTTGACGATGCCAACGCCGTGACCCACGCTCTCACCAAGAAGGGATTTTCGTCCACCAAGCTGGCCACCACCGGCGGCTTTCTCATGGCCGGGAACGTGACCATCCTGGTGGGCGTGGACGAGGAGAAGGTCCAGGCGGTCATCGACATCATCAAGGAGCACTCCCACAGCCGCAAGCAGATGATCCCCACCACCACCGAAATGAGCTACGGCTACTATCCCAGCATGCCGGTGGAGGTCACGGTGGGCGGGGCCACCATCTTCGTGGTGGACATCGAGCGGTTCGAGCGCGCCTGATGCGGGGGCTGGAGGCCCTCTGCGGCAACGTCCAGGTCAAGCGCCGGCTCTCCTCCGGCCGCGGCCTCTCCCACGCCTATCTCCTCTCCGGACCGGCGGGCTGTGGGAAGCGGACCCTGGCGGGGCTGCTCTCCCAGGCTCTGGTCTGCTCCGGGGCGGGAGAGGTCCCCTGCGGGGCCTGCGACCACTGCCGGAAGGCGGCGGCGGGGGTCCACCCGGACATCCTCCGGGTGGGGAGCGACGGGAAGGACATCACCGTCTCCCAGGTCCGGGAGGTCCGCAGCGACGCCTACATCCGCCCCAACGAGGCCGGCCGCAAGGTCTACATCCTGGAAAACGCCCAGACCATGAACGGCAGCGCCCAGAACGCCCTGCTCAAGCTCCTGGAGGAGGGCCCGGCCTACGCCGCCTTTCTGCTCCTCTCGGACAATGCCGGGGCCATGCTGCCCACGGTCCGCTCCCGGTGCGAGCTCCTGACCCTCTCCCCGGTGACCCCGGCGGAGGCTGAGGCGTGGCTCCTCCGGCGCTTCCCGGACCTGCCCCGGGAGCAGATATTGGATGCCGCCCGGCGGTGCGAGGGCGTCCTGGGCCGGGCGGTGGCCTGGCTGGAGGGCGGCGGCCAGGAGGCCGAGGAGGTCCGCTCCGCCGGGGCGGAGCTGGCCCGTCTCCTGCTCTCCGGGCCGGAGGGCGCCCTGCTGGAGTACTGCGTGGGCCTGGAGAAATGGGAGCGGGACGCCCTGGGAGAGCTGCTGGACGAGACGGTGCAGCAGCTCCGGGTGGGCCTGTCCTCCGGCTGGGACCCCCGCCGGGTGATGGCCCTGGTGGACCACCTCCGGAAGCTCCGGGCGGCCCTTCCTTACAACGTTGGGGCCGGGCATCTGGCCGGCTGGCTGTGCGCCGGGGCCGCTGCCCTGTGAGCCCTCCCCCTTTATCAACCACACAGAATGAGGTAACCCCCATGACAGAGATCATCGGCGTCCGCTTCAAAAGCGGCGGAAAACAATATTATTTCGACCCCAAGGGGCTCCAGGTGGCCCTGGGCCAGGGGGTCATCCTGGAGACCGCCCGGGGTATCGAGTACGGCGAGTGCGTCAAGGCCAATACCCTGGTGCCCGACGAGACGGTGGTCCCCCCCCTCCGCCCGGTGGTCCGGCTGGCCACCGAGGAGGACGAGAAGACGGTGGCCCGGAACCGGGAGAAGGAGGCCAAGGCCTTCCGCATCTGCCAGGAGAAGATCGCCCAGCACGGCCTGGAGATGAAGCTGGTGGAGGTGGAGTACAACTTCGAGGGGAGCAAGATCCTCTTCTTCTTCACCTCCGAGGGCCGGGTGGACTTCCGGGCCCTGGTGAAGGACCTGGCCGGGGTCTTCCACACCCGCATCGAGCTGCGGCAGATCGGCGTCCGGGACGAGGCCAAGATGCTGGGCGGCCTGGGCATCTGCGGCAAGCCCTTCTGCTGCGCCACCTTCCTGGACGAGTTCCAGCCCGTGTCCATCAAGATGGCCAAGACCCAGAACCTCTCCCTGAACCCCACCAAGATCTCCGGCACCTGCGGCCGGCTGATGTGCTGCCTGAAATACGAGCAGGAGGCCTATGAGGACGCCGTCCACCGGATGCCCAAGCAGGACTCCTTTGTGGAGACCCCCGACGGCGTGGGGGACGTGACCCAGGTGGACCTGCTCCGGGAGCAGGTGAAGGTGCGGCTGGACAGCGCCCCGGAGGCCCCCAAGTGCTACCACAACTGTGAGATCTGCGTGGTCCGCAACGGCAAGGGCAAGCGGCCGGAGGGCTATGTGGCCCCGCCCCCGGAGGAGCTGGCCCGGCGGCGCTATGTGGCCCCCCGGGAGGAGGGCCGGGAGGAGCTCCAGCGGGAGCACACCGCCCTGTCCGACGCCCTGGAGCGGGTCTTCCAGGCCTCGGAGGAGGCCCCTGCCCGGGAGCAGCGGAGGGATACCCAGGAGTCCCGGGGGGGACGCCGGGGCTCCCGCCGCCGCCGGGGGAGCGGCGGAGGCGGCGAGAAGAAGGCCCAGGCCCAGCAGTCTCCGGCCGGCAAGCCCGCCCAGGACAAGCCGGAGCGGAAGACCAAGGGGGAGCGTCCTCCCCAGCCCAAGGCGGAGGCCGCCCCGGCATCCGGGGAGCAGCCGAAGAAGTCCTCAGGCAGCCGCCGGAACCACCGCCGTCGCCGGGGCGGCGGTGGGGGCGGGCAGCCCAAGCCCCCGGCCCCTCAGGGCGAGGCGTAAAAACAGAAGCACAGAAGAGAGAAAAGCGGCACAGGGAATTTCCCTGTGCCGCTTAATGTGTCGGAAAAGGAGAAAATCCGTTGGACTGGCAACGGGGGAAAAGTGTG
>DWWJ01000070.1 GCA_019119795.1 Candidatus Intestinimonas pullistercoris
ACGAAAGCCGCTGGCCGCCGTTTTCGCCCATAAGCCCTGCATAGACCGGGCCCCTCTTTTTCTTTGGGGTGAAGGACCGTTTCTTTTTCCGCAGAAAAAGAAATGGTCTTTCCCCCCGGAGGGACTCCGCCTCCGGCAGGCTGCCGGCCCCCAAGGGGGACCTTGCCCCCGCGGCGGGAGCCGCCCCCCTGGTGGGCAACCAGCCCCCAGGGAGGGCCTCCCTACCGCTGGTCCAGGGGGATGTAATCCGCGTGGTGCCCCACGTATTTGTAGGCGGGGCGGATGATCTTGCCCATGTTGATGAGCTCCTCGATGCGGTGGGCGCTCCAGCCGGCGATGCGGGCCATGGCGAAGAGGGGGGTGTAGAGCTCCAGGGGCAGGTCCAGCATGTGGTAGACAAAGCCCGAGTAGAAGTCCACGTTGGCCGAGACCCCCTTGTAGATCTTCCGCTCCTGGGCGATGATCTGAGGGGCCAGCCGCTCCACCCGGGAGTAGAGCTCATACTCCTCCGTGCGGCCCTTCTCCAGGGAGAGGGTCTCCACAAAGCGGCGGAGGATGCTGGCCCGGGGGTCGGACAGGGAGTAGACCGCGTGGCCCATGCCGTAGATGAGCCCCGCGTGGTCGAAGGCCTCCCCGTGGAGCAGGGCCCGGAGGTAGGCCGAGATCTCCTCCTCGTCGGTCCAGTCCCGGACGGTCTGCTTCAGGTCCTCGAACATGCGGATGACCTTGATGTTGGCGCCGCCGTGCTTGGGGCCCTTCAGGGAGGCCAGGGCGGCGGCCATGCAGGAGTAGGTGTCCGTCCCCGAGGAGGTGACCACGTGGGTGGTGAAGGTGGAGTTGTTGCCGCCGCCGTGCTCGGCGTGGAGGACCAGGCAGATGTCCAGGATGTGGGCCTCCCAGAAGGTATAGGAGGAGTCGGCGCGCAGGAGGCTGAGGATGTTCTCCGCCGTGGACATGTCCTCCCGGGGGGCGTGGATGTAGAGGGAATTGCCCTCCTTATAGGTGTAGGCCTGGTAGGAGTACACCGCATAGAGGGGGAAGGTGGCGATGAGCTGGATGCACTGGCGCACCACGTTGGGCAGGCTGATGTCGTCGGTCTTGTCGTCATAGGAGGCGATGGAGAGGACGCACTTGGCCAGGGAGTTCATCATGTCGCTGCTGGGGGACTTGAGGATGACGTCCCGGACGAAGTTCTTGGGCAGGGTGCGGTAGGAGGCCAGCAGGGCGGTGAAGTCCGAGAGCTCCTGCCGGGTGGGGAGCTGGCCGAACATCAGCAGGTAGGCCACCTCCTCAAAGGCAAAGCGCTTTTCCCGCAGGGCGGAGCCCACCAGGTCCTGAATGTTGTAGCCCCGGAAGTAGAGCTCGCCCTCGCAGGGGACCTCCTGGCCGTCCACCACCTTTTTGGAGATGATGTCGGAGACCTCCGTGAGCCCGGCCAGGACGCCTCGGCCGTCCAGGTCCCGCAGGCCGCGCTTGACGTCATAACGGACATAGTCGTCCGAGTCGATCCGGCTGTTCTCCAGGCTCCTGGCTGCCAGGGCCTCAATGGCGGGGGTCACGTCGCTGTAATTGGGGTTGCTGGCCATGATTTCCTCTCCTTTCCCTGAGAAAGCACAGCCGGAGGAAACTCCCCCGGCTGGCAGACAAACGGTCTTTTTCCAGACTGACTTGCAATTTTTCCCCTTTAGGATACCATAAAATTATTACCATTTTATGAAGAAGGAAGAGATTCCCCAAAAGAAATGTGCAAAAAAGAAGGGGCGGAAGGCCGGCGGGGCCCTCCTGCACCCTTCTTTATATGGAGAGAAAACAGTTATTCCAGCCCCTCCAGCTCGTCCAGCCACAGGGCGGCCACGGCGTCGCTGGGCATACGCCAGTCGCCCCGGGGGGACAGGGTCACCGAGCCCACCTTGGGGCCGTCGGGGAGGCAGGAGCGCTTGAACTGCTGGGTGAAGAACCGGCGGTAGAAGGTCTTCTCCCACTTGAGGATGGTGGAGCGGTCGTAGGTCCGGCCAAAGGCGTGCTCGGCCAGCCGCAGCACCTTCCGGGGCGGGAAGGCCCAGCGGATGGCGTAATAGAGGAAGAAGTCGTGGAGCTCGTAGGGGCCCACCAGGTCCTCGGTCTTCTGGGAGATCTGTCCGTTCACCGCCGGCAGCAGCTCCGGGGAGACCGGGGTGTCCAGGATGTCGGCCAGGACGTGGCTCAGCTCGGGCTCGCTCTCGGCCTTGTCGCCGCAGACGTAGCCCACCAGGTGCCGCACCAGGGTCTTGGGGATGGAGGCGTTGACCCCGTACATGCTCATGTGGTCCCCGTTGTAGGTGGCCCAGCCCAGGGCCAGCTCGGAGAGGTCCCCGGTGCCCACCACCAGGCCCCCGCACTGGTTGGCCACATCCATGAGGACCTGGGTGCGCTCCCGGGCCTGTCCGTTTTCAAAGGTGACGTCGTGGTCGGACATGCTCTGGCCGATGTCCTTGAAGTGGCGGCGCACCGCCTCGCTGATGTCGATGGTCTTCAGGGTGCAGCCCAGCCGCTCGGCCAGCAGCACCGCGTTGGACTTGGTGCGGTCGGTGGTGCCGAAGCAGGGCATGGTGACGGCGATGATGTCGCTGGCCGGCCGGTCCAGCAGGCCCATGGCCACGGCGGTGATGAGGACGGCCAGGGTGGAGTCCAGCCCGCCGGAGAGGCCCACCACCGCCGCGGCGGCATGGGTGTGCTCCAGGCGCTTTTTCAGGCCCAGGGCGGCCACCTTCAGGATCTCCTCGCACCGCTCGGCCCGGTCGGCGGCGTCCTCGGGGACGAAGGGGGTGGGCGAGACGTACCGGGTCAGGGTGGTGGTGGCGCTCTCCAGGGAGAAGCCGGTGCGCCAGAGGCCGTGGAGCAGGGCATCCTCCCGGCCGTCCCGGCTGGGGTAGGTATTCATCCGCCGGCGCTCGTAGGCCAGCCGGGCCACATCCACCTCGGAGATGGTGAGGCCGGAGGCAAAGCGCCGCTCGGAGAGCAGGGCGCCGTTTTCGGCGATGAGGTTGTGCCCGGTGAAGACCAGGTCGGTGGTGGACTCCCCCTCCCCGGCGTCGGCGTAGACGTAGCCGCACACCAGCCGGGCCGACTGCCCCGTGACCAGGGCCCGGCGGTAGTCCGCCTTGCCCACCACCTCGTCGGAGGCCGAGAGGTTCAGGATCAGGGTGGCCCCCAGGGCGGCCAGGCGGGTGGAGGGGGGCTCCACCGCCCAGAGGTCCTCGCACAGCTCCACCCCCAGCACCAGCTCGGGCAGGTCCTGGCAGAAGAAGAGCTGCCGGCTCCCCAGGGGGACGCTCTGGCCGCAGAGGGTCACCTGCCGGGTCTCCGCCGGGCCGGGGGCGAACCAGCGGGCCTCATAAAACTCCCCGTAGTTGGGGAGGTGGGTCTTGGGGACCAGGCCCAGAATGACGCCCTTTTGTATCACAGCGGCGCAATTATACAATTTGTTTTCAAAACGGACGGGCAGACCCAGGGCGGTCACCATGTCCAGGTGCTTGGTGGCCTCCAGGACGGTGGAGAGGGCCTCCTCGGCTCCCCGGAGGAGGGTCTCCTGGAGGAAGAGGTCCCCGCAGGTGTACCCCGTCAGGCACAGCTCGGGGAGGACCAGCACCCGCACCCCCTGGCGGTCGGCCTCCCGCATGAGGGTGAAGCAGCTCTCCGCGTTATACCGGCAGTCGGCCACCCGGATGGAGGGGGTGCCCGCCGCCACCTTGACAAAACCATCGCGCATACAAAAGACCTCCTTTGCGCGGGAATGTGCGCATCTGTCTCTCTCAGTTTACCCCAAGTCCGGCTGGTTTGCAAGTGCCGGGGGCTCCGAGGGATAGGCCCAGATATCCACCTGGGTCACCGCCTCCTGGACATCCCGCTGGAGGAAGGTGGAGGCCAGCCGGGAGAAGCCCTCCACGCTGTCGCTGACGTAGAAGCGGCTCTCCCCCGCCCCGCCGGGGTTCAGGGCGTCCATGGCCCGGAGGCGCTCCGCCACCGCGGCGGCGCAGGTGGCCCCCACGTTGATGAGGGCCACCTCCGGGCCCATGCAGGCGCCGATGACCTCGGTGAGGAGGGGGTAGTGGGTGCAGCCCAGCACCAGGGTGTCCACCCCGGCCTCCCGCATGGGGGCCAGGTACTCGGCCGCCACCGTCTCGGCCACGATGTCCCCGGGCCGGAAGCGGCCGTTCTCCACCAGGGGGACAAAGAGGGGGCAGGCCTCCGTCAGGACCTGGATGGAGGGGTCCTCCCGGGCGATGCGCCGCTCATAGGCGCCGCTGCGGATGGTGGCCTGGGTGCCGATGAGGCCCACCCGGCCGTTCCGGGTGGCCCGGGCCGCCGCCCGGGCAGCGGGCTCCACCACCCCCCACACCGGGATGTCGTTCTCCCGGACCAGCACGTCCAGGGCCGTGGTGGACACGGTGCCGCAGGCCACCACAATGGCCTTGAGGTCGAAGGTGCGCAGGAAGGCCACGTCCTGCCGGGCGTAGTGGACGATGGCCTCCGGGGAGCGGCCCCCGTAGGGCACCCGCCCGGTGTCGCCGAAATAAATGATGTCCTCCCCGGGCAGCAGGCGGCGCAGCTCCCGCACCGCCGTCAGCCCGCCCAGGCCGGAGTCGAACACGCCGATGGGCCGATGGTCCATAGTCAAAGACCTCCTGAAAAGCTGAAAATTTTCGCATATGTCATCATATGCGAAACCCGACGGAAAAACAAGCCCGAATTTTCTGCCGGGTAGCGTTTGACAAGCGGGGGAAATATACTATAATATAGGCATACGGAATGGACCAGCCAAAGGAGGGTTCTCAACATGAAGCTGGAGCTGACCAGAAAGCAGTTCAGACGTCTGCTGGACATGGTATATATCGGGAATTGGATCCTCAACTCCACCCGGGGGGAGGACCGCATCCCGGACTACGACGAGGTGGAGAGCCTTCTGTTCGCCAAGGCCAAGGAGGAGGGCATGGGCGTCCTGGCCGAGGTCTATGAGGGAGAGGTCATCCCCTCCCGGGCCTTTGCCGAGGGGGGCATCCACGAGGCCATCATGGACTACGAGGACAACGTCTTTTTCGACATCCTGGCCGAGGACCTGGCCCGGAGGGACATGGACGACGTGCCCATCGACGACAGCAACTACGCCGAGCTGGCCTCCCGCATCGACGCCTACATCGCGGAGTTCGAGGAGCACGGCACCGACAACCTCATGGTGGACAGCGACATTATGTGAGGCCGCAGGACCCGAGGGTCCGCCCCCTCCCCATTCGGGCGCCGGCGCGGCGGAGAGCCGTGCCGGCGTCCGTTCTTTTCCGCATCCCGGGGAGGTTCGTTCAAAAAGGGAGGGAAACAGGGATGAAAGCCTGGCTCAAGACCCACAGGAGCGTCGCCGCCTCGGTCCTCCTCATGGCCGTGGTGGTGAGCCTCTCCCTGGGGCTGATGGACCACATCTACCGCGTGGAGGAGGAGCTCTGCTTCCAAGAGCTCCAGGCGGCCACCGGAGAGCTGGCCAATGAGATCCGCCTGCGGGTGGAGAGCGACCAGCAGCTGCTGGCCGTCATCGCCGATGTCATCGCCGCCCAGGAGGAGCAGGACCCGGCGGAGGTGGTCCGGGTCCTCCGGCAGTACCACTCCCGGGGCATGATGACCCGCCTCCAGGTCCTCTACCCGGACGACACCCTGCTTTTGAGCACCGGGGAGCGGATCGCCGCCTCGGGCCTCCTCTCCTTCGAGGAGGAGGCCGCCCTTGGGACCCACATCTCCGGCAAGGAGACCGACCCCACCAGCGGCCAGCCGGTGCTGCGCAACTATGTCCCCATCGTCCGGGACGGAGAGACGGCCGCCCTGCTCTGCGGGGTGGTGGAGCTCACCCGGCTGCCCGAGCTGTGGTCCACGGCGGAGTTCGGGGGCAGTGCCTCGGCCTATGTCATCGACGGGGCCACCGGGGAGTTCCTGATGGACACCTGGCACCAGACCCTGGGCACCATCGACGACCTGGGCCGGAGGACCATGAAGGAGGGCTTCTCCCCGGAGCAGTTCGGGGAGGACATCCGCGGCGGGGTCCCGGGCTATGTGGCCTTTATCTCCCGGACCGTGGGGGACTATCTCTTCCTCTACTATAC
The DNA here is from genome assembly GCA_019119795.1 of Candidatus Intestinimonas pullistercoris. Classification (GTDB taxonomy): domain Bacteria; phylum Bacillota; class Clostridia; order Oscillospirales; family Oscillospiraceae; genus Intestinimonas; species Intestinimonas pullistercoris. The sequence continues at coordinate 6,123 of DWWJ01000070.1, forward strand.
GCCCGCCGGCATCAACCGGTGGATGGTGGCCCTGTCGGTGCCCGAAGGGGTGGTTTACCAGCGGGCCGACCAGATCCGGTCGGCCTTCCTGGGCTTTCTGGCGGTAGAGGGGGTCTGCTTCCTGCTCTATCTGGCGTGGGTCCTCCGGTCGGTGCGGCGGGAGACCCGGGAGAAGCAGAAGCGGCTGGACCTGGTCAGCTATATCTACGATGTGGAAAAGCTCCTCTTCACCGCCCACCAGAACTCGGAGCAGATGGACAAGGCCCTGGCCCGGGTGGCCGGGATGAACGCCGCCCGGAGCGCCTTCTTCGAGACGGCCTGGGACGACGGGGAGCGGGCCGTCTACCTGTGGCGGCGGCCGGAGCCGGGGGCCGGGGGCCCGCCCCCCGCCACGGAGGAGCTGAGCTATCTGGAGCTCTTCCGCCAGGGCCGGGGCCCGGTGCGGGCCTGGAGCGAGGCCGAGGCCGCCCAGGCTGGAGAGGAGATCCGGCGGGTCTTCCGGCGGGACCACCTGCGGAACCTGATGGTGGTCCCGGTGGAGAGCCCCTCCGGAGACGTGATCGGCGCCCTGGGCGTGGCCGACACGGCGGTGCGCTGGGAGAGCTCCGAGCTGCTGGGCAGCGTGGCCTTCAGCTTCTCCATGTTCCACCGCAACAGCCAGTCCTACCGGCTGGTGAAAAAGATGGGAGAGGTGGACGCCCTCACCGGGCTGCGGAACCGGAACAGCTTCCAGCGGGACCTGGAGCTCTACCAGCGCTTTCAGGGCAGGTCCCTGGCCTGTGCCTACCTGGACGCCGACGGCCTCCACGAGCTCAACAACCAGCAGGGCCACGCCGCGGGGGACCGGATGCTCCAGTTCGTGGCCCAGCACATCCAGGCGGAGTTCGGCGGGGACACCACCTACCGCATCGGCGGCGACGAGTTTTTGGCCTTCGCCCTTGACATGGACCCGGAGACGGTGGTCCGCAAGAGCCAGGCCGTGGCCCAGGCGGCGGAGCGGGAGGGCTACCACGTCTCGGTGGGCATCCAGTGGCGCGCCGGGACCGCCCCGGTGGAGGCGGTCATGGAGGAGGCCGAGCAGAGGATGTACGCCGAGAAGGCCCGGTACTACGCCCGGCAGGGCGGCGAGCGGGCCGCCCGGCAGCCCTGAGGCAAAGACAGGCCCACACAGGGAAAAAACACAGGGCGGGAAAACCTGCAAGGTCTTCCCGCCCTGTCTGTCTGTCCCGAAGGGCGGACCCTCAGGCCCCCTCGGTCAGGGTGCGCAGCTCCTCCTCCAGGGACTCCTGGCGCCGGAGGGCGTCGGCGCGGGTCCCCTCCAGCCGGGCCAGGAGGGCGTCCACCTGCCCGGCGGTGGCCGAGACCCCCGCCTGGGCGTCCTGGATACGGGACTGGACCACCCAGTCGGAGAAAAAGTCGTCGAAGACATAGTCGAAGAAGGTGGCCAGCTCCCCCATGTCCAGGGTGAGCCGGGCGCTGACCTGGACGTCGGAGAGCTCCGTGCGGAAGCGGCTGAGGAGGACCTGGGCCTCCCCGGCGGCCTGCCGGGCGTCGTCGATGTGGCCGTGCTTCACCGCCGTGGCGATGAGGCCGCCCCCCAGCATGTCATAGAAGCCCCAGCTCTCGGCGCTGCTGAGCTCCCCGGCGGCCCGGGAGAGGGCCCAGGAGGCGGCGCGTCCGGCGGAGAGGGCCTCGTCCACCTCCTTCAAAAAGGCCCGGGCGGCGGAGAGGGCCTCCTCCAGGTCCAGGATGTGCCGGGCCAGGGCGGGGTCCTCCGCCTTCAGGAGGGCCCGCTTCTCCTCCAGCAGGGCCTCGTACCGCCTCCGGTCCAGGCGGAGCTGGTCCAGCTGGCCCGCCGTCTCCAGATACCGGGCCTCCACATCCTCCAGGGCCCGGCAGGCGTCCTGGTACCGCAGCCGGGCGGCCACGGCCTCCCGGCGCTCTTGCTCCAGCCGCTCCTCCTTCCTGCCCAGCACGGTCTGGAGGATGGCCTGGAGGCTCATGCCCTCCAGGGCGTCCACGTCGGCCTCCTCTTTGGCCAGCACCTCTCCCAGGGCGGCCTTCCGCTCCCGCAGCTCCTCCGCCTGGCGGGACAGGTCCTCCCGCCGGGCCCGCAGCCGGTCCTCCCGGCTCAGGCGCTCCCGCAGCTCCTCCAGCTCCCGCTCCAACGCTTCCCGGTCCGCCATGCGGCACCACGCTCCCCTCTCTGTTTTTCCCTATTGTACCACAGCACTGGGAAAAGGACCAGACATACCCCGGGACAAGGCCGCATATAGATAGCCTTGAAAACAAAGGGTAACGGAGTGTGGTCATGATGCAGACAAGCTGGAATGAAAATCACGCGGCCCTGCGGGGGACGGTGGACGCCCCGCCCGCCTTTTCCCACGAGAACCACGGGGTGGCCTACCAGGTCTTCCCCCTGGCGGTGCCCCGGCTTTCGGGGACGGTGGACCGGCTCAATGTGGTGGCGGCCCGCCCCCTGCTGGAGGCGTGCCCCCTCTCCCCCGGGGACCGGGTGGAGGTCCTGGGGGAGGTCCGCTCCTTCAACAACCGCACCGGGCCCGGCAGCCGGCTGGTCATCACCCTCTTCGCCCGGAGCGTGGCCCCCACGGAGGAGGAGCCGGCCAACCACCTGGAGCTCTCCGGGGTCCTCTGCAAGCCGCCGGTCCTCCGGCGGACCCCCCTGGGCCGGGAGATCTGCGACCTGATGCTGGCGGTGAACCGGAAATACGGCCGGGCCGACTACCTGCCCTGCATCGCCTGGGGGACCCTGGCCCGGCGGTGCGGCGGCCTGGAGGTGGGGGACGGCGTGCGGCTGGAGGGGCGGCTCCAGAGCCGCGTCTATCAAAAGGTGGTGGAGGGCGTGGTCCAGGAGCGGACGGCCTTCGAGGTCTCGGTGATGCGCCTGGAGCCGGTGGAGCCCGCCGCTGCCTCGGGCTGAGGCAGGCGGCCCGGGGACCCGGCGGGGCTGACCCGGGCCGGAGCGTGGAGAGATATTTCCGCAGCGGGCTGCCTACTAATACGTATTTAGCAGAATCAGAAGACGAAATAAGCTCCAGAAAAATATGACATTAGGATGACCTTGTTTCTAGGAATAGATAACGGGGCTGCGTAAAACGCAGCCCCGTTGTAAAAATTTAGGGATTAAATTGACAAAAGCGACGTCGGTTAGCTTACAGCAGATGTATAGTCGTAGTTATTGGATGACCACCGTTCTACAAGGCTTACTCCATTGTCGCTCCACAAACAAATAATCCAATAGCTACTTCCGTTCCCTCCAGCTCTTGCGGCGGACAGGTATTTGTAGGAATCACTCATAAGTGTCCGCTTATGCCCAGGAGAATTCATCCAGCCATTAAATGCAGCTTGAGTGGAAGTATATCCACTAGCGATTACCTCTCCAGCAAACGCTCCTTTCGGCCGGTTGTGGCTGAAATCGCTTACCAGCTCGTAGCATCTTTGGAGTGTAAGCTCCTCCGCCGCGTCGGACTCAACCCAGGTCAGCGGCGCATGGCCCTCAGCGGCTCTGGCCTCATTGACCAAATCGAGGAAGGCATACTGTAGAGAGGCATTGCCGATCTCCGCATCAGTAGCCCCGGTATAGTAGCCGTTATTGGACACAACATCGGAGCTGCCGTAGGTGGGGTATGCGTCATCCTTCTCGATACTGTCCAGCACACCGGCCGCCGCGGTGGCGCCGCTGGACAGCTTCTGGCCCAGGCCGCCCTCGGAGGCGCCGGGGTCCGTGGGCTCCGTAGTCTCGCCGGGGTCGGTGGGCTTGGTGGACACCTGGCCGCCGTGCCCGCTCACATAGTCGGCCAGGTTGCACAGCATGACACAGCCCTCGGCGCGGGTCAGGGAGCTGTCCAGGTTCAGGTTGCCGTTTTCGTCGCCGGAGATCAGCCCGGCGGCATAGCAGACGGGGACAGAGGTATCGACAATGAGGGGGAGGATTCCCAGGTCGGCCTCGATCTTGGCCTGGGCCTCCTCCACGCCGGGGACCTGCTCATCCAGGCCGTTCTTCTCCAGCACCCGCCACATGATGGTGATGGCGTCGGAGCGGGGAATGGCCTCGTTGGCCCGCTTGTCAATGGAGTCCTGGAGCTCGTAGCCGTGCTCGGGCCGCCCGGTGCCTCCGCCATAGAAGGTGTCGAAGGAGATGGTCTCGGACGGCAGGTTCTGCCCGCCGACATACAGATAGGACTGCCACCAGGGGGAGCCGGCGGGCGCCTGGTAGGCGGCCAGCTCCTCCTGGGCGAAGACGGGGACGATCATGGTGTAGAACTCGGCAAAGGTCAGGGTGCCGCCGGGGGCAAACTGGCCGTTGCCGGTGCCGTTGACCCAGCCGTTTTCCGCCGCCCGCTCCACATAGGAGTAGGCCCAGTGGCTCTCGGGGACATCGGGAAAGGTGGGGCCGGCGGCCACCGCCGGGGCGGAAGCGTACGGCGGAGAAAAGGGCCGAAAACCGCGGCAAAAAATGGCGCACATAGAAACCCGGCGGGAGGCAAAGCTATGTCTGGATTCCCAATCCACCATCAACGAACAAAGGAGATGTGAAGCTTATGTCCAGCAACAACACCAATTCCAATCAGCCTGTGGTCCCCAGCGCCCGTGAGGCTCTCAACAAGTTCAAGATGGAGGCCGCCCAGGAGGTGGGTGTCAACCTGAAGCAGGGTTATAACGGCGATCTCACCAGCCGGGAGGCCGGCAGCGTGGGCGGCCAGATGGTCAAAAAGATGATCCAGGCCTACGAGAACGGCATGCAGTAACCAGGGACCCCCTGAACCGGGCGTTCCCTCGGTAGGATACCCCTGAAACAGCCCCGGGCCCGGAGGAAACTTCCTCCGGGCCCGGGGATCATTTCTTTCTTACGGGGTGGGCAGGCGGCGCAGGAGCAGGCCGGTCATGGGGGGCAGGTCGATGCGGGCCAGGCCCGTGTCCCGCCGGGCGGGGTGGGTCACCATGCCGTCCAGGTCGGCCCAGGAGCCGGGGAGCTCCAGCCGGGCGGGCTCCCCTCCCCCGTTGGCGGCGCAGAGGACCGTGTCCCCCTCCCAGGTCCGGGTGAAGGCCAGCACCCCGCCCTCGGCCCGGATATATTGGATGTCCCCCCGGCGCAGGGGGGGCAGGGTCCGCCGGGCCCGGCCCAGGGCGGCGTACCAGGCCGTCAGGTCCCGGTCCTCCGCCCCCCAGGGGAAGGGCCGGCGGTTGAAGGGGTCCTCGAAGCCCTCCATCCCCGCCTCGTCCCCGTAGTAGAGGGTGGGGCTGCCGGGAAAGGCGTACTGCACCAGGGAGGCCAGCCGCAGCCGCTGGAGGCCCCGCAGCCGCTCCTCCGGGGTCATGCGGTACTCGGCGCGCCACTCCTTGCTCTGGGCGGCGCAGTCGCTCCCCACCCCCAGCAGGGTGAGGATGCGCACCGTGTCGTGGGTGCCCAGGGAGTTCATGCCGGAATAGAAGGCGGCGGGGGGATAGTTCTCCCGCTGCTGCTCCATGGTGTCCCGGAAGGCCCCGGCGTCTCCCCCCAGGAGCCAGGAGAGGACGGCGTTGCGGAAGGGGTAGTTCATCAGCCCGTCCAGGTAGCCCCCCTGGAGGTGCCGCCGCCGGACGCCGTAGGCGATCTTGTTGGAGCCGTCCTCCCAGACCTCCCCGATGATGACGGCCTCCGGCTTCACCGCCCGGGCGGCGGCGTGGAGCTTCCGGATGAATTCGTCGGGGAGCTCGTCGGCCACGTCCAGCCGCCAGCCGTCGGCCCCGGCCTCCAGCCAGCGGCGGATGATGCTGTCCGGGCTTTCGATGATGTAGTCCACATAGCTGGGTTCGCTCTCGTTCACCGCGGGCAGGGAGTAGATGCCCCACCAGGACTCGTAGTGGTCGGGCCAGTGGGAGAAGCGGTACCACGGATAGTAGGGGGACTCCTTGGACTGGTGGGCCCCCAGGCCGGGGTAGGAGCCGTCCCCGTTGAAGTAGCGGCTCACAAAGCCCTGGTGGTTGAAGACGCCGTCCAGCATCACCCGCATCCCCCGAGCCCGGGCGGCGGCGCACAGGACCTCAAAGTCCTGGTTGCTCCCCAGCATGGGGTCGATCTTCTCGTAGTCCCCGGTGCCGTAGCGGTGGTTCTCCGGGGCCTCGAAGATGGGACAGAAGTAGAGGGTCTCCACCCCCAGGTCCCGGAGGTAGTCCAGCTTCTCCAGGACCCCGGCCAGGGAGCCGCCGAAGAAGTCCCGGTTGCGGACCTCCCCCCGCGCATCGGGCCGCCACTCCGGCTCCTCGTACCAGCCGGTGTGGACGCTCCGCCCCCCCACCATGCCGGTGGGGTCGGGAATGGCCGTGCGGCGGAAGCGGTCGGGGAAGATCTGGTAGGTGACCCCCTCCCCGAACCAGGCCGGGACCTCCGCTGTGCCGTCGTAGACCGTGAGCTGCCGCTCCGGGAGCTCCAGGCGCTTCCCGTCCAGCCGCTCCAGGACAAAGGAGTACCAGATGAGGCCCAGGTAGTCCGTGGTCTCCAGGGTGCAGGAGAAGAGGTCCCGGTCCCCCTCCAGCCCGGTCCAGGGCATGGGGAGGGTTCGGACTTCGTTGTCCCGGAACTCGAACCGGGCGCGGAGAAAGGCCCGGGACCAGCCCTCCCCCCGGCCGGGCCGGAGGGTGAGGGCCACCGGGGTGCCCGAGGCCACCGCCCCGAAGGGGGTCTTGCAGCGGGGGTCCCGGGCGTCAAAAATGGTGTGTTCGGTCAAGCAGATCACTCACAATGGTTTAAAGTTTCAGCGCAGGAGGGTGTTTTCCTGGGTCACCGTCTCCATGCCGCCGCCGGAGGAGAAGTAGTACTCCAGGATTTCCACGGCGATGCTGGAGAGGAGGGAGCCGGAGCCGCCCCGCTCCACCACGATGGCCAGGGCGATCTCCGGGTCGTCGTAGGGGGCGAAGCAGACAAAGAGGCTGTTGGACTCGGTGGCGCTGCTCACCTGGGCGGAGCCCGACTTGGCGGCCACCGGGATGTCCAGGTTGGCAAAGTAGCTCCGGGCGGAGCCCTCGGTGGTCATGAGCAGCATGCCCTCGGTGACGGCGGAGAGGTTCTCCGGGTCCAGGTCCAGCTCGTTGAGGACCTGGGGCTCGTACTGGTAGGTCACTTCCGAATAGTCGCTGGACTTGACCTCCTTGAGGAGGTGGGCGGCGTAGTGGGTGCCGCCGTTGGCCAGGGTGGCCACATAGTTGGCCAGCTGGAGGGGGGTGAACTGGCTGTTCTCCTGGCCGATGGAGATGGACATGATGTTGCCCTCGTGCCACTCCTGGCCCAGGGCGGCAGAAGTCTCAGGGCCGGCCATCCGGCCGGTGGACTCGGCGATCTCGATGCCGGTGGGCTCCCCCAGGCCGAAGGCGGCGGCGTACTCCCGGAGCTTGTCGATGCCCAGGCGGCGTCCGGCGTCATAGAAAAAGATGTTGCAGGAGTTCATGATGGCCTGGGTCACGTTCTGGTTGCCGTGGATGCCCAGGTTTTGCCGGTAGATCCAGCACATGGGCTGGTCGCTGGGGTTGGGATAGAAGGTGTACCGCCCGGTGCAGCGGTAGATGCTGGTGGGGGTGATGATCCCCTCCTCCAGGGCTCCGAGGGCGGTGACCATCTTGAAGGTGGAGCCGGGGGGATAGGCGCCCTGGGTGGCCCGGTTGAGCAGGGGGCTCAGGGGGTCGTCGGCCAGCGTATTGTAGTTTTGTCCATAAGTGGCCAGGTCATAGGTGGGATAGGAGGCGCTGGCCAGGACCCCGCCGGTCATGTCCACCACCACTGCGGCGCCGCCCCGGGTGTCCTCGGAGGCCAGGCCCTCGATGCCGTTGGCCAGGGCCCGCTCCACCACCTCCTGGAGCTTGATGTCCAGGGTGAGGACCACGTTGTCCCCGGGGTCGGGGGCCAGGACCTCCCCGGTGGCCTCGTCCACCGCCCAGTTCTCGTCCCCGCTGACCACCTTCCCCTGGTCGTCAGTCTCGATGGACCGGCGGCCCGGGGTGCCGTGGAGGTAGGGCTCGAAGGCCTGCTCCACCCCGCCCCGGCCCACCTTGGCGTCCAGGGAGTAGCCCAGGTCCTGGTAGTAGTCCTCCTCCCCGGAGTAGATGCCGGTGACCCGGCCCAGGACATGGGCGGCATAGGGGGTGTTGTAGACCCGGGTGGAGGTGGTGTCGATGTTCACCCCCGCCAGCCCCGCCTCGGTGACCTTGACAATGAAGGGCATCTGGACGTCCTGGGCGAAGACATAGGCGGTGTAGGTGATCTCCCGGGACCGGAGGGTGAGCTCATAGCGCACGCCGATAAGGTCCCGGGCCTCGGCGTCGGAGAGGGCGGGGTCGATCTCATAATAGACCCGGAGCTCCTCCATCAGGGCCTGGGCGCTGGGGCGGGCCGCCCCGGCACCGGCCTGGGCGGTCTCCCGGATGGCGTCCACCTCCTCTGCGGTGGGGAGGAGGGCGCTCCAGTCCCGGTCCTCCGCCAGGCGCTGGAGGTTGGAGACCGCCCCGGAGGAGGCGGTGTCAAAGGTGAAGACGAAGGGGGCGGTGTCGGAGATGGGCAGGGTGTCGGTCCACGCCACCCCCTCCTCCCGGCTGATGGCCAGGAGCTGGGTGAGGATGGCGTTCTCCTCCCCGTTCATGAAGGAGGTGTCCAGGCTCACGTTGTAGCTCTCCTGGTTGGTGACCAGGACCCGTCCGTAGCGGTCCAAAATCTCCCCCCGGGCGGCCTCCACCGTCTCGGTGCGGGCGATGCGCCGCTGGGACTGCTCCAGGTACTCCGCCCCGTGGACGTATTGGAGGTCGTAGAGGACCCAGGCGAAGGCGAATAAAATGACGCACAGCAGCAGCACGATGCTGCGGACCCGGCGCTGAAACTGCTTGCCGTCCATGGCGGCTCCTTTCTCGGAAACGTAGGGAAGGGCTCTGACAGGGACTCAGAGCCGCAGGAACTTGATGATCCGCCGCCGGACCCAGGAGAACCAGGGGTAGAGGAGGCAGACGAAGCACAGGGACCAGAGAAGCTCGGGCACCGCCACCCGCAGCAGGGCGGGCAGGGGGGCCAGGCCGGTGAAGAGGCCCTGGACCACCCGGGCGGCGTCGATGACGGCCAGGGCGGCGGCGGAGCAGAGCAGGCAGCCGCCGAAGCCCCGGCGGAGGGCGTACTGGGCGGCGGCCCCAGCCCCCCAGCCCAGCAGGCACAGCCCCAGGGTCATGCCCCCCCAGCCGCCGTAGTAGACGGCGTCGCAGAGGATGCCCACCCCCAGGCCGAAGCCGGCCCCGGCCGCCGTGCCCTCCAGCACCGCCACGGTGACGGCGGCCACCGGCAGCAGCATGGGGGACACCCCGAAGAGGGGGAAGCGGTTGAGCACAAAGACATCCAGCCACCACACCGGCAGCAGGGCCAGGGCGTAGAGGGTCCATTTCCAGATGTGGTCCTGACGGGTCAAGGCGAGACCTCCTTGGGAGCGGCCGGGGCCTGCCCGGCCGGGAGCAGGCGGGCCCTACTCCACGATGTCGAATTCCTTGATGATGAAGACCTGCACCAGGCTGTCCAGGTCAGCGGAGGGGGCGATGACGGCATAGCGGGACATGCCGGAGGCGTCGGTGTGGATGGACTCGATGGAGCCCACCACCAGATCGGAGGGGTAGTTCCCCCCCAGGCCGGAGGTGAGCACCAGGTCCCCGGTGAGGAGCTCGGTGCTCTCCGGCAGGTAGGTCAGCTTCAGCCGGCCCTGGGCCATGAGGGTGAAATCCCCCTCCAGAATGGCGATGGACTCGGTGCGGGAGAGGAGGGCCCCCATCTCCAGGGTGGCGTCCACCACGGTGATCATGGTGGACCAGTTGCTCCCCGCTGTCTCGATGATGCCCACCAGGTTCCCGGCGGCGTCCACCACGCAGTCCCCTGCCGCCACCCCCTGGTCGGAGCCCTTGCTGAGGGTCATGGTGGAGGCCCAGTTGCTGGTGGAGCGGCTGGTGATGGTGGCCGACTCAAAGGTGAGCTCCCGGCGCTGCTCCCGGAGGCCCAGCAGCTCCCGGAGCCGCTCGTTCTCCTTGACGGCGGCCTCGGCGTCCCGGGCGCTCTCCTGGAGCCTGGCCAGCTCGGAGCGCAGGCGCTCGTTCTCCGCCTGGAGCTCGTCATAGTGGAAGGAGTAGTTATAGATCCCCTCGGCCCAGCCGGCCAGGGCGGAGATGCCGTTGCGGACCGGGGTGGTCACCACCCCCAGGATGTTCTCCAAGGGATTGGGCACCCCCTGGAGCACATAGGAGCCCACGGCGGTGACGGCGGCCAGGAGCACGGCGGCAATGAGGATCAAAAAGCCGTTGTTGCGGAAAAAGTCCTTCAAGGCGGCGTCTCCTTATTCCCGCCGGAGGCCGGCGGCCTCCAGCGGACGGACCCCGAACTGGGCGAGCATCTCACCCAGGCGGCACAGGGGCAGCCCCATGACGTTGAAGTAGTCCCCCTCCAGCCGCTCCACCAGCAGGGCCCCCAGGCCCTGGATGCCATAGGCGCCGGCCTTGTCCATGGGCTCCCCGGTGGAGACATAGGCGGCGATCTCCCCGGGAGACAGGGGGCGGAAGGTGACGGCGGTGACCTCATGCCCGGTGAGCCGCCGGCCGTCCTGAAGGAGGGTGACCCCGGTGTAGACCTGGTGGGTCCGGCCGGAGAGGGCGGTGAGCATGGCTTCCGCCTCCGCCCGGTCCCTGGGCTTGCCCAGGATGGCCCCGTCCAGGGCCACCACCGTGTCGGCCGAGAGGACCAGGTCCCCGGGGGCGGCTTCGGCGGCCACCGCCTCCCCCTTCCGGGCGGAGAGGGATTCCACCACCTGGGCGGGGGTGAGACCGGGGGAGACGGACTCGTCCACGTCGGAGGAGCGGACGACAAAGGTCAGGCCGATCTGCTCCAGAAGCTGGCGCCGCCGGGGAGAGCCGGAGGCGAGAATGAGTCCCATAAGAGCATACACCTCGTTTTCTGAAAAAGGAGTCAGTTCCCGGTGGAACCGAAGCCGCCGGCGCCCCGGGCGGTCTCGTCCAGGTCCTCGGCCTGGACCAGCTGGGCCCGGACCACCGGCATCACCGCCAGCTGGGCCACGCGGTCCCCGGGCTGGACGGTGTAGGGGGTGTCGGAGAGGTTGGTGAGCCCCACCCGGATCTCCCCCCGGTAGTCGCTGTCGATGACCCCCACTCCGTTGGAGAGGGTGATGCCGTGCTTGATGCCCAGCCCCGAGCGGGCGAAGACCAGGGCCACATAGTCCGCCGAGGGCAGGGCGATGGCCACCCCGGTGGGGATGCTCACCAGGGCCCGGGGGGCGATGGTCAGGGGCTCGTCCAGACAGGCGTGGAGGTCCATGGCCGCCGCGCCGGCGCTGGCGTAATAGGGAAAGGGGATCTCCCCGCCGATCTTGGGGGAGACGGCTTTGATCTTGAGTTCCATGACAGGGCTCCTTGTTTGGGTTTTTGGGACGTCACTCCACGTCCCGGTAGTAGAGGCCCCGGGTGAAGTCCCGGGGGGCCCAGTTCCCCCGGCCCAGGTAGCGCTCCGCCGCCCGGACGCAGGTCTGGGGGTCCTCGGTGGTGAAGAGCAGCCGGGCGGCCCAGGCTCCCGCCCGGCGGTACTCCGGCTTGTCGGCCAGGAAGAGGGTCTTGGCGTTGAGAATTTCGCTGCGGCAGCCCGGGGCCCGGACCACGGGGAAGCGCTCCCCCTTCCGGTCGGTGAGCATGGGGGCCTCCTGGCAGTTGCAGCGGCCGAAGTGGTTTTTCACGATGCAGTTTTCCGTGAGCATCAGGGGCAGGCGCCCGTAGACGATGACCTCCAGGTCGATGCACTTGGAGAGGTCCCTGATCTGGGCCAGCTTGAGCTCGAAGGAGGCAGTGGCCGAGGCGAAGCCCAGGTGCTTGAGGGCCTTGAGGGCCTGGGCGTTGAAGACGTGGAGGCCGAAGTCCCCCCGGAGGGTGAGCCCCGCGCTCCGGGCGGCGTCCATGAGGTCCAGGGTGCCCACCAGGGCGTCGGTGGCCCCCAGGGACCGGACGGCCTCCAGGTCCCGCTCCAGGGCCTCCCGCTCCCGGTCCCAGCAGACCCGGGGCAGGGTCACCCCCACCCGGCAGCCCTGGGAGAGGGCCAGCTCCACCGCCTCCGGGTGGGCGGCGGCCTCCGCCGCCGGGAGGGAGACCAGGGCAGGGCCCAGGGCGCACAGCTCCCGGGTGAGCTGCTCCGCCCGGGAGAGGGAACAGGTGAGCACCGGGTGCTCCCGGCGGTTTTCATAGCGGACCCCGGCGTGGAACGCCCCCACCTCTGTGGGAGCGGGGGTCCCCCGCTGGCGGGTCAGATCCTCCAGCACCTCCCGCCGCAGGGCGTTGAGGGCGGCCACCGGGGCGGAGAGCCCCGGCTCCACCAGGGCCCGGACCTTTTCACAGCGGTAGGGGGTCCCTCCGGTGCGGGAGAGCTGCTTTTCCACTGCCTCCCGGTCCAGAGCCTTGGTCCGGGCCGGCTCGGGCACCGGCCCGGCGGCGGTGGCGGTTCGGCCCTCCCCGTCCTGGACCCCCACCTGGAGGGGCTCCCCAGGCCGGACCATGGCGTAAAAGGTCACATCCACCCGCTGGCGCTCCCCGCTGAGGTACTGGGTCCGGGCCTGGGCGAAGAGCTCCCTGGGGTCCTCCCCCTCCTGCCGGACGCCGAACATCTCCGGACCCTTCTGGTCCAGGTAGTAGCCGTCGGTGAAGCCCTGCCGGGAGAAGGCGGCCTCCAGCTGCCGGAGCTCCTCCGCCGTGGGCTCCCGGTCCTCGTGGATGGCCCGGGCGTAGATGCCGGTGACGATGGAGACGTACTCCGGGCGCTTCATGCGCCCCTCCAGCTTGACGCACTTGACCCCCAGCTTGCGCAGCTCCTGGAGGTGCCCGGCCAGGGACATGTCCTTCAGGGAGAGGGGGTGGCCGTCGGCCTTCCTCCCCCAGCCGTAGGCGAGCCGGCAGGGCTGGGCGCACAGGCCCCGGTTCCCGGAGCGCCCCCCGATCACCGAGGAGAAGAAGCACTGGCCGGAGTAGCACATGCACAGGGCCCCGTGGGCAAAGACCTCGATCTCGATGGGCGAGCGCAGGCAGATATACTCGATGGCCTCCCGGGAGAGCTCCCGGGAGAGGACCACCCGGGTCATGCCCAGCTCGGCGCACCGCCGGACCCCCTCCAGGGAGTGGACGGTGAGCTGGGTGGAGCCGTGGACGGCCAGCCTGGGGGCGGCCTGCCGGAGCATCCGCAGGACCCCCAGGTCCTGGATGAGCACGGCGTCCACCCCCGCCTGGGCGGCCTGAGCAGCCGTCTCGGCGGCGGCGGGGAGCTCCCGGTCGGTGAGCAGGGTATTGAGGGTGAGGTAGACCTTGACCCCCCGGACGTGGCAGTAGGAGACGGCCTGGGTGAGCTCCTCCAGGGTGAAGTTTTTGGCGTTGCGGCGGGCGTTGAAGTCGCCGAAGCCCAGATAGACGGCGTCGGCGCCGGCCTGTACCGCGGCAGTGACAGCCTCCGGCGAGCCGGCCGGGGCGAGCAGTTCCAGCATGGGGTCTCCTCTCTTTTTTCTTTCCGTGAAACGGTGAGTTGGTTTTTAGGCAAGGGACGGGTCCCTTGTGGGGCCGGCTCCCGCCGCAGGGGCTGGTTACCCACCAGGGGGCGGAGTCCCTCCGGGGGGAAAGACCATTTCTTTTTCTGCGGAAAAAGAAACGGTCCTTCACTCCAAAGAAAAATGGGGTCCGGTCTTCGGCAGGCTGGTGGTAGAAAACGGCGGCCAGCGGCTTTTGTATGACTGCGGGGACCCCTTCCGGCCGTTACGGCCTGCCGTTTGGGAACAGAGATCGTTTGCGCTCTAACTAACCGCCGCCTGCGGGTGCCTCTCTCGGGGCCGGGGTGGTCAGGTGCCTCCCTTGCGGCGGAGCGGGAGAATGCCAGGTGTGGTGAACTCGGCGCGCCATGCCGCACTCTGCCGCGAGAGTGGCACAGCCAGGCGGCCCCAAGATAGAACCACAGTCTGCCCCTGTTCCACCATGGGACTGCCGTAACGGCCGGGAGTGGTCCCCAAACAGTGCGTAAAGACGCAAGCCGCTGTTTTCCCAGTACCAACGCTCCGTAGGCCGCCAGGGGGCCCCGCAAAAGCGCAGCTTTTGTGGGGAGAGGAAGAACGAA
>DWWJ01000071.1 GCA_019119795.1 Candidatus Intestinimonas pullistercoris
CCCTCCCCGCCGTCAACCGGGCCTGTGAGCTGGTGGAGCTGCTGGGGGCCGGCGAGGTGGTGGATGGCGTCATCGACATCCTCAACTATGTCCCCAAGCCCACCGTCCTCAAGCTGGAGCCCGGGAAGATCAACGCCCTCCTGGGCACCGACATCCCCGAGGCCGAGATGGTCCGCATCCTCCGCTCTCTGGACTTCCAGGTGGAGGGCGACCAGGTGACCGTCCCCTCCTGGCGGGGCGACGTCCTCCGCATGGCCGACCTGGCCGAGGAGGTAGCGCGGTTCTACGGCTACAACAACATCCCCTCCACCCTCATGCGGGGCCAGACCACCCAGGGCGGCTACTCTCCCGAGCAGGAGCTGGAGCGCTCCCTGGGGGCGGTGTGCCGGGCCTGCGGCTACGACGAGATCATCACCTACTCCTTCATCTCCCCCACCTACTATGATAAGATCCGCTGGCCGGAGGATTACCCCGCCCGGAAGAGCTTCAAGATCCTCAACCCCCTGGGGGAGGACACCTCCATCATGCGGACCACGACCCTGCCCTCCATGCTGGAGATCCTGACCCGAAATTACAACTACCGCAACAAGGCCGCCCGCCTCTATGAGCTGGGCCGCATCTATCTGCCCAAGTCCGGCTCCGCCTCTGTGGACCCCAACGATCCCTCCCTGTCCGCCTCCAAGGAGAAGCTGGAAAAGCTGGGCCTTCCCGGCCTCACCGAGGCCCTGGTGGGAGCCATCAACGAGCTGAATCAGGACGACGGCCTGGCCAACGAGGCCAAGGTCCTGACCCTGGGGGCCTACGGCGACGGGATGGATTTCTTCACCCTCAAAGGCGTGGTGGAGGCCATCATGAAGGACATCCGGGCCAAGGATATCCATTTTGAGGGCCCCACCGGGGCGCCCTCCGATGCCTCCTACCACCCCGGCCGCTGTGCCACCGTCTGGAGCGGCAGCGACTGTGTGGGCATCTTTGGCCAGATCCATCCCCTGGTGGCCCAGAACTACGGCGTGGATGCCGAGCTCTACTGCGCCGAGCTGGACTTCGACGAGCTCTCCCTGGCCAAGGGGGCCGACCCGGAGTATGTCCCCCTGCCCAAGTTCCCCGCCGTCACCCGGGACATCGCCGTGGTCTGTGACGAATCCGTCACAGTGGGGGCCCTGGAGGACGGCATCCGCCGGGGGGCCAAGGGCCTGCTCAAGGAGGTCTCCCTCTTCGACATCTACCGGGGCAAGGGCATTCCGGAGGGCAAAAAGTCGGTGGCCTTCAACCTGGTCCTCCGGGCGGACGACCGCAGCCTCACCAGTGAGGAGGCCGACCAGGACGTGGCTTCCATCCTCTCCCTGCTGGAGCAGGAGCTGGGCGCCGTCCTGCGGTAAACTCTTAAAACTTCATAAAATTTGTGCCGCTCCCCCTTTACACCCGGAGACATTTCGAGTACAATAGGAGCATGCCTGAGGGGGAGCGCACACCATATTTTGTGGCAGTTTTCCCTATCAAACTATTTGGGAGGTGTTTCCGACATGGAGATCGATTTTACACGCAAATTCAACCTCAATGAGGACCGGGGCGAGGAGATCAAGGCCATTTTGACCTCTGTCTACAATTCCCTTCAGGAGAAGGGCTATAACCCCATCAACCAGATCGTCGGCTACATCCTCTCGGAAGACCCTACCTATATCACCAACTACAACAATGCCCGCTCCCTGATCCGGAAGCTGGACCGGGACGAGCTGTTGCAGGAGCTGGTGAAAAAGTATCTGGCGGACTGAACAATATCCCCTCTCCCCTATCCGGGGAGACGAAATTAAAAGACAGCGGCGGCCTCCCGGAGGGGAGACCGCCGCTGTCTTTTTTCATTTACTGCCGTCACAGAACGGCGGAGAGGAAATCCTGGGTCCGCTTGACCTGGGGATGCTCGAAAATCTGCTCCGGGGTCCCCTCTTCGGCGATGACGCCGTCGGCCATGAGGATGACCCGGTCCGCCACATCCCGGGCGAAGCCCATCTCGTGGGTCACCACGATCATGGTCATGCCGCCCTCAGCCAGCTCCTTCATGACGCTGAGGACCTCCCCCACCATCTCGGGGTCCAGGGCGGAGGTGGGCTCGTCAAAGAGCATCACGTCGGGATTCATGGCCAGGGCCCGAGCGATGGCCACCCGCTGCTGCTGGCCGCCGGAGAGCTGGTGGGGATAGGCGTTGGCCTTGTCCTCCAGTCCTACCCGGCGCAGGAGCTCCATGGCCTTCTGCTCCGCCTCTGCCTTGTTCATCAGCTTCAGATCTACCGGGGCCAGCATGATATTCTTCTTCACCGTCAGATGGGCGAAAAGGTTGAAGCTCTGGAAGACCATGCCGATGTTCTGGCGCACCTTGTTGATGTCCACCTTGGGGTCTGTGATGGTGTAGCCATCCACCGTGATCTCGCCCCCGGTGGGCTCCTCCAGCCGGTTGATGCACCGGAGGAAGGTGGACTTGCCGCCTCCGGAGGGCCCGATGATACAGACCACCTCACCCTCGTGGACGGTGAGGTCAATACCCTTCAGGACCTCCAGATGGTGGAAGCTCTTTTTCAAATCATGAACGATTACCTTTTCTGTCATAGCTTATCTTCTTCTCCACATAATTTGCCAGGACCATCAACAGGGAGGTCACCACCAGGTAGTAGGCTGCCGCGATAACGTACGTCTGGAAGTATTCCCACCGGATCATCACATATTGCTGGGCCTCGTTCATGATCTCCGGCAGGCCGATCACGGTTAGGATGGAAGTATCCTTCAGGGTGATGATGAACTGGTTCACCATGGGGGGGATGGCGATCTTGAATGCCTGGGGCAGGACGATCTTGGCCATGGTCCGGCCCGCCCCCAGACCCAGGCTGCGTGCGGCCTCACTCTGCCCCTTGGGCACCGCCTGGATACCGCTGCGGAAAATCTCCGCCAGATAGGCCCCTGCATTGAGACAAAGGGTGATGATGCCGGCAGTAAAAGGAGTCAGACGGAGTCCAGTGACCTGAGGGATGCCAAAGTACACCACCATAGCCTGGACCAGCATAGGTGTGCCCCGGATGATCCAGATATAGACCCAGGCCACCGCCCGGAGCGGACGGAAGGGGGAGATCCTCATCAGACAGGTCACCAAGCCCAACACCACGCCAAGCGCGATGGAGATCGCCCAGATCCGAACGGTAATCAGAGATCCAGAAATCAGATAGGGCAGAGATGCCTGGAATATCTCAAACATTTTTTACCAACTTCTCACTTACTAAGATGATCTTGAAGTGCACGCTCACACCTCGATGCCATACTTGGCCATGATCTCCGCATACTGGCCGCTCTCCCGGATGTTGGCCAGACCAGCGTTGAACATTTCAATGAGCTCAGGGTTCTGTCCCTTCAGCACCGCAAAACCATAGGGGGTGATATTCTCCTGCTCTCCCACCACCTTCAGGTCCAGGCTCTGGTTCTGGATCTGATAGGCGATCACGGCATAGTCCTCAAAGCCCGCAGCATCGATGCCTCCGGCGACAGCGGCGTAAACCGCCGGAGAATCCTTATAGGTCACCACCTCGAAGCCATACTCCTCGGCGATGCTCTGGGCAAAGGTGGCGCTCTGAGTGCCGGTCTTCACAGCCACGGTCAGCCCCGCCAGGTCCTCATAGGAGGCAATGGTGCTGTCTCCCTTGACCAGCATGATCTGGCCGCCGTCATAGTAGCTGTCGGAGAAGTCATAGCTCTCCCGGCGCTCGTCGGTGATGCTCATGCCGGCGATCATGCCGTCGGCCAGCCCGGCCTGCAGGTTGCCCAGGGCGGCGTCCCAGCCGCAGTTGTCCACCGTGTACTGGAAGCCCTGGTCCTCGGCGATGGCGGCCAGCAGGTCCATGTCCACGCCGGTGTACTCGCCGGTGGCCTCGTCCAGGAACTCAAAGGGGGCGAAGGCGTTGTCGGCCACGATATGGTAGACCTTCTCCGTTCCGCCGGTGCTCTCCACCGGAGTGGTGCTGTCGCCGGTCTCCTCCGGGGTGGCGCTCTGGCCGCCGCAGGCGGTGAGGGCTCCGGCCAGGACCAGAGACGCAGTGGTCAGGGCGAGGATACGCTTCTTTACAGTCATGTGTGATCTTCCTTCCTCTTCATTTATTTTGGGGCGCGCTCCGGCGCCAGTGCTCCTGTGGCGGCCTGCCGTCTGCTTGAAAACCGGCAAAGGATACATTTGGCTGCTTTCAAACGGACGTCCGGCCCAGGAGGGTCCCCACGGGACGCAGTAGGCACTTTGTCCTCCTACTATCCCGTATTGTATTGATTATACACAATTGGAGTCCTTTTGTCATCTATAAATTTCTTTTTCAGCCAGAAAAGGAAAACAGAGGGCCGCCATTTCCAGAAGAACCCTCCTGGAAACAGCGGTCCAAATGAGACAAATCAGGGCAAAATCATCCCCAGAGCTCCCCTTTCTCTGCCTTTTCCGTCTGTCTCAGACCTGCTCTCCCATCAGCAGGTAGAGAACGGCCTTTTGGGCGTGAAGACGGTTCTCCGCCTCGTCGAAGATCTCTCCGGCATGGGCCTCAAAGACCTCTGTGGTGATCTCCTCCCCCCGGTGGGCGGGCAGGCAGTGCTGGACCATGGCCCCGGGGCGGGCCGCTGCCATCACGGCCTCGTTGACCTGGTAGAGGCCGCCAAATGCCTTCTGCCGGCGCTCCTTCTCCTCCTCCTGGCCCATGGAGGCCCATACGTCGGTGATGACCACATCGGCATGCTCGGCGGCCTCCAGGGGGTCCCGGCAGAGGGCAAACTTCGCGCCCGTGACCGTCCCGGCGAAGTCCAGGACCTGCTGGTCCGGCTCATAGCCCTCGGGGCAGGCCACCGAGACGTCCATGCCGCATTTGAGGCCGCCCACGATGAGGGAGTTGGCCATATTGTTTCCGTCCCCAATGAAGCAGAGCTTCAGGCCCTCCAGGCGGGTCATGTGCTCCCGGATGGTCATGAGGTCTGCCAGGACCTGGCAGGGGTGGGCGAAGTCGGTGAGGCCGTTGATGACGGGGATAGAGGCGTACTTCGCCAGCTCCTCCACCTCCTCCTGGCGGTAGGTGCGGATCATGATGCCGTCGCAGTACCGGGCCAGGACCCGGGCGGTGTCCTCGATGGGCTCCCCCCTGCCGATCTGGCTCTCCTTTCCGGAGAGAAAGAGGGCGTGGCCCCCCAGCTGGTACATGCCCACCTCAAAGGACACCCGGGTCCGGGTGGAGTTCTTCTCAAAAATCATGGCCAGGGTCTTTCCCTGGAGATAGTTGTGGATAAGGCCGTGCTTCTGGTTGTACTTCATCTGGTCGGCCACGTTGAGGATCTTGGTGATGTCCTCCCGGGTCAGGTCCAGCAGCTTGAGCAGGTCTTTCTGCATCTTTGACACCTCTTTCCGATCTGGTTCCGGTTCAGGCCAGGGTCTGCTTCAGGATGGCGAGGCCCTTGTCCATCTCGTCCCTGGTAATGGTCAGGGGGGGCAGCAGGCGGATGGCGGGGCCCGCCGTCAGCACCAGCAGGCCATTTTCCATGAGCTGCTGGGCGATCTCCCGGTTGGTATGCCCCGGCTTCACCTCGATGCCGATCATGAGGCCCAGGCCCCGGGTGGGACCGAAGCAGGGCAGCTCCATGGCGTCGATGGCCGTGCGCAGGTAGTTCCCCTTGTCAGAGATCTCCCCCATCATCTCCTCGCTGAGGATGTCCAGGGTGGCCAGGGCGGCAGCGGCGCACACCGGATTGCCGCCGAAGGTGGTGGCGTGGGTGCCGGGCCCCAGCACGTCCCGGCACTTCTCATTGACCAGGAAGCCGCCGAAGGGCAGCCCGCCGGCGATGCCCTTGGCGAAGGAGACGGCGTCGGGCAGGATGCCGTACTGCTGGTAGCAGAAGAGGGTCCCAGTGCGGCCGATGCCGGTCTGGACCTCATCCACCAGCAGCAGCCAGTCCCGCTCGGCGCAGAGTACCGCCAGGTCGTGGACGAAGTCCTGGTCCAGGGGCCAGACCCCGCTCTCCCCCTGGACCAGCTCCAGCATCACAGCGCACACGTCATGGCCGGAGACCTGGGAGATGCCCTCCATGGTGGGCTCGGCGTACCGGAAGCCGTCGGTGAAGGGGAAGAAATAATTGTGAAAGACGTCCTGCCCTGTGGCGGACAGGGTGGTGACCGTCCGGCCGTGGAAGGAATTTTTCAGGGTGAGGATGGTCCCCCTCCCCTTCCCGTACTTGTCAAAGGACCACTTTCGGGCCAGCTTGATAAGGCCCTCGTTGGATTCAGCCCCGGAGTTTGCGAAGAAGGCGGCCGACATCCCCGCCCGGCGGCAGAGGACCTCTGCCAGGGCCCCGCAGGGCTGGGTGTAGAACAGGTTGGACATGTGGCCCAGCTTGGCCGCCTGGACCGCCACCGCGTCCACCCACTTGGGGTTGGCCGTTCCCACTGAGCTGACCCCGATGCCGGAGGTGAAGTCGATGTACTCCTTCCCCTCGGTGCTCCAGAGGGTGGCGTTCTTTCCCCGCTCGATGTCTACCGGAAAGCGGGCATAGGTATGGAGGACATATTGGTCGTCCCGGGCCTTGATCTCAGAAAACTGCATGGTCTCACCTCACAGAAGCATAGTGCCGATGCCCTCGTCGGACAGCAGCTCAATCAGGATGGAATGGGGGATGCGCCCGTCCAGGATGACGCTGTTTTTCACGCCGGAGCGCACCGCCTCCACGCAGCAGTCCACCTTGGGGATCATCCCTCCCTGGATGACCCCGTCCTTGATAAGGCCGGGGACCTGAGAGAGCTCCACCACCGGAAGAAGGCTGCTCTCGTCGGCCGGGTCCCGGAGGAGGCCCCGGACATCGGTGAGCAGGAGGAGCTTTTCCGCGTGGAGGGCCACCGCCAGCTTGGCGGCGGCGGTGTCGGCGTTGATGTTGTAGGCGGTGTCGGCGTCCACGCCCTGGGCCACTGTGGAGACCACCGGGATATAGCCCTGGGCCAGGGCGTCCTGGACCACTGCGGGATTCACCTGGGTGATCTCCCCCACCAGGCCGTACTTTTCCTCCAGCTTCCGGGCCTGGAAGAGGCCGGCATCCATGCCGCACAGCCCCAGGGCCCGGCCCCCAACCCGGTTCAGGGTGGCCACCAGGTCCTTGTTCACCTTGCCGCAGAGCACCTGCTGGACCACGTCCATGGTCTCGGCGTCGGTGTAGCGCAGGCCGTCCACAAATTCGGACTCCTTGCCGATCTTTTTCAGCATGGCGCTGATCTCCGGGCCGCCGCCGTGGACCACCACCACCCGGATGCCCACCAGGTGGAGGAGGATGATGTCCCGGATCACAGCCTCCCGCAGCTCCGGAGAGATCATGGCGTTGCCGCCGTATTTGACCACGATGGTCTTTCCGTAGAAGGTTTGGATATAGGGCAGCGCCTCAGCCAGGACCTGGGCGCGCTCCACATGGGTTTCTGGCATGGATAGGACCTCCCAAGCAGTTGATGAAACAGGGAACCTGCTGGATCAGGTCCGGTAGTCCCCGTTGATCTTCACATAGTCGTAAGTCAGGTCGCAGCCCCAGCAGGTGGCGGCGTATTCGCCCTCGTGGAGGTCCACGTCGATGACCACCTCGTCCTGGCTGAGGATGCTCTTGGCAGCGGCCTCGTCAAAGTCCACCCCGGCTCCCTGCTGGCAGACCAGGATGTCCCCCACATCGGAGGAGAACTTCACGTCCACATATTCCGGCCGGAAGGGGGCCTTGGAGTAGCCCATGGCGCACAGGACCCGGCCCCAGTTGGCGTCAGCGCCGAACATGGCGGCCTTCACCAGGGAGGAGCCCACCACCGCCTTGCCCAGACGCTCGGCGCTCTCCTCGCTGCGGGCGTTCCGGACGGTGCAGGTGATGAGTTTGCTGGCCCCCTCCCCGTCGGCGGCGATGGCGCGGGCCATCTGCTCGAAGAGGCTGTAAAGGGCCTTGTAGAAGACGGTATAGCCGTCGTCCTTCCACTCGATGAGAGGGTTTTCCGCCATGCCGTTGGCAAGCACCACGCACATGTCGTTGGTGGAGGTGTCCCCGTCGATGGTCACCCGGTTGAAGGTCCGGGGGACGATCTCGTGGAGGGCGTCGGAGAGCATCTCCTGGGTGATGGCGCAGTCGGTGGTGACGAAGCACAGCATGGTGCCCATGTTGGGGTGGATCATGCCGGAGCCCTTGGCGATAGCGCCGATGGTCACGGTCTTGCCCCCCACGGCGCAGGAGACGGCCATCTCTTTCCGCACGGTGTCAGTGGTCATGATGGCGTCGGCCGCGTCACCGGAGCCCTCCGGGGACAGGGCCGCGGCGCACGCCGGGATGCCGGAGCGGATGGCGGCCATGTTCAGCTCCTGGCCGATGACCCCGGTGGAGGCCACCACGAAGTCACTGGCCTTGATCCCGGTGGCGGCGGCAGCCAGCTCGCACATCTCCTCGGCATGCTCGTGGCTGTTGGGGGCGCAGGCGTTGGCGTTTCCGGAGTTCACCACGATGCCCTGGGCCTCCCCGTTTTCCAGGTGGTCCATCGTGACATACAGGGGGGCGGCCTTCACCCGGTTCATGGTATAGACCGCCGCCGCCGTGCAGGGCTGGTCGGAAATGATGAGGGCCAGGTCCTTTTTGCCGTCCAGGACCTCAGGCCGCTTGCTCTTGGGGGGCTGGTTGCCGTCTCCCTTTCCCTTCTTGACGCCGCAGTGGACGCCCGCGGCCCGAAAGCCCTTGGGGGCGGCCACGCCGCCGGATAGCTGTTTCATGGTCATGCACTCCTTCAATGAATGATGGATGGTTCCGCGTTTACAGGCTCAGCCCCGTTGTCTCAGGGAAGCCCAGCATCAGATTCATGTTCTGTACCGCCGCCCCAGAAGCCCCCTTGCCCAGGTTGTCAAAGAGGGCGGTAATGGTGAACTGGTGGTCATTCCCGGCCACGATCAGGCTCATCCGGTCTTTTCCGGCCATGCTCCCGCCGTAGATCTTGGAATCGGGCTCGATGCCACCCTCCTCGTCGGTAGGATCGCCGGCCACATGGACCAGTCGCCTGCCGTCATCGGTGCCATAGTAGTCCGCCATGGCCCTCCACACCTGGTGAAGGGTGGACACCCCCTGTAGTTGATCCATGTGCAGAGGCACTGTGGTGGCCATGCCCTTGTAGTAGTCGTCCACAATGGGACTGAACACCGGCGGGCGCTCCAGGCCGCAGACCCTCTGCATCTCCGGCAGGTGCTTGTGGTTCTGCAGGACGCTGTAGATGCCGGGGCTGCACATGGCCTCCGTCTTGTGCGGCCCCTCGTACTGGGCGATCATCTTCTTCCCGCCGCCAGAGTAGCCGGTGAGGGAGAAGCAGCTGAGGGCCGCGTCCCTGGGCAGAAGCCCCAGAGCCACCAGGGGATAGACGATGCTGATAAAGCCTGTGGCGTGGCAGCCGGGATTGGCCACCCGCCTCGCCGTCCGGATGCGTTCCCGCTGGCCGGGGTTCAGCTCCGGAAAGCCGTAAATCCATCCCTCCGCCGTGCGGTGGGCAGTGGAGGCGTCGATCACGCGCGTCGTCTCGCTCTCGATCATGTCCACCGCCTCCCGGGCGGCGGCGTCGGGCAGGCAGAGGAAGACCAGGTCGGCAGTGTTCAGGAGCTTTTTCCGCTCCGCCGGGTCCTTTCGCTTCTCCGGGTCGATGCGGAGGAGCTGGATGTCCTCCCGTTTCCCCAGCCGCTCATAAATCTGCAGGCCGGTGGTGCCCTCCTGGCCGTCGATAAATACCTTTGGTTTTTTGCTCATATGCGACGCTTCCTCTCTGCGGATCATCTCTTTGCCTCTGGCGGTCTTTCCTTACGAGCGCGCCTCCACGAACTCCTTGATGTGCTGGATCTGTGTTTTCACGGAGTCCGGCGCGGGGCCGCCGTAGACCTTTCTCCCGCCTACGCAGGTCTTGAGCTCCAGAGCCTGGTAGACGTCGGGGCCGAAGGCTCCGGAGACCGACTGGAAGTCCTTCAGAGGCAGGGTGTCCAGGGTCTCGCCGGTCTTGATACACATGTGGACCAGCCGTCCCACGATCATATAGGCGTCCCGGAAGGGCAGGCCCTTCTTTACCAAATAGTCGGCGCAGTCGGTGGCGTTGATGAAGCCGCCGGCCGCCGCCCGCTGCATGTTCCGGTGCTTGACCGTCAGGGTGTCCACCATGGCGGCGAAGACCGGCAGGCACTGCTCCACCGTGTCGATGGCGTCGAAGACGGGCTCCTTGTCCTCCTGCATATCCTTATTATAAGCCAGGGGGAGGCCCTTCATCAAGGTCAAAAGGGTGATGAGGGAGCCGTACACCCGCCCTGTCTTGCCCCGGACCAGCTCGGCCACGTCGGGGTTCTTCTTCTGGGGCATGATGGAGGAGCCGGTGGAATAGGCGTCATCCAGCTCCACGAACTTGAACTCCCAGGAGCACCACAGAATGATCTCCTCCGAGAACCGGGACAGGTGCATCATCAGGATAGAGAGGGCCGAGGTGAACTCGATGGCGAAGTCCCGGTCGGAGACCGAGTCCAGGGAGTTGTCGGTGGGCTTGGCGAAGCCCAGGGCCTGGGCCGTCTGGAAGCGGTCCACCGGATAGGTGGAGGTGGCCAGGGCTCCGGCCCCCAGGGGGCACTCGTCCATCCGCTCCAGGCAGTCCTCCAGCCGGGTGACATCCCGCTTGAGCATGTTGGCGTAGGCCATCATATAGTGGGCGAAGGTGGTGGGCTGGGCCCGCTGGAGGTGGGTGTAGCCCGGCATGACGGCGTCCAGGTTGTCCTCCGCCTTTTTGATGAGGACCTTCTCCAGGTCCAGGATCATGCCGATGATGCCGGGGATCTTCTCCTTGACATAGAGGCGGAAGTCCACGGCCACCTGGTCGTTCCGGCTCCGGGCAGTGTGGAGGCGCTTGCCCGTGTCGCCGATGCGCTGGGTCAGCATGGTCTCGATGTTCATGTGGATGTCCTCGTTCTCCACGGAGAACTCCACCTGCCCGGCCTCAATGTCGGCCAGGATGGCCTGAAGGCCCTCGATGATCTTCTCGGCCTCATGCTCCTCAATGATGCCCTGCCGGCCCAGCATGGCGGCGTGGGCGATGGAGCCCCGGATATCCTCCTGATAGAGCCGGGCATCAAAGGTGATGGAAGAGTTAAAGTCATTGACCGCCGTATCGGTCTCCTTCTGGAACCGGCCAGCCCATAATTTCATCCGTCATACACTCCTTATCACATGCGAAAGGCGGGCCGCCGAGGGCGCCGGCCCCAGAGGGCGGCTTGCTCGACGGCCCGGCCTAGTTCATTCCCGTTTTTACTTCAGCTTCCCCTGCTCCCCAGCGGGCTCCGCCCGCCGGGGGCCCCTTTCCTTTGCACCCACAAGGGCGGAATGAATCCGCCCTTGCGGCAAGGTTTTCGCCGCTGGCGAAAACGCTTGTGCGGCGCAGGGGCGCCGGCCAGCCGTGTGGCTGGTCAGGACTTACTTCACAGCTTTCCCTGCTCCCGGAGGGCCTGGACCGTATCCGGCAGGCCCCACAGATTGATGAAGCCGGTGGCGTCGTCCTGGTTGTAGTCGCTCTCCTCAAAGGTCACCAGCTCCTCAGAGTAAAGGCTCTCAGGAGAGGTGATCCCGGCATTGATGATGTTCCCCTTGTAGAGCTTGAGCTTTACCGTGCCGGTGACATGCTCCTGGGTCTTGTCGGCAAAGGCGGACAGGGCCTCCCGCAGGGGGGTGAACCACTTTCCATTGTAGACCAGATCGGCGAAGTCCACCGCCAGCTTGGTCTTCATGTGGGCGGTGTCCTTGTCAATGGTGATCATCTCCAGGGCCTCGTGGGCGTGGTAGAGGATGGTGCCGCCCGGAGTCTCGTAGACGCCCCGGTCCTTCATGCCCACCAGGCGGTTCTCCACGATGTCCAGCAGGCCGATGCCGTTCTCTCCGCCCAGCTTGTTGAGCTTGCGGATGATGTCGCTGGCCTTCATGGCCTCCCCGTCGATGGCCGTAGGCACGCCCTTGACAAAGTCCAGGGTCACATAGGTGGGCTGGTCCGGAGCGGCCAGGGGGCTCACCCCCATCTCCAAAAAGCCCTCCTTCTCATACTGGGGCTCGTTGGCCGGGTC
>DWWJ01000008.1 GCA_019119795.1 Candidatus Intestinimonas pullistercoris
CGTTATAGCGCTGGAGGCACTCCTGGACCCGGCGGGCCACCTCGTAGTGCTCCCGGCCCACGATGGCGGGGTCCAGGATCCGGGAGCTGGACTCCAAGGGGCTCACCGCCGGGTAGATGCCCATCTCCGCGATGTGGCGGGAGAGGACGGTGGTGGCGTCCAGGTGGGAGAAGATGGTGGCGGGGGCGGGGTCGGTGAGGTCGTCGGCGGGGACGTAGATGGCCTGGACGGAGGTGATGGAGCCGGTGCGGGTGGAGGTGATGCGCTCCTCCAGGGCCCCCAGCTCCTCCGCCAGGGTGGGCTGGTAGCCCACGGCGGAGGGCATCCGCCCCAGCATGGCGGATACCTCGTTGCCCGCCTGGACGTAGCGGAAGATGTTGTCGATGAAGAGCAGGACATCCTGCTTCTCCCGGTCCCGGAAGTATTCGGCCATGGTGAGGCCGGTGAGGGCCACCCGCATCCGGGCTCCCGGCGGCTCGTTCATCTGGCCGAAGACCAGGGCCGTCTTGCCGATGACGCCGGACTCGGTCATCTCCCGCCAGAGGTCGTTGCCCTCCCGGGTCCGCTCCCCCACGCCGGTGAAGATGGAGTAGCCGCCGTGCTGGGTGGCGATGTTGTGGATGAGCTCCTGGATCAGCACGGTCTTGCCCACGCCGGCGCCGCCGAAGAGGCCGATCTTGCCCCCCTTGGCATAGGGGGCCAGCAGTTCAATGACCTTGATGCCGGTCTCAAAGAGGTCCACCACTGGCCGCTGCCGCTCGAAGGAGGGGGGACGGCGGTGGATGCCCCACCGCTCCCCGGCGTCCACAGGGCCCTTGCCGTCGATGGCGTCCCCCAGGACGTTGAACATGCGCCCCAGGACTCCCTCCCCCACGGGGACCGAGATGGGCCCCCCTGTGGCGGTGACCGGGACGCCCCGGCCCAGGCCCTCGCTGGGGGAGAGCATGATGCACCGCACCGTGTCTCCCCCGACGTGCTGGGCCACCTCCATCACGGTCCGCTGCCCGTTCAGCTCCACCTCCAGGGCCTCCTGGAGGGCGGGCAGGGCCCCGGACGGAAAGGCTACGTCCACCACGGGGCCCATGACCTGTACGATGGTGCCTTTGTTTTCGCTCATATCAAACCTTCCCCTCTCAGGGTATTCATGGGCCGTCAGCGGGCGGCCTGGGCGCCGCCCACCACCTCGGTGATCTCCTGGGTGATGGCGGCCTGCCGGGCCCGGTTATAGGACAGCCCCAGGTCCTTCAGCATGTCTCCGGCGGCGTCGCTGGAGGACTTCATGGCTGTCATGCGGGCGTTCTGCTCGGAGCAGTAGGACTCCACCATGGCCCCGAAGAGCACTCCGTTGAGATAGCCGGGGACCAGCCGGTCCATCACCGCCCGGACCGACGGGATATAGACCACATCCCGCCGGTAGCCGTCCCGGTCCCGCTGATAGACCGGGAAGACGTCGGGGTCCAGGGGGAGGATCTTGTAGTCGGTGGGCTCCAGCCGGAAGGAGTTCACCATCCTGGTAAAGAGGACGTGGACCTCGTCCAGCTCCCCCTGCTGGAAGAGGTCGGTAAGGGTCTCGGCCATGTCCCGGGCCCTGCCCATGTTGGGGTCCTGGGCCGTGTAGAGGAACTCCGCGTCGATAGGGATGCCCCGCTCGGTGAAGTAGTTCCGCCCCGCCTGGCCCACCACGAACAGGCCGAAGGCGGGCGTTTTTGCCATGCGCTCCTCCGCCATCTTCAAAATGTTGTGGTTATAGGCCCCCGCCAGTCCCTTGTCGCCGGTGATGACGACATAGCCCACCTTTCGCTGCTCCGGCGGGATCAGGGGCCGCTTGTCAAAGAAGGGGTGGTCGATCTCCGGCGAGTGGTGGAGGATGTCGGAGATGGTGGTCTCGATCTTCTGAAAATAGGGCTCCACATCGTGGAGCTGCTTCCGGGCCTTCCGCAGGTTGGAGGAGGAGATCAGATACATGGCGTTGGTGATCTTCAGGGTCTGCTCCACGCTCTTGATGTGGTCCCGGATCTCCTTCATGCCTGCCATGTGCCGCTCCCCCGCCTCTTGGCCTCCTCCAGCACGGACCGGATGGCCTCCACCGCCGGGCCGCTGAGGTTGCCGGTGGTCTGGATCTCCTCCATCACCCCGGCATGCTCCCGCTCCATCTCCTGGACGAGGTCCTGGGTGAAGCGGTGGACCTCCCCCAGAGGCACGTCGTCCAGCAGGCCGCTGGTGGCGGCGTAGAGCAGGACGGCCTGCCGGCTCACCGGCATGGGGTCGCCCAGGGGCTGCTTGAGGAGCTCCAGCAGGCGGCGGCCGTGGTCCAGGCTCTGCTGGGTGGCCTTGTCCAGGTCAGAGGAGAACTGGGTAAAGACCTCCAGCTCCCGGAACCGGGCCAGGTCGATGCGGAGGGTGCCCGCCGTCTTCTTTACCGCCCGGGTCTGGGCCGCGCCGCCCACCCGGGACACCGACAGTCCCACATTGATGGCGGGCCGCTGTCCGGCGAAAAAGAGGTCGGTCTCCAGATAGATCTGTCCGTCGGTGATGGAGATGACGTTGGTGGGAATGTAGGCCGACACATCGCCGGCCAGGGTCTCGATGATGGGCAGGGCGGTCATAGAGCCGCCGCCGTACTCCTTGGTGAGGCGGCAGGCCCGCTCCAGCAGGCGGGAGTGGAGGTAGAACACGTCGCCGGGGTAGGCCTCCCGGCCCGGGGAGCGCTTGAGCAGCAGGGACAGGGTGCGGTAGGCCACCGCGTGCTTGGAGAGGTCGTCATAGACGATGAGGACATCCTTCCCCTGGGACATGAAGTACTCGCCCATGGCCGCCCCGGCGTAGGGGGCGATATACTGTAGCGGCGCGGGGTCACTGGCGGTGGCAGAGAGGATCATGGAGTAGTCCATGGCCCCGTGCTTTTGCAGGGTGTCCCGGACCCGGGCTACGGCGCTGGCCTTCTGGCCGATGGCCACATAGATGCAGATGACGTCCTGCCCCTTCTGGTTTAGGATGGTATCCACCGCGATGGAGGTCTTGCCGGTCTGCCGGTCCCCGATGATGAGCTCCCGCTGGCCCCGGCCGATGGGCACCATGGCGTCGATGGCCAGGATACCGGTCTGGAGGGGGACGTTCACCGGCTCCCGGGAGAGGACGCCGCTGGCCTCATGCTCGATGGGCCGCCGCTGGGTGGTGTGGATGGGGCCCAGGCCGTCGATGGGCGCCCCCAGGGCGTCCACCACCCGGCCCAGCAGGGCCTCCCCCACAGGCACGTCGGCGGGGCGGCCGGTGCGGCGCACCACGGTGCCCTCCCGGACCCCGTCGCCGCTGCCCAGCAGGACCACGCCCACGCTCTCCCTGGACAGGTCCATCACCATGCCCGGGACGCCGGTGTCCAGCTCCACCAGCTCGCCATAGACCGCCCGGTCCAGGCCGCTGACCACGGCGATGCCGTCGCCCACCTCCCGGACCCGGCCGGTCTCGCTCCGGTCTTCCCCGGCCTGAAAGCCCTGGATGGTGTCCCGGAGGTTCTGGACCAGCCCCTCCAGCCCGTCGCCCTCCTGGGTCTCCTCCAGGCCCTTGGCCAGCCGGGCGAGCCGACCCTTGACGCTGTAGTCATAGGTGACCCCCTGGACCTCCAGGACAAAGCCGCCCAGCAGGTCGGGGTCCACCTGGAAGGACATGGCCATGTCCTTCAGCCCCCGGATGCGGCAGACCGCCCGTTCCAGGTCCCGCCGGGTCTGCTCGTCGGGCTCCCGGGCGCAGGTGACGGTACAGGCCGCCCCGCCCCGGGCCGTCAGGTCCAGCCGCCGGGCCTCGGCCAGGATGGCGGGCAGGTCCCCCATCCGGTCCTCCCGCAGCAGTAGCTCCAGGAAGGCCCGCAGGGGCCCGGCCCCGGCCAGCTCCGGGGCGGCCTGGAGGAGCTCCTCCTTCTCCGCCTTAGAGACCGCGGCACTCTGGAGAGCCCCCCACAGGTCCTGCCGGTCCAGCAGGGTCCCCACGGTCTGGAGCAGCCCGGCCGCGTCTCCGTCCGCCAGGCCATAGAGGGCGGCGGCGTACCGCTGGATGGTCTCGGTCATGTCCGCTCACCCGCCTCTGACAAAAATTCCTCCACCATGGCCCGGTCGGTCTCCCGGTCCAGGTCCTTTCGGGCCACCTGGGAGGCGGCCAACACGGCCAGCTGGGCCACCTCCTTCCGGACGCCCCGGAGCATCTCCTGGCGCTGGGTGGCGATACGTGCCTCGGCCTCGGCCTGAATGCGCCGGGACTCCGCCCCAGCCTGGGCCACCTGGTCGTCATAGGCCCGCTGGGCCCGGAGCTGGGCGTCGGAGACGATCCTGGCCGCCTCCTCCCGGGCGCCGGAGAGCTTTTCCTCATACTGGTCCTGGAGGGCCTGGACCTGGGCCTTCCCCTGTTCGGCGGCGTCGAGCTGCTCCTGGATGAGCTTCGCCCGCTCTTCCAGAACGGCGTTGACCCGGCCGAAGAGGAATTTCCGCAGGAAGAGGTAGAGGACCAGGAGGTTGATGATGGTAAAGATGATGGTAGAAAGCTGGAAATCCAGCATTGGGAACGCCCCCTTAGCCGACGAAGAT
This sequence comes from Candidatus Intestinimonas pullistercoris, assembly GCA_019119795.1. Taxonomy (GTDB): domain Bacteria; phylum Bacillota; class Clostridia; order Oscillospirales; family Oscillospiraceae; genus Intestinimonas; species Intestinimonas pullistercoris. The sequence continues at coordinate 4,575 of DWWJ01000008.1, forward strand.
GATGAGCAGTGCGGTGATGAAGCCGAAGATGGCGGTGCCCTCTGCCAGGGCGCAGCCCATCAGCAGGGCGCTGTTGATCTTGCCGGCCGCCTCCGGCTGCCGGGCGATGGCCTCGCTGGCCTTGCCGGTTGCGATGCCGATGCCCACGCCGGCGCCGATGCCGGTCAGAACCGCGATCCCCGCGGCGATGATCCCGATTGACATAACAGAATTCCTCCTTGCAAAAGCTGACGGGAGCCTGGGCTCCCCTGAGATGTCCCGGCGGCCGGACGGCTCCAGCCGCCCGGTCCAGGGCCCTATTCTTCCTCCTTGATGCCCTCCCCGGTAAACAGGGTGGTGAGGAACACGAAGACGACCATCTGGATGAGCCCGTCGAAGAGGTCGAAGTAGATGCTCAGGACCGCCGGCACCACCGCCGGCACCAGGAGCTTGATCATCTCCATGATGATAAAGGCGCCCAGCACATTGCCGAAAAGCCGCATGCACAGGGCCAGGGGCCGGATGATGACCTCCATCAGGTTGATGGGCACCAGCAGGGGCATGGGCTCGGCAAACTTCTTCATGCCGCCCAGCAGGCCGTTGTACCGGAACTGGGCCCCATAGATGAGCAGCATGCTCATGACCGCCAGGGCCGCCGTCACGCTGATGTCCTTGGTGGGTGGGGTCAGGCCGAAGATGCCGATGATATTGGAAAGCCCGATATAGAGCGCCACCGTCCCCAGGTAGGGGGCGAAGGGCCGCCAGTGCTTCCCCAGGTTGTCCTTGACAAAGCCGTTGAGAAAGCTCACGGCCGTCTCCAGCGCCAGCTGGGCCTTTCCCGGTCGGCGCACGCTGAGGTTCCGGGTCAGGACCAGGGCCAGGACCATCCATACCGCCATGACAATCCACGTCACCACCACCGACTCGGCCACCGGAATGCCTCCCAGCACCGGAATGGTGAAGGCGGTCTCATTGCCCAGCTCGCTGACCAGGGTCTCCTTGAATGCCTCCAAACCAACATCACCTCCCTTATGGCGGAGCCTATCTTACTCCGCCTCCGGCGGTCCCGCCAGCCTTTCCAAAGTAAAAAAAGTAAGAAACACGGCGGACAGGCCGCCGTGTGCCGTTTGACAGCGCCGGAAAATTTTCTTATACTGGAGGAGAACTGCACTGCCCGTGCAAAAAAGGAGGCCTCCGCCATGTCCCCTTCCTCCGGACGCTCCATCCGCGCCCAGCTCACCCGGCTGGGCCTGGCCGTGGCCGCCCTGGCCACCCTGCTCTCCCTGGCCGGTGGGCTCTACCTGGCCCTTCGCAGGGAGCAGAACGCCCTGGACAGCAATCTCCTGAACTCGGCCTCCATTCTCTCTCAGGTCCCCCTGGTGGCTGAGACCCTGGAGGGCCGCGCCTCCCCCGAAGAGCTGGCCGCCTTTCTGGAGGCCGCCACCGCCCGGACCTCCGACATCGACCTGATCTTGGTGGGTGACACCCAGGGCATCCTGCTCTATGCTCCGGACCCGGCCCAGGTGGGCCAGCCCTACCCGGGCGCCAAGCAGGGGGGCGCCCTCTCCGGCCTGGGCCCCTACACCTCCAATGAGACCGGCCCCATGGGCTCCGACCATTCGGCCTATGCCCCCATTCTGAGCGCCGACGGGGAAGTGCTGGGCTTCATCATCGTGGGGGTCTACCTCCGGAGCCTGACCCGTACCGCCTTTACCACCGCTCTCCGCTTTCTGGGCATCGGGGTCCTGGCCGCCGGAGTGGGGACCCTGCTGGCCCGCCGCCTCTCCCAGCGCATCAAGCGCTCCCTGATGGGCTATGAGCCGGACGACTTTGCCCGGCTCTTCCACCAGCGGGAGGATATCCTGGACGCCCTGGAGGAGGGCATCCTGGCCATTGACCGGAGCGCCACCGTCATCTTTCTCAACGCCGCCGCGGCCCAGATGCTCTCCCTGGACCGGACCGCGGTGGTGGGCCATCCCCTGAAGGAGGTCTATCCCCACTCCACCCTGAGCCGGGTCCTCCGGTCCGGGCAGGCCGAGTACAATGTCAGCGTCCACTCCCTCCAGTCCATCCGGGTTCAGGCCGACCGGATGCCCATCTATGACGACGGCAGGCTGGCCGGGGCGGTGAGCATTTTCCGGAACCGCACCGAGATCGCCCGGCTCTCTGACGACCTCACCGGCGTGCGCCATATGGTGGACGCCATGCGGGCCTATACCCATGAGTTCACCAACAAGCTCCACGTCATCCTGGGCCTGCTCCAGATCGGAGCGGCCGACAAGGCTCAGGCCTATATCCTGGAGACCACCCAGGGCCACCAGGAGGCGGTGAGCCGCATCATGCGGCAGATCAAGGAGCCCTCGGTGGCGGCTCTGCTGGTGGGCAAGACCAGCCGGGCCGGAGAACTGGGCATTCGGCTGGCTCTGGACCGGGAGAGCTCCCTGAGCGAGGGGAGCCCCTGGCTCTCCCCCGAGGCCTTTATCACCATCCTGGGCAACCTCATTGAAAACGCCATCGAGAGCCTGAACCAGTCCTCCTGCGCCACAAAGGAGATCTCCGTGAGCATCCGGGAGGGGGAGGACGGCCTCCTGCTCTGCGTGGAGGACACCGGCCCCGGCATCCCTGTGGACCTGCGCCAGAGGCTCTTTCGCCCCGGGGTCTCCTCCAAGGGGCCCCACCGGGGCACCGGCCTGGCCCTGGTCCAGGATGTGGTCACCGCCTGCCGGGGCAGCATCCGGGTGGAGTCGGAGTCCGGGGTGGGCACCTCATTTTTTGTCAGCTTCCGCCGGGAGGACCCGGAGGAGCCCAAGGAGGGTACCGCATGTACCGCGTTGTGATCGTGGAGGATGATCCTATGGTCTCCTTCCTGAACCGTACTTATACCGAGCAGGACCCCCGCTTCCAGGTGGTCCAGACCTTCACCGACGGCCGGGCCGCCCTGGGCTGGCTCCTCCAGAACCCGGCGGACCTGCTGATCCTGGACGTCTACATGCCCGGCCTTACAGGGATGGAGCTCCTCCAGCGGCTCCGCGCCCAGCAGGTGGAGACCGACGCCCTGATGGTCACCGCCGCCAACGACGCCCGGACGGTGGACAGCCTTTTAAAGCTGGGCGTGGTGGACTACCTGGTCAAGCCCTTCACCATGGAGCGGTTCCAGCAGGGGCTGGACACCTTCTGCCTCCACCGGGAGGCAGTGGCCGGGGACCAGGTGAGCCAGGACCGGCTGGACCGCATCTTCGCTCCCGCCACCCCCGCCGCCGACCGGGGCATCCCCAAGGGCCTCCAGGAGAGCACCCTGGAGCTGGTCCGGAGCTGCCTGCGCACCGCGCCGCCCCAGGGCCTCCCCAGCGACGCCCTGGCGCAGGAGACAGGCCTCTCCACCGTGACGGTCCGGCGGTATGTCAATTTCCTGGTCTCCCGGGGGGAGGCGATAAGCACCGTGAATTACGACACCGGCGGCCGCCCCTGCCGCCTCTACCGCTGTACCGGCAATCTTTGAACTGTCTAGCGCCCGGAGAAAATGCCAGGGCTGCGGCGCTCCCTCTCCCGGGACCCTGCCGCAGCCCACCTTCTGTGCCGGCTCTGTCTGTCTGGGAACGCGGCCCCGGCTGAGCCGCCTCCCACATGGCCCTCTCCCCTATGGCAGCAGGTCCTCCACCACATCCCGGAGATGGGTGGGAGAAAGACCGCAGCGGCAGAACCGCGCCGCCAGCTCCTGGACCAGCCGCCGTTCTACCGCCACATCATGGAGAATGCCCCACATCCGCCGCCCTTCCGCCGTCATCCGGCAGACCTGAAGGCCGCAGGTGGGATACCAGCCCAGCTCCGGCCGGTACCATTGCTCCTCCACCACCCAGTAGGACCAGAGGGTCTCTCCCCCGCTTCCGGGCAGCAACTGCTCTTCCAGGGCGCCGCAGGTTTCCCATAACGCCCCTGGCTGGGGACATACCTCATCTTCTTCCCTCATATCCATTCCTCCCGTCGTTTTGGCCTTTGCATTATAGGAAATCTTTTATCAGCTTTCAAGCTGTTATATTGTTGATAATTCTCGTTTTCAGAACTTTTCAAGGCGAATTATTGTTTGCTTTTCCACCGCTTTTTCCACATGGAAAAGGCCCCTGCGGCTCGTGGTGTATCCACAGACCGCAGGGGCTTTCCCTTTTTTTACTCCGTCCCACCAGACGCTCCTGTCCCGGAAACGTACGAGGGGCAGGGCCCTGAAAAGGCCCCTGCCCCTCGTTTTTCTCAGTAGCTGTTCAGCGGCACAGAGCCGTCGTCCTGCTCCTTTTCGATGGCCTTGACCACGGCGTAGTAGCCATAGCTGGGATTCACCTGGATGTAGAACCGCTCCCCCACCTTCCGGCCCAGCAGGGCCTTGCCCACCGGGGACTCCTTACTGATGAGCCCGTGGAGGGCGTCCTGCCGCATGGTGGTCACCACCTGATAGGTCTCGGTCTCGTCATCCTCCTCCAGATAGACCGTCACCTTGTCATAGAGCCCCACCGTGTCGGCGGAGGAGTGGTCGGCCACTACCACGGCGGTCTTGATCATGTTCTCCAGGAAGCGGATGCGCCCCTCGTTCCGGTTTTTCTCCTGCTTGGCGGCCTTGTACTCAAAGTTTTCACTCAGGTCTCCAAAGCTCCGGGCCTCCTTCACCGCCTCCAAGAGCTGGGGCCGCAGGGTAATCCGGCGGTAGTCCAGCTCCTCCTTCATCATCTGGATGTCCTTTTGGGTCAGTTCATTGTGCATGACGGCTTCTTCCTCACTTCCGCTCCAGCTCTTTCCGCACCGCCTTGGCGATGAGGGCCTGACCCTCCGGAGAGCGGAGGGTGTCCAGCACGGTGGCGCGCAGCAGCTCCTGGACCTGCTTGCTGGCCAGCATGGCGTCCAGCATCCCGCCCTGGACGGGCTCCGGCGCCTTCTTGGGCTTGGGGGCCGCCTTCGGAACAAAGACCGGCTCCTCGTCGGAATAGGCGGCGGCATCCATCCAGTCCTCCTGCCGGGTGCGGTCGCTGCTCTCTCCCCGGAGATAAAAAACAGACACGCCGAAGTAGGCCGCGATCTTCTCCTGCTGTTCCTTCGTGGGGGTCTGCCGGCCGGTCTCGAACTTCTCCGCCGCCCCCTTGGGGAGCCCCAGCGCGGCCGAAAGGGCCGGCCGGCTCAGCCCCCGCTCTGTCCGCAGCTCCTCGATGCGCTGTCCCAATGTCACCATATTCATGACCTCCCTGTAACTGGCTTATTTTTAATACAAACTGTAAAATAAAACGGCAATCATACAATTGTTTTTCACTTCCCTTGCGGGAAACCGTGTCTTTATTATACCATGCCGGTCAAGACAGCACTGTTCCCCCGGCAACCCACTCTCGCCTCCCGGCAAAATCTATGTTATACTGTAGCTGCGCCCCCTACGGGCGCGGATAGGAGTGAACGCGATGGAACACTGGATCGACCACGCTGTGATCTATCATATCTACCCCCTGGGGTTCTGCGGCTGCCCGGAATATAACCCCGGCGGGGCCCCGGTCCCCCGGCTGGACAAGCTGCGGGACTGGATCCCCCACCTGAAGGCCCTGGGGATCAATACCCTCTATCTGGGGCCGGTGTGCCAGTCGGTAAAACACGGCTACGACACGACGGATTACTACCAGATCGACTGCCGCCTGGGAGACAATGACAGCTTTGCCGCCCTGTGTGATACCCTCCACGCCAACGGCATCCGGGTGGTGCTGGACGGTGTCTTCAACCATGTGGGCCGGGACTTCTGGGCCTTTCGGGATGTCCGGGAGCGTGGGAGCACCTCCCCCTACTGCGGCTGGTTCCAAAATTTGAACTTTGGTGGCAGCTCCCCCATGGGGGACCCCTTCTGGTACGAGTCCTGGGGCGGCCATTACGAGCTGGTCAAGCTGAACCTGCGCAACCCGGAGGTCCGGGACCACCTGCTGGGCGCAGTGGGGATGTGGATGGACCGCTTCCACATCGACGGCCTGCGGCTGGACGCCGCCGACTGCGTGGACATGGACTTTTTCCGGGCCCTCAAGGCCTATACCAAGTCCCGGGACCCGGCCTTCTGGCTCATGGGGGAGATCATCCATGGGGACTACGCCCGCTGGGCCAATCCGGAGCTTCTGGACTCGGTCACCAACTACGAGTGCTGGAAGGGGAATTGGTCCGCCCACAACACCAAAAACTACTTTGAGATCGCCCACTCCCTGAACCGGCAGTTTGGCCCCGGGGGGATCTACCGTGGGCTCCGGCTCTACAACTTCACTGAGAACCACGACGTGGACCGTCTGGCCAGCACCCTCACCGATCCCAGGCACCTCTTCAATGTTCACACCCTCCTCTACACCATGCCCGGCGTCCCCTCTCTCTACTACGGCGGCGAGTGGGCGGTGGAGGGGAAGCGGACCAAGTGGTCCGATGTGGACCTGCGGCCCTGCCTGGATTTAGGCGAGATGGAGAACCGGGACCAGGCCCTATGCGGCCACCTGGCCAGGCTGGCCCGGCTCCGGGCCGCCTTCCCGGCCCTCCGGGTGGGAGACTATGAGAATGTGGTCATCAAAAATGAACAGCTGGTCTTCCGCCGGGCCACGCCCGACCAGCGGGTCTATGTCCTCCTGAATCTGGCCGGGCAGGATGCTTCCCTGGAATTTCCCCACAGTGAGCCGGTGCTCCAGGATGTACTCAACGGAGACCAGCTCTACCACAACGACGGCGGCCGCACCTGGCTCACGATCCCTGCCTGCTCCGCCATGGTGCTGGTGGGGGCACCGGACCGCTTCTCCTGGCAGGAGGAGCCTGAGCCCCCTGCTCCGGTCCCCCCAGTCCCCACGCCGGCTCCCCAGGATATTCCCCAGCCTGAGGAAAAGGAAGTCTCAGCGTTGGACGGGACCTCTGCGGACGGGGCTTCCGCCCCGGAGTCCAAAGCAGTCCCGGCCGGTGCCCCCGAGCGCGGCCATGTGCTGGTGCTGCTGGCCCACCCCAACGGTGAGAGCCTCAACGCCGCCCTGGCCCGGGCCGCAGTGGGTGTGCTCCGGGAAAATGGCTACGACGTCTGGTTCCACGACCTCTACGCGGAGGGCTTCGCCCCTGTTTTGACCCTGGAGGAGCTGAATGCCCCGGCCTCCGGCGCCCTGGCGGAATATCAGCGGGAGCTTCAGGAAGCCGAGGGCATCCTCGTCTTCCACCCCAACTGGTGGGGACAGCCTCCAGCCATTCTCACCGGCTGGCTGGACCGGGTCCTCCGGGA
>DWWJ01000072.1 GCA_019119795.1 Candidatus Intestinimonas pullistercoris
GCGGCAGAGGCGGCGGCGTCGCTGCCCATCTCCGCAGACGAGCGGAGGAAGTAGAGTAGGAAGGGGAGCGGGGAGAGACCGTAGAGCTTGATCCCCTGCTTCTCGTACTCCTTTACCCCTTTCTCGATGGCCTTCCGGCCATAGCTCAGGCGGCTCTTGACGGTGTTTTCCGACACCCCCAGCAGCTCCGCGATTTCCTTGACGCTCATTTCCGCGTTGTAATAGGACATGACAGCCACCCGCTGGGTCTCCGGCAGCTTGTCGATCAGCTCCCGGATCATGCGCCGGGTCTCCTCGCTGTCCAGCGCCGCTTCCGGCATGGATTGCTGGTCCAGTTCCTCCAAATTATCCAGAATGGAGTTGCCCTCCTCGTCTTCGACAAACTGGAGATCCTTGGGGTTGCGCATGCGTTCATTGATACACCGCCGGGTGGCGATGGTATTGGCCCAGCTGATAAAGCGCTCCGGTTCCCGCAGGGTCCCCAGAGTCTCATAGATTTTTATGAGGACCTCCTGGGCCATGTCCTCCGCATCCTCCGAGTGCTTCATGATCCTCCGGCACTGAAATAGTACGTTTTTGTACGCCGTCTGCAGCAGCTGGTTCATGGCCTCGCTGTCCCCAGTCTGCGCCTTTTGAACCAGCTCCGCAATCTGTATTTTGTCCATTTTTTTCATGCTCTCTCTCCTCTACTTTTTTGATAACAGTAGGGTTATCCGGGATGATCTGCATCGCTTCACGGAAAAAGCACTCCTGAATCCATCTAAAAAAGGTCATGTCATAAAATCCCTCCTCTTTGGTCTTCACCGACTTAGACACAAAAACTGAGGGCGAGGTTTTAGGGCTTGTTTGAAAATTGGCGATGTGCCCAGCGGCGAGGGATTTTGGGCCACTGGCAAGCAATTTTGACGCAGGAATCCTGACGGATTGCAAGGAAAAATTAAGCCGCCCAGGGGCCAAAAGACCCGCCGGTTGGGTATGTCGACATTTTTCAAGCAAGTCCTAAAGGGAGAATTTTTATTTTCCGTCGCAGATGGGGGCACGGCCGGACATCTCTATGAAGAAGCCGTATTCCACTCCCATCCCAGAAGTATTTTGCCGAAAGCACAAAAAGCGGCACTGAGAGCAATACTCAGCACCGCATAAAACACTTGGCACACAATATAATAGGCCCTATCCTCTATTTCTGCTGCTGTAAAAACACAGTGATAAGGCTGCGGTGCAGTTGTAAGACTGCTGGGTTTAATGGTACAAACACTCACCATAGATCTGCGTGGTATTTCGTATTAAGGAAGCCCGAGACTGCACGGCCTACGTTTCTATGTCATTTTTTACATTATATCACAGAAGCGGAACCATCACAATAGCTGTAGGACTACAATAGATGTTGGACGACTCAACATCTCTGATCTTCACGGTTTGGAACAAGGCTAATTTGTCTATTTTGAATATTAACTGTTAGGGTTCCCAAAGAAGCTCATATTCGCAGTCGAAGCTATCGTATCTAATGGAAACGGATGGCTATCTAATAGCACCTATTTGGCAGCATGCTTTTTTCTGGCCTGTACCTTTTCAAAAGTCTCTTTGTCGATGATAGCCTCATGGGCATCCTCGATGAAGTACATGTCCAGGTCTCCCTGATTTCGAATCTGCTTTCCAGTCAGGAAGTCTGATGTATAGGTTTTCTGCATCAGGATCTGTCCGATGTACTTTTCGTTGCTCAGCATTCGGTCAATCGTGGATGTACTCCATTCGGATTTCCCGGATACCGTCTTGATCCCATGTTCCTCCAGATATCGTTTGATTTTACGGACTCCATTGCCCTGAAGATAGAGCGCAAAAATCTTTCGCACGATCTCCGCTTCTTCAGGTACAACACGCAGCACTCCATCTGTGCCCTTAGTATAGCCAAGAAATTGTGAATGGTTTAGAAGCACTTTTCCACTGCGCATACGTTGACGAATTCCAAACTTGATGTTGTCACTGCGTTCCTGACTTTCTGCCTGGTCGAATGCGGCGTACATATCAATAATGCTGTCCGGTGTCGTTAGCGTGTTGAGCCCACCCAGTTCCACATAAACTCCGATCCCCATTGCTTTTAACCTCCTGATGGTACGGATGGTTTCCTGTGCGTCCCGGCCGAAGCGGCTGAGGGATTTTACAAGGATCAAATCAATTTTCTTTCTTCTACAATCTTTCAGTAACTGCTGATATCCTGGCCTGTTTTTTGTGTGGAGGCCAGAAGAACGATCTGCATAGACAGAGACCAGTTTCCAATAAGGATTCCGCTTTACATAATTGGTGTAGAAGGCGACTTGGTTTTCTAAGCTCTGTTCCTGGTCTTCATGATCCGTGCTGATGCGACAGTAAGCAGCGACCTTTAATCTTTGCTCCCAAATGGATGCCTTGCCCTTTGTCTGCGGAATTTCGATGATATGTCCAGACATAAAAATACCTCCATGACATTCCTGAACATCAGTATATCATGGAGGTATTAAAAAATTAAAAGCCACACCTTAGCCCTAATGGGCTAAAATGTAGCTTTTAACTTGGTGCGGCTGGCGGGAGTCGAACCCGCACGCCCATACGGACACAAGCACCTCAAGCTTGCCAGTCTACCAGTTCCAGCACAGCCGCAAAGTGCGGTCTCTCGCAGACCGCTTATTTATTATAGTGGCCAGAAGGCGATTTGTCAACTTCTTTTTCGCTGAATTTGGAAAAGAAGCGTCCCCGCCCCCAAAGCAGCCGGTCAACCCTTGGTGGTGAGCTCCTCCACCAGGGCCACAGCGGTGCAGACCATGCGGTCGCAGTGGGGCTTTTGGGCCTCCCCGTTTTCCTTGGCCGCCCGCAGCAATTCGGAGCAGTCCAGGGCGCCGGCCTGCTCCCGGAATCGGCGCTGGAACTCCACCGCTGTCTGGTTATCTGCCCCCAGCAGGCCCAGGGCCATCAGGCCGCCGGTGACCGCCCCGCAGACGGAGCCCCGGCGCATCCCGCTGCCGAACTGCCCGCCCACCCGGTAGAAGGCCTCCCGGTCCAGCCCCAGAGACTCGGCGAAGGGGACGATGACCGCCTGACAGCAGTTATAGTGGGGCTTCTCTACATGGTGGAGCTCCAATGCGCGTTCCACACGATCCATATGGGACCATCCTTTCCCTCGGTTGCTCCGCCGGCGGCGGGCGCGTTCAATTAAAACGGTCCGGGTCCTGGTCAAAGAGCCGGCGGACCCGCTCCAGCAGGGGGCGGTGCTCCGGCCGGGAGAGGTCCGGGTCCTCCGCCAGCAGCCCGGCGGCGGCCTCCTGGGCCTCCTTGAGGACCCGGGTATCGGTGTTCAGGTCGGCCACCCGCAGGGCGGGCAGGCCGTGCTGCCGGGCCCCGAAAAAGTCGCCGGGGCCCCGGAGCTTCAAGTCCTCTTCCGCTATCTTAAACCCGTCCGTGGTCTCCGTCAAGACCTTCAGGCGGGCCCGGGTGTCGGGACTCCGGTTGTCGCTGACCAGGATACACCAGGACTGGTGCTGCCCCCGGCCCACCCGGCCCCGGAGCTGGTGGAGCTGGGAGAGGCCGTAGCGGTCGGCGTTCTCGATGACGATGAGGCTGGCGTTGGGCACGTCCACCCCCACCTCGATGACGGTGGTGGAGACCAGGACGTCGGTCTCTCCGGCGGTGAAGGCGGCCATGGCGGCCTCCTTGTCCCGGGCCTTCAGCTTGCCGTGGACCAGGCCCACCCGCAGGTCGGGGAAGACCTCCTCCCGGAGGACCCGGGCGTACTCGTTCACCGCCTTCAGGTCCCAGGCCCCATCCGGGTTTTCCTCCACGGCGGGGCAGACCAGATAGACCTGCCGGCCCTCCTGGACCTGGGCGCGGACAAAGCCGTAGAGCCGCTGCCGCTTGGACTCGCCGATGAGGAAGGTCTGCACCGGCTTGCGCCCCGGGGGGAGCTCGTCGATGACCGACACATCCAGGTCGCCGTAGATGATGAGGGCCAGGGTCCGGGGGATGGGGGTGGCCGACATCACCAGCACGTTGGGGGAGAAGTTCTCTTCCGGAGCGGCGTCCGCCGGGTCCCCTGGCGTGTTTGCCTTGGCCGCCAGAGCGGCCCTCTGCTCCACGCCGAAGCGGTGCTGCTCGTCGGTGATGACCAGGCCCAGCCGCCGAAACTCCACCCCCTGGGACAGCAGGGCGTGGGTGCCCACCACCAGGTGGATGTCCCCGCTCTGGAGGGCGGAGAGGACCTTCCGCTTCTCAGCGGCCCGCATGGAGCCGGTGAGGAGGCCCACCGTCATATGGGCGGGCTCCAGCAGGGCGGTGAGGGTGTGGAAGTGCTGCTGGGCCAGGAGCTCGGTGGGGGCCATCATGGCGCTCTGCCACCCGGCCTGACGGGCCATCCAGGCGCAGGCGGCGGCCACCGCCGTCTTGCCGGAGCCCACATCCCCCTGGACCAGCCGGTTCATGGGCCGGGGGGAGCGCAGGTCGGCGGCGGCCTCCTCCGTGGCCCGGCGCTGGGCGGCGGTGAGGGAGAAGGGCAGAAGGCCGTAAAAGCCCGTCGGGTCGGCCTCCGGGAAGGAGGGACCCGCCCCGCGGCTCCGCCGCTCCCGCAGCAGGGCCAGGCCCAGGGAGAGGTAGAAGAGCTCCTCAAAGGCGAAGCGCCGCCGGGCGGCCTCCAGGGCCTCTTCATCCTCGGGGAAGTGGATGGCTCGGTAGCTCTCGGCGGCCCCCGCCAGCCGGTGCCGGGCCCGGAAGGCCTCCGGCAGGGACTCCTCCACGGGGGGGAGCTCCTCCAGGGCCCGCTCCACCAGTCCCGCCAGCAGGTGGTTGGTGATGCCCGCCGTCAGGGGGTAGACCGGCATGATGCGCCCGGTGAACCGGGGCCGGGCGGCGGGCTCGAAGTGGGGGTTGGTCATCTGCCGGTGGTTCCCCACCAGCTCCACCTTGCCGTAGAGGATGTACTCCTCTCCCCGGTGGAGGGCCTGCCGGAGGTAGCCCTGGTTGAAGAAGCTCACCAGCATGGCGGAGGTGTGGTCCACCACCTTCATCCGGGTGACGTCCAGGCCCCGGCGGATGTTCATGAGCCGGGGCTCCTCGGCCAGCATGACCTCCACACAGACTGGCTGGTCCAGGGGGGCCCCGGCGATGGTGCAGCGCTCCCGGCGGTCCTCGTAGCTCCGGGGGAAGTAGCCCACCAGGTCTCCGGCGGTGTGGAGGCCCAGCCGGGCCAGAGCCTTGGCCCGGACCTCCCCCACGCCGGGAAAGTCGGTGAGGGGCGTGCTCACATCCATGTGCCGGCCTCCTTCAGAAAGGCCTCCCGGTCATAGAGGGCGTTGAGCACCGGCAGGAGGGCGTTGGGACTCATGTGCTCGGGCAGGTCCAGGCGGCGGAGAAGGTCGGCCCGCCGACGGGCGGCGTCAGGCCCCCCGGAGAGGCCCAGGGCGTAGAGGTCGGCCTTGGTGATGGGGGACCGTGGGGCGGCGGGGGAGGCGCCCTCCCCCAGGAAGGTGGCCCCCGCCCGGCGGAGGGCCTCCTCCAGCACGGCGGGGGACATGCCCTCCACCCCCAGCTTGCCCTCCTTGCCGGGGGCGCGCTTGCGCCGCTCCTTGCCGGCGATGTCGGGGATATAGGCGTGCTTCACCCGGTCTTGGGGCAGGGCCCCCTTGAGGTGGTTCCGGATGAGAAAGCCCGCCCCGTCGGAGTCGGTGAGGATAATGAGCCCCTGGCGCTCCGCCAGGCGGCGGAGCAGGGCCAGAAGCTCGTCATTGTGGAAGACGCCGAAGCCGGCGGTCTCCAAAATCACCGTGTCCACCACCTGGGACAGGGTATTTTTGTCATAGCGGCCCTCCACCACGATGGCCTCTCGGATGCGGAGCATGGTTTCCCTCCTGTTACAGCAGCTTTTGATTTTCCCCGTCCACCGCCTCGACGAGGGTCCCGTGGTCAAAGACCGCCAGGGTCCCCGGGGGAAAGGGCAGCAGGGAGAGCCCCTGGGGGCAGATGTCCAGGAGCTGGTAGGTATAGAGCCGGGTGTAGTCCTTGGGGTCATCGCTGCGGGGCTCCCCCAGCGGCCCCAGATACCAGCCGGAGTCTGGCGGGCGGACGGCAGTCAGGCGCTGGAGGTAGACCAAGGGGGCCTGGAGGGCGCTCCAGCGGACCACCAGGGTGTCCTGGAAGGAGACGTCCACCACCGGGGGCCGCCCCGCCCGGCGTAGGGCGGACATCTGGCCGCCAAAGACCTCCAGGGCCTGGGAGAGGTCCGTAGTGGTGTCGGTGAAGGGATTTTTCCGGTAGTCCGGGGACAGGAGCTCCAGGCCGCCCTCCGTCTCTACCACCTGAAAGAAGTTCCATCCCACCTGGATACGGTTCCCGGGGGTCAGGATGGGGGCCCGGGCGGCCTCCTGCCGCAAAACCGCGGCCAGGAAATTGGCTGTCCCGGCCTGCTCCGCCCCACAGGTCAGGGCCACCCGCTGGCCGGCGATGTCATAGGTGCGTTTCATGCCGCCTCACTCCTTTTCCTGCTCAGGCGATGCCCGCCTTGGGCGGGCGGTTGGCCAGCTCCAGCAGCAGGTCGATGAGAAGCTCCTCCCCATCCGCCCCGGACTGGGACTTCATGGCCAGATCAGCCTGGGCGGCGGCCGTGACAGCGGCGCGGCACCAGGCCAGGTCGAAGCGCCGGGCGGCGTCCAGGAGCTTCCGGGCCGGGTAGTCCGACTTCATGCCCCAGAGCTCCATGAGGTAGCCGGTCCCCTTCCGGGCCTCCAGGGCCAGCCGGGCGGAGTAGAGCTGCCGGAGCTGCCGCCCCAGCACCGACAGGAGCTTGATGGGGGCCTCCCCCATGTGGAGCAGGTCGGCCAGGACGGCGGCCGACTGGTCAAAGCGTCCGGCGGTGATGGCGTCAGTGAGCTGAAAGACCACTGCATCCAGCTGGGGGGTGGCCACGGCGTCGATGTCCTCCCGGGTCACCACCCGGTGCTTGGCGTAGGCCCCGATCTTGCCGATCTCTGAGATGAGTCCCGTCATCAGGTCCCCACACTGGAAGATGAGGTAGCGGGAGAGCTCGGAGTCGATGTCGTGGTCCAGGGCCCGGAAGCGGCGGCGGATCCAGTCCACCAGGTCCCCCTGCTCCTGGCGGGTGAACTTCACAACAGAGCCGCTGCGCTTGAGGGCGGCGGCCAGCTTGGTCCGGGCGTCAGGCTTGTACTCGATGAGGTCGTAGACAAAGACCAGACACACATACTCCGGCAGGTCGTCGAAGAGGGCGGCCAGGGCCTCCCGGTCGGGGGCCGGGGCCTTGAAGAGGTCGTAGTCAGACACGACCACCATGGTCCGCTGGCTCATCATGGGCAGGCAGTCCACCACCTGCCCCAGGGCCCTGGGGTCGCACTCCTTGGCGGGGAGGGTGTGGAGGTTGAACTCCTCCAGCCCCCCCGAGAGGAGGGCCTTCTTCATCTCCCCCAGGTAGAAGTCCCGGAGGTAGGCCTCCTCTCCGTGAAAGACATAGAGCCGCCCCAGGGTGCCGGCCTTCAGGTCCTGTTTGAGCTGTTTCAGCGCCGCGGCGTCCGCGGCGGAGGTCTTGGCCGCCATAGAGGGGCCTCCTTCCTTTAAGATGTCCCCCGCACGGTGACGGTGAGGTTGCCCTGCTGGTCGGTGCGGTAGACGGCGCAGCCCGCCTCCGCCAGCCGCAGCAGGGTCTCGGGGGCGGGGTGGCCGTAGTTGTTGTAGCCGCAGGAGATGAGGACAGTCTCTGGCGTCACGGTCTCCAGCAGGAGCTGGGAGGTGGCCGAGCGGGAGCCGTGGTGCCCCGCCACCAGCAGGTCGATGTCGGGGAGGTCCCCGTACTTTACCAGCCGCTTTTCGATGTCCGAGCCCATGTCCCCGGTGAGGAGGGCGGAGAAGCCCGCCCCCTGGAAGAGCAGGCTCAGGCCCTCCTCGTTGGCGTCTCCGGCCCCCAGCGGGGCGTAGAGGGTGAGCTCCGCCGGGCCGAAGGAGAGGCGCTGGTCATCGGTGACGAACCAGACCTGGGTCCCGTGGGCCTCAGCCGCCGCCAAAAGCTCCTGGCGGAAGGGGTCCTCCCGGTCCACGTCGGGGACGGCCAGGGCGGAGACCTCCATGCGCTCCAGGAGCTCCAGGACCCCGTTGGCGTGGTCGGCGTGGTAGTGGGTGAGCACCAGCAGGTCGATCCGGTCCACCCCCACGGTGCTCAGATAGTCGGCGGCCAGGTCTCCGGCGTTCCGCCGGGCGCTGCCGCCGCAGTCCACCAGGGCTACACGGTCCCCGGCCCGGAGGGCCACGCACTGGCCCTGGCCCACGTCCAGGGCGGTGAGGGTCAGGGGGCCCATGCGGTAGGCCGCGTGGTGGAGCACCAGCGCCGAGCCGAGCACTATGATCGAGCAGCACAGGGGGACCAGGGGGCGCCTGGGCCCCCGGAGGGCGAGGAAGCACAGCCACAGCAGGTAGAGCACCGCCAGGCCGCCCAGGAGGTAGGGCCCGTCCACCGCCAGGGCGGCATAGGGGACCCGGGCAAGGCCCCGGGCCAGAAAGAGCACCAGCCGGGGGAGGACTGCCAGCAGGCTCCCCAGGAGCTGGGCCGGTCCCGGCAGCGCCAGGGCCAGCAGGGCGGTGAGGAGCCCGGCCTGGAAGGTGAGCTGGATGAGGAAGAGGCACAAAAGGTTGGCCACCGGGGCGACCAGGGAGACGGTGCCGAAGTACCAGGCCCCCAGGGGCAGGGTGAAGGCGGTGGCCCCTACGGTGGTGCCTAGGGAGACGGCCGCCCCCCGGAGGAGCCCTAGCAGGCGGGGCCGGAGGCCCTTCCCCCGGCCCGCCTTGGGCAGGTGGGCGGTGAGGGCGCCGCTGATCCGGCCGGAGAAGGCCAGGATGCCCGCCACCGAGGCGAAGGAGAGCTGGAGCCCGACGCTCTGGCAGGCGTGGGGGTTCTGGAAGAGCAGCACCATCAGGGCAAAGGACAGGCTGGTGGGGGCGTCGCTCTCACGGTCCAGCAGGGGGCCCAGGAGCAGGAGGGCGTTCATGATGACGGAGCGGATCACCGAGGGGGTGCAGCCCGTGATCAGGGCGTAGACCGCCATCACCGGCAGGGCCAGCAGGGCCGCCCGGCGGCGGTAGCGGCTCCCGGCCAGGGCCACGGCCAGCTGGGCCAGGAAGCCGATATGGAGCCCCGACACCGCTACCGCGTGGGCAAGGCCGGTGCGCTGGAGGGCGGCGTATTCCGTCTCGGTGAGGCCGTCCTTGTCCCCGGTGAGAAGGGCGGTGACCAGCCCCGCCGCGTCCGCCGGGAAGGCGCCGGCCACCGCCTCCTTCAAGGCACGGGCCCAGTGGGCGGGGAGGTACCGCAGGGGGATGCGCTCCGGCCGCGTGAGCTCCGCGTCCCCCTGGGCGTAGGCCAGTAGGTAGATGCCCTGGGCGGTGTAGTCCCCGGAGACCTGCCCACGGACCACGCCGGAGGTCCGGCAGGAGGCGGTCACCGTGACACGGTCCCCGGGGGCGGCCGCCATCAGCTCCGGCTCCCCGTAGAGCCGGGCCAGGAAGGCGGGGCCCTCCTCCGGCTCCACCCGGATGTCCACCGCCCCACCGTAGGCCGTCTCGTAGGGCCAGTCCGCCACCGTGGCGGTGAGGGAGGCATAGGAGCCCTCCAGGGCCCGGGCGGGGGACAGGAAGAGGACGTCATAGGCCTGGCTCCACAGCAGTCCGGTTATAACTCCGGCGCACACCAGGGCACAGCGGAGCCGCCGGTCCTCCCGCCGCCGGAGGGCGGGGAGGGCCAGCAGGGCCAGAAGGGGGAGAGCCCCATAGGCCCAGGCAAAGACCGCCGCCGAAAAGGAGGCGGCAAAGGCGGCCAGCTTACGCATGGGGCGGGGAGGGATCGTCGGTGCGGCCCAGAAGATAGTCGGTGCTGGTCTGATAATAGTCGGCCAGCGCGATGACTGCCCAGGTGGGGATTTCCCGGATGCCCTTTTCGTAACGGCGGTAGACCTCCGGACGCATCTTCAGCGCCGCCGCCACCTCTTTCTGCTTCAGGTCCCGGTCCACACGCATATCCGCAAGGCGTCTGAAAAACATACTATCACCTAGTCAACACTACCATTTGGTAGGTTACCCATGGCGATTCAGGACCATACGGTAGTATTTTACCATTTTCAGTATGCTTTGAAAAGCAGTTTTTGAGAGACAACGGAGAGGGGCCGGCCCTGGCCCCTTTCTAACTTTTTTCTAACATCTGCCCGAAGGGGGGCCAAACGACAGGTTTTGCCAAGGTCTGCCGTTTACAAAAAACGGGGGTTGTGGTAGGATAACTAGTGATTTTACCTACCACCCGCGTTGATTTTTCTGGAGGCACTACATGAAACGATTTGGCATCCGCGCCACGGCCCTGGCCCTGGCCGTTCTCATTGGACTCGCCCCCGCGGCCTCCGCCTCGGTGGCCCTGGGAGACGACCTACATAGCGGTACAGTGGAGCTGGCCCCAGGCACTGAACTCAACCAGCAGGTCTTCTGGAGCAACTCCCGCTCCGACCTGCGCCGGGAGAACTATCTGGTCTACTCCCCGACTGACGGGGTCTGCCCCGTGGTGGTCTACGGAGACAAGCTCCTGAGCAAGCAGGACCTCTCCGCCATGGCCAGCTCCTTGGAAGCCCAGGGGCTCCGGGTGCTGGGCGGAGTCAACGGGGACTTCTTCGACCTCTCCACCGGCAACGCCCTGGGGGTCATCATCAGCGAGGGGGTCCTCCGGACCACCTCCGGGGGCTATTACGCCATCGGCTTCCTGGAGGACGGCACCGCCTTCATCGGCAAGCCGGATATTTCAGTCACCGCCACCTTCAGCGGGGCCACCATGCGGGTCACCGACGTGAACAAGACCCGCACCGCCGCCGACGGCACCCACGAGGGGGGGCTCTACCTCTATACCGACGAGTACAGCCGCACCACCCAGCACACCGCCCCCGGCTATGACGTCATCCTCACCCCGGTCACCGACGATCTGGGCTCCACTATAGATGTGGACCTGGACGTCACCGACCCCGAGGAGCAGGACCCGGACGCCCAGCAGGAGACGGAGGAGACCCAGGACCCGGATGCGGAGGAGGGCTCCGGCGGGGACACGAGGGACGACACAGAGGAGTCCGGCGAGGCGGACAGCTCCAACGGGGACGCGGAGGAGTCCGGCGAGGCGGACAGCTCCAACACGGACCCGGGGGAAGCGGACCAGGCTACCGACTCCCAGGACCTGGAGGACACAGAAACCGTGGCAGAGGGGACCCAGGAGGTGGACGAGGTCACCGGCTCCCTGACCATCACCAACGAGCTGAAGGTGGGCGGCCGCCTGGTCTGCACTGTGGACCAGGTGCTGGAGTCCACCGGCTCCATCGAAATTCCCGCCGGGAAGCTGGTGCTCACCGTCAACCAGAACAACAACGAGTGGCTCCTGGGCCAGGTCCAGAGCCTGAAGGCCGGGGACCAGGTGACCATTGACGTCACCGCCGCTGACACCCGCTGGGAGGATGTGGTCACCGCCATCGGCGGCTTCTACAAGATCGTCACGGGGGGACAGGTGGGCCCCGACACCGACAGCACTGCCAACCCCCGCACCGCCATCGGCATCCGGGCCGACGGCAGCGTGGTCTTCTATACCATTGACGGCCGGCAGTCCGGCTACAGCGTGGGGGCCACCCTGACCCAGGTGGCCCAGCGGCTCATCGAGCTGGGCTGTGTGGAGGCCATCGGCCTGGACGGCGGCGGCTCCACCGTCATCGGGGCCACCCTGCCGGACGAGGAGACCATGTCCATCCTGAACCGGCCCTCGGACGGCTCCCTCCGGGCGGTGACCAACGGCATCTTCCTGGTCTCCGAGCTGGAGCCCACGGAGGAGCTGGACCACTACTATGTCACCCCCTACAGCTCTCTGGTGCTCTCCGGGGCCCAGGTGGCCCTGACGGCCATCCCCGTGGACACCAACGGCTATACCTTCTCTGACGACAGCACCGTCCTCTGGTCCATCCAGAACGGAGACGGGGTGGTCAGCGTGGACGGCGTCTTCACTGCCGGCAGCGAGAGCGGCACCACCCAGGTCACCGCCGCCTCCAGCGCGGCGGAGGGCACCGCCTCCTTTACCGTGGTGAAGACCCCGGACACCATCGCCGTCTCCAACCAGGAGACGGGGGCCCCGGTGACCGCCCTGGCCCTGGACCCCATGGACACCGTGGACCTCACCGCCAACGCCACCTGGAAGAACATGATCCTGACCTCTCAGGACACCTGCTACACCTGGAGCGCCGACGAGGCCATCGGCACGGTGGACGAAAACGGCGTCTTTACTGCCTCCGACGTCAGCGGCACCGGCAACCTCACGGTCCGGGCCGGGGACCGGAGCCTCACCATCCCCGTCACTGTGGCCGGGCACATCCAGGAGCTGGAGTCCTTTGAGGGCGGGGAGGTCACCGTCTTCACCGGCACCGACACCACTGTGGTGAGCCTGGAGACCTCCGCCGACCTGGTGCGCTACGGCCGGCAGTCCCTCCGGCTGGACTACCAGGCCGGGACCACCGGCTCCGCCGCTGTGGGGGCCGCCCTGACCATCCCCGAGGGGGACCGCTATCTGAGCCTGTGGGTCTACGGGGACGGCTCCGGGAACACCCTCACCGCCACCGTCACCGACACCGCCGGGACGGCCTCCGACGTGGTCCTGGGGACCCTGGACTTCACCGGCTGGCAGCATCTTGCCACCCTCCTCCCGGAGAACGCCGCGTCGGTCACCGCCCTGAACGTGGTCTACGGCGGCGGCGAGAAGGCCGTGGGCACCCTCTACCTGGATCAGATCACCAGCGGCACCGAGTCGGCCGGGGATGAGACGCCCCCCACCGTCACTGTCAGCGTGGCTGACGGGGTCCTCACCGCCTATGTCTCCGACAACATGGACAAGAGCTTTGCCAAGTCCGCCGTCACCCTGACCTGGGACGGCGCAAGCGTGGACTTCACCTGGGAGGAAGAGGCCGGGGCCCTGACCTGGACCCTCCCGGCGGAGGACGGCCGGCTCCACCGGGCCACCGTCACCGCCTCCGACCAGAGCGGCAACACCGGCCGGGGTTCGGTCAACGTGACTCCCGCGGACGGCACCTCCACCGCCCAGAATCCCTTCGTGGACATGACTGCCCACTGGGCCAGCCCCTACACCACCTACCTCTATGACAGCGGCGTGGTCCAGGGGGTGGACTCCGACGCGGGTCCCCTCTTCCAGCCCGACAAGAACATCACCCGGGGCGAGTTCGCCCTGATGGTGGCCCGCTGGATGGGCCTGGACCTGGATTCCTATGCCGATGTGGAGCTTCCCTTTGCCGATCTGGACACCGTTCCGTCCTGGTGCCTCAACGCCATGAAGGCCATGTACGCCGAGGGCATCCTCAAGGGCAGCCTGGAGGGCGGCGTCCTCATGGGGCGGGCCACCGCCTCCATCAGCCGGGCCGAGGCCATGACCATCCTGGGCCGCATCCAGGGCCAGGGCTATATCCGCCAGAGCCTCACCTTCTCTGACGCCGACCAGGTCCCCGCCTGGGCCCTGTCCTATGTGGAGACCCTGGTGGGCCAGGGCATCATCTCTGGCTACGACAACCTCCTGCGCCCCAATGACTCGGTCACCCGGGCCGAGGTGGCCAAGATGCTCTTCTTCCTGCTGTAAGCCTCCGGGCCGCACCATCTCTCTAATGGTGCGGCCCGTTTTTTTCCAGAAAGACTGGAACCATCTCCCGGCTTTTTCGTCTAAAAGCGTAAGAGACCCGTCCTGTCGTCAAATTTTGGAGTATTGGAGGTATGGAAGATGAAAAAACTGCTCGCGCTGCTGCTCAGCGCCGCCCTGCTCACCGGGACGGCCCTCCCCGCCCTGGGGGCGGAGGAGGCGTCCGCCGACGCCAAGCTGGCCCAGGTGACCCAGGCGGTCAAGGAGCGGCTGGACCTGGACACCAGCGGATATGACGAGTTCCGCGGGGAGAGCTGGCAGCAGGAGCTGGCCACCGTCTGGCAGCTGGACTGGTCGGGAGAAGAGGGCTCCCTCTCGGTGCAGGCCCTGGAGGACGGTACCATCGTGTCCTATGTCCGCTCAGACGGAGAGGACGGCATTGCCGTCTGGGGGGAATCGGGGTCCCTCCCCGCCTTCCCGCAGGGGGACCCGGAGGTGGCGGCCGCCGCCGCGGAGGCATTCCTGGCCAAGGTGCTGGACCCTGCCCTGGAGACCGTCCGGCTGGAGGAGCCCCAGGGAGAGCGGCTGGGGGCGGACAGCTACCGCTTCTCCGGTAGCATCCTGCTCCACGGCATCCCCTCGCCCCTGTCCTACAGCGTCACCGTCCGGGCCACCGATAACCAGGTGACCCGCTTCTCCCGGGATGCCCTGGCCACCACCTGCCTGGGCGGGGTCCCCGGGCCGGAGACCGCCGTCACCGCCGCACAGGCGGGGGAGGCCCTCCGAGGGACCCTCTCCCTGCGGCTGGAGTACGTCCTGCCGGAGGCCGACAGCACCCAGGCCGTTCTCCGCTACCTGCCGGAGCGCGGCCATGAATACTATGTGGACGCCAAGACCGGGGAGCTGGTGGACCTCACCGCTCTGGAGGAGAAGATGTACCAGGCGGGCGGCGGAGACGCCGCCGCGGGAGAGTCGGCCACTGACGAGGCCCTCAGCAACTCCGGCGCCCTGACGGAGGCCGAGCAGGAGGGCATCCGGAAGCTGGAGGGGGTCCAGGCCAGCGATGAGCTGGACACCGCCCTGCGGGCGGTGCCGGAATACGGCCTGGAGGACTACACCCTGGCCAACAGCCGCTACCAGCTGGTGGAGGAGGACGGGGGAGAGGAGCAGGTCCTCTGCCATCTGACCTACAGCCGCTCTGACGGGGAGAACGTCTACCGCCGGACCTTCACCGTGGACGCCCGCACCGGAGGGGTCCAGTCGGTCTGGTCCTCCGCCCCCTGGGACGAGGAGCGGACCCCCGCTTTCCCGGCAGAGGAGGCCCAGGCCCGGGCAGAGGCTTTCCTGGCGGCCTACTATGGGGACCACGCCGCCCATCTGGCCCTCTATGACACCACCGACCGCACGGCGGAGGGGGCGCCCTCCTTTACCTTTACCTTCACCCGCCAGGAGAACGGCATCTTCTTCCCGGAGGATTCCTACACGGTGGGCATCGACGCCGCGGACGGCTCCGTGAGCGGCCTGAACTTCCAGTATCACGAGGATGTGACCTTCCAGAGCCCGGAGGGGATCGTGGACGCCGAAGCCGCCCTGGACGCCTGGATGGGGACCTATGAGGTGGCCCTCTCCTACCTCCTGGTCCCCCGCCCCCTGGTGGAGAGCGACCCCACCGAGGCCCGGCTCATCCAGCTGGGGCTGACCCACTTCTACGGCCTGGAGCTGGGCTACGGCCTGGAGCGCCGGGAGGGGAGCTGGATCGGCGTGGATGCCAAGACCGGCGAGGCCCTTCAGCGGGAGGCCACCCCTGCGGAGGGCCCATCCTATGACGACCTGGAGGGCCACTGGGCCCAGGCGGAGGTGGAGCGGCTGGCCCGGTATGGCGTGGGCTATGCCTCGGCCTCCTTCCAGCCCGGCAGGGCCCTGACCCAGGCCGACCTGGTCTGCCTCCTGGCCAGCACCCAGGGGAGCTGGCTCCTGCTGGACCCGGAGGCGGCCACGGAAGAGGAGCTGGACGAAGCCTACGCCGCGGTTTACCGCATGGGGGCCCTGACCCGGCAGGAGCGGCAGGAAGACGCCCTCCTGACCCGGAGCGACGTGGTGCGGATGCTGCTGGACGCCGCCGGCTATGGCAGGGTGGCCCGGCTGGAGGGTATCTTCACCTGTGCCTTCTCGGACCGCGCGGAGATCCCAGACAGCGAGCTGGGCTACGCCGCCCTGGCCCAGGCCCTGGGGCTGGCCCAGGAGACCTATGCCGGGGCGCGCACCGCGACCCGGGCCGAAGCCGCTGTGATGCTCTGCCGCCTGCTGGAGGGCTGAAGCCTCCGGCGGCACCGGACAAGAGAGAAAACGAACACGCCCCCGGAGGCAGATGCCTTCCGGGGGCGTGTTCGGCGTGGGGGAGTCCCAATATCTGATGTCCTTAGTCTGTGACGAAGGGCAGCAGTGCGATCTGACGGGCCTGCTTGATGGCCTGAGTCAGCTGACGCTGATGCATGGCGCAGGTGCCAGTGGTCCGGCGGGGCAGGATCTTGGACCGCTCGGAGAGGAACCGCCGCAGCTTGGCGGCGTCCTTATAGTCGATGTGCTCGACCTTGTCTACACAAAAGCTGCAAACCTTGCGGCGCTTCCGGCCGCGGGGACGCTCTCTATCCATAGGCATGGTAAGTGACCCTCCTTATCGTTAAAATGAAATCAAATGGTGCGCACAAGCGTTTTGGCCGAGGGCCAAAAGCTTGCCGCAGGGCGAATTCAGTTCACCCGAGGAAGGAAAAGATTCGGGGACCCATTTTGACGCCTTGCGTCAAAATGGGAGTTCGCCGTCGTCATCATCCAGCTCGGCAAACTGGCTCCCGCCGCCCATAGGGGCGGTATAGGCCGGAGGCGGAACAGGAGCACTGGCCGCGGGCGCCGGGGCGGAATAGCCGCCGCCGTAACCGCCGTAGCTCCCGCCCCCTTCGGCGTCCCGGCGGGAATCTCCGAAGTAGACGTTGTCGGCCACCACCTCAGCGGCGGTGCGCCGGTTGCCGTCCCGGTCGGTGTAATCCCGCATCTGGAGTCGGCCCTCTACCACGGCCATGCGGCCCTTGGTGAAGTAGCGGGAGACGAACTCCGCGGTGGCCCGCCAGGCCACCACGTTGATGAAGTCGGCCTTCTTCTCGCCGGTCTCCCGGTCCTTGAAGTCCCGGTCTACCGCCAGACGGAAGGAGGCCACGGCCACCCCGTTGGGGGTGTGCCGCATCTCAGGGTCGGCCACCAGCCGGCCCTGAAGGAAAATTTTGTTGAGCATTCCGCCGCTCCTCTTACTGCTCGTCCTTGCAGACGATCATGGAACGCATCACGCCGTCGGTGATCCGCAGGACACGGTCCAGCTCGGCGGGGAAGGCGGCGTCGGCCGTGAAGGTCATGAGCACGTAGTAGCCCTCGTTGAGGTCATTGATGGGATAGGCCAGGCGGCGCTTGCCCCACTCGTCTACCTCGGCCACGGTGCCCCGGGCCTCAGCCATGGTCTTGAATTTCTCCACCATGGCGGCGGTGGCCTCCTCCCCCAGAGCGGGATCGAGGATATAGACCACCTCGTAGTTGCCGTTGATCTTTGCCATGTGATTTGCACCTCCTTATGGACATATGGCCCCTGCTCTGCCGCAGGGGCAAGGATGATGCCTGTTTTAGAAACAAGCTTTATTATTATATACAAATTCAGGGATTTGTCAAGAGATTTTTTCCTGTTTTTCGGGAGATACAGGGACAAAAGGGCTTTTATTGGGAAGCCTCCCCGGCGGAAGGGCCCTCCTCCAGCAGGCGGGCGGCCGCATCCAGGGCCTGGTCGGGGGTAAGGCCGGACAGGGTGCAGGTCCTGGCCAGCCGGAGCGCCTGGGCCCGGCCGCAGGAGAGCTCCAGCAGCAGGGCCCGGGCCTGCCAGCCCTCACCGGACCGCTCCTCGCATAGAAGGCCGAATTTCCCGCCCTCCGGCGCCCGGGAGACAGGGGAAGGCAGCTCGATCAGACGATACCGCATCATCTCCGCTCACCCCGCTTTCCGGCGGTCCGCTCTGCCTTCCGGGCCTGCTCCATCTGCTCCCTGCTGGCCCGCCGCTGCTCGCCGGCCCGCAGCACCAGGCCGTGCAGGGGGCGGAAATCCATGCCGTATTCCTTCTCCAGCCGGACCATCAGCTGGAAGCCGGGGAGGTGCCGCCCCAGCTCCACCTGCTGATAGCCGTTCCGGCTGACGCCAAGCTGCTGGGCAAAGGTCTCCTGGGTCAGATGCCTGCTCCTTCGGAGTGTGCGGAGCATACTGCCCACGGTCCGATAAAGTTCCTGTTCACAAGATGTTTTCACAGAGATATCCTCCTCTACAGTTGGTAAGAGGAAGAATAAACGGACTGTAGAACTTTGTCGGCCAACTATGGTGTGCATTTTGAAGATTTCTGCAATTTTTTTGATATTTTGTCGAAAAAGCAAGAAAACGGGCCGCAGCCCGGAAGGAGGGGATCGGCTTGCCATTCCAGCCGGGACCTGCTATGATGGAGGGGCCGGGCGGACCTTGCCTGTCCACCTGAGCAAGGTCCAAGTCGGGAGAGAACGAGATGCGCTATGGAAAGATCCAGGCGGCACGGTTCCTGCGCCGGCCCAACCGCTTTGTGGCGGAGGTGGAGCTGGAGGGGCGGACCGAGGCCGTCCATGTGAAGAACACCGGCCGGTGCCGGGAGCTGCTGGTGCCGGGGGCCAGGGTCTATCTGACGCCGGGGGAGAACCCCGCCCGCAAGACGGCCTGGGACCTGATCGCCGTGGAGAAGGGGCCCCTCCTCATCAACATGGACGCCCAGGCCCCCAACCGGGTCTTTGGAGAGTGGGCCGCCGCCGGGCATTTCGTGCCCGGCCTCACCCTGCTGCGGCCGGAGACCACCTGGGGGCGCTCCCGCTTTGACTTCTACTGGGAGGCCGGGCCGGAGCGCCGGGGCTTTGTGGAGGTCAAGGGGGTGACCCTGGAGCAAGACGGGGTGGCAGCCTTTCCAGATGCCCCCACCGAGCGCGGGGTCCGCCACCTGGAGGAGCTCTCCGCCGCCCGGCGGGAGGGGTACGAGTGCGCCGTCTGTTTTGTCATTCAGATGAAGGGCCCCACGCGGTTCCGGCCCAACGAGGCCACTCACCCCGCCTTCGGGGCGGCCCTCCGGGCGGCGGCGGAGGCCGGAGTGGATGTGCTGGCCTACGACTGCCGGGTGACCCCGGACCAGCTGTGGCTGGACGCCCCGGTGCCCATTGATCTGGGCGGCTGAGCATGTCGCCCCGTTCCGCCATTGCGCGGCGGGGCCGGCTGTGATATGATGGAGCAGGACCATGAAACAACAAAAGCAGGAGATGGGGCCTCCGGCGGCCGGAGGCACGGCAGAAAGGGGAAGGAAGATGTCCTATCAGATCGTCGCCTTCGGCGACTCCAACACCCGCTATTATTTGGGAGACACCGGGACCCCCGGCCCCCTGGAGGACGCCTGGCCCGCCAAGCTGGAGGGACTGCTGCGGGCCCAGGGCGCGGATGTCCAGGTGGAGAACCAGGGCTACCCCGGCGTCCAGGCCGACTTCGCCATGGAGAAGTTTGCCTCCGTCACGGCGGGGGCCGACCTGTGCATCCTGGGCTTCGGCACCAACGACGCCAAAAAGCTGGAGGTCCCCCTGGGGGAGTTCCTTTCGGAGATCTCCGCAGTGCTGGACCAGGCGGCTGAGGCGGGCCTGCCCCTGATCCTGCTGGGGATCCCCTGGTTTTCCCAGGAGGTGGCGGGGCCGGAGCTCCAGGCCCGGCTGCCGGTGTGGAACGAATCCCTCTCCAGCCTGTGCGACCAGCTGGGCATCCCCTTTGTGGACCTCTATACCCCCTTCCGGGATGACCCGGAGCGCTGGTTCAACGAGGAGACCACCCCCAAGCGCCACCTGTCCGCCCAGGCCCACACCCGGGTGGCCGAGCTCCTGCTCCCCCTGGTGCTGAAGCAGATGGACAAGGGCTGAGGGGGAAGGGCCGCGTTCTCCCGCGGGGGAGGGCGCGGCCCTTTTACGGCTCCTCCGACGAATGCCCCTCCGGGGGCAGGACGATGAGGTCCGACTCCGGCTGGCCGATATAGAGTTCCTCACAGGTCCGTTGGGCGTCGATTAGGGTGTTGATTGCCTGCTCGGTGGCCCGGAACAGGGTCAGATACATCTCTTTATAGTCCGGCATCAAATCACCTCTTGTCGGTATAGTTTAGAACAATATATTCAAAATGTCAATAGAATGAATTGTTCAGAATATACTGGCCTTGGTGATAACCATGGAGCGATACAGGAGAATCCGCGATCTGCGGGAGGACCACGATCTGACCCAGGCCCAGGTGGGGGCGGCCATCCAGGTGTCCCAGAGGACCTACGCCTACTATGAGAGCGGCCAGCGGATGATCCCGCCCCAGGTCCTCTGCGCCCTGGCGAATCTGTACCACGTCAGCGTGGACTACCTCCTGGAGCAGACGGACAAAAAAGAGAGAAATCTTTAAGTGCCCGCCGGGGCCAGAAGAGCGCACAAAATAAGCTGTGGAGCCCCCGTTTATGGGGCTCCACAGCTTGTTTTTATTTTTGGGGCTCCTGGTCCTCTTCTGGGGCAGGCGGGTCCTCCGGGCGGATAAAGCCGCTGTAGTAGCGGGAGGCCGGCGGCTCCTCCCTGGGCGGGGAGACGGTCCCCGGGGCGGCGGGAGGCCGGGGGGCCACATCCCGGCTCTGGTAGCGGTAGTGGGCAGGGGGCTCCGGGGCCGGCGGCGGGGCGGGCTGGGGATAGCCATAGCCGGCGGCGCAGTCGTAAAAGCCCACGGCGGCCACATTCAGATACGGCGTGAGCCAGAGGGTCAGGGGCAGGGTACACAGGGAGCCCAGGAGCAAAGCGCCGAGGAGGGCCAGAAGCAGGACCAGAGCCGCGGCCCCGACACCGTAGTTCGGGAGCAGGGCCGTGGCCAGCAGGAAGGCCGCCCCAAATACCACCACCATCACCACCAGCAGGATGGCGGTGAGAAGGAGGTACCAGCCCAGGAAGGAGAGCTCCAGCACACAGAGGGACCAGCGGCGTCCCCGCATCAGGTCCTTGCTGGCGTTGAGGCAGTCCATGGCCCCCCAGCTGGGGTGGTCCAGCAGGATGTAATAGGCCAGAGCGTAGCGCAGGGTCCGGTTGAGGAGAAGGGCGAGGTAGGCGATGGTGCACAGGGTCAGGGCCGCATACAGCGCGGCCTCGCTCTCCAGCAGGAGGCCGACCGCCAGGGCGGGGAGGTAGACCACCATGAAGGCCAGACCCCAGAGGGCGCAGAAGACCCCCATGAGCAGATAGAGGGGGATGACCTTCCCCGCCAGGGAGAGGCCGTGGAAGAGGTCCTGGAAGTCGGTCCTCCGGCCCCGCCAGAGGTTCATGGCGTAATAGGCGTAGCCGGTGGAGAGCACCGCCGTCAGCAGGCCCACCAGGACGCTGGCGAAGAGGGAGATCAGCACCAGGGTCCCTTCGGCCGCGGCGGCGCCGTACCGCCCGGCGTAGGAGAGGCTGCCGGCCAGGGTCTGGGGGACGCTGGTGACAAAGGAGACCGCCACGCCGGGCAGGGTGGTCAGAAGGGTGTAGACCAGGGTCACCAGCCAGGGCCGGGGCCGGGCCCGCCGGAGGACCCCGCGGGCCATCTGTTTCACTCGGACGCGGTCATAGTCCATTCCATACGCGCCCCCTTTCTTACCTCCACTATATCATGGAAGCACCGGAGTTGTAAAGGGGCAGCTCCACCCAGAACACCGGGCCGGAGGGGCCGTTTTCCGCCCCGCAGGTCCCGCCGTGGAGCCGGGCGGTCTCCCGGACCAGGGCCAGGCCCAGGCCGCTGCCCCCCTGGGCCCGGTCCCGGGCCTCGTCCACCCGGTAGAAGGGGTCGAAGACCCGCTCCAGGGCCTCCGGGGGGATGGGGTCCCCGTCGTTGCCCACCTGGAGGCGGACCCGGTCCCCCTTCCGGGCCAGGGAGACCCGGACCGCTCCGCCGGGACGGCAGTGCCGCAGGGCGTTGCCGCACAGCTCGGCGCACAGGGCCCGCAGCCGCTCCCGGTCCCCGGAAACGGTGCAGGGGGGCGTCTCCAGCGCCAGCCGGACCCCCTTCTCCGCCGCCGGACGGTCCAGAGGGCGGCAGA
This sequence comes from Candidatus Intestinimonas pullistercoris, assembly GCA_019119795.1. GTDB lineage: Bacteria > Bacillota > Clostridia > Oscillospirales > Oscillospiraceae > Intestinimonas > Intestinimonas pullistercoris. The sequence goes on from DWWJ01000072.1 coordinate 21,826, forward strand.
CCTCCCCCACCAGTCCGGAGAGGTCCACGGCCTCGGCCCGCAAGGCCATTTTGCCCGAGGCCATGCGGCTGAAGTCCAGCAGGGAATTGACCAGGGCGGCCATGCGGTCGGACTCCTCCATGATGACGGCCAGATATTCCTCCCGCTTCTCCGGGGCGATGTCCTCCTGGAGCCCCTCGGCGTAGGAGCGCAGGAGGGCCAGGGGGGTCTTGAGCTCATGGGCCACGGCGTTGGTGAGCGCCCGCTCCCGCCGGAGGGAGCGGGTCTGGGACCGGGCGGTGTAGAAGGCCAGCAGCAGGGCCAGCAGGAGGGTCCCCACATAGACGGCTTCCAGGCCGTGGAGGGCCATGCGGGCGGGGCGGTAGGCCACGCCGCTGGCGGCGATGATCCCGTTCAGCGTGGCACTGGGGCCGACGTGGGCGGAGCCGCTGCGCCCTGACAGGGTGCTGGCCTGGTTGGTGGAGGGCGGCTGGTCGGCGGTCAGGCTGTCAACGCGGGCTTCGGCCTCCCGGAAGAGCTCCAGAGCCAGCTCGGGGCTGGTATCGCTCCAGATCAGGGGGGAGGATATCCGGGCGGCGTCAAAGGTCAGGGTGGTGAGCTCCTTCCCGTCGAAGAAATCGCTGTCGGTGTCCAGCAGGACCACCGGACCGTCCTCATAGTAGTAGACCAGCTTCTGGGGATACACCACGTTGGCCTCCACCACCCCTGTGACCTCCCCCCGGAGGCCCACACTGAAGTTGATCCCCTGGTCGCTCCCCAGATACTCCTCATAGAGGCCGCCATCCGTGCCGTAAAACTGGAGGAGCTGGCGCTCCTCCCGCAGACGGCGGACCAGGGCCAGGTGCTCCTCCTCGGTGAGGACAGGGTCAAAGCGGAGGTGATAGCTGTAGGTCCCGGTACCCGGGAGACAGAAGAGGCCGGAGGTGAGCTGGCTCCGGGCCAGCTCCTGTCCATCTACGTCATAGAGGCGGTAGACCCCCATGGCCCCGTACATGGAGTAATAGGCACTCAGCCGGTCCTCCAGCTGGGCGGGCTTGATGGCGGGGTCATAGTCCCCCTCCAGCACCAGCTGGCAGTCGCGGAGGTTCCAGTCTTCCGACTCTGATAAGCCGCTGTTCAGTAGGCGCTCCTGGGTGTCCAGATTCCGCAGGGTCAGCACCCCCATCACGATCAGCCAGAAGAGGAGAAAGCGGGCGGCGGTGCGGAGGAAGAGGGGGAGAAACAGCTTGTCTTTCATGGGCGGCTCCTTTCCAGCGGGGCGGCCTATTCCGCCTCCAGCTTATACCCGGCCTTGAACACGGTCTTGATCTGGCCTCCGGCGCTCCCCAGGGCGGAGCGGAGGTTCTTCATCTGGACGTCCACCGCCCGGTCCTCCCCCTGGAAGTCCAGGCCCCACACCCGGTCCAGAAGCTGGGCCCGGCTGAGGACCCGGCCCCGGTTCCGCAGCAGGCAGAGGAGGAGATCATATTCCTTTGGGGATAATTTTACCGTTTGATTCCCCACTGTACAGGAATGGGCGCCGGGGGAGAGGCGGATGGCCCCGCAGGCCAGGGTCCCGTCGGGGGTCCCTCGGCTCCGGCGGATGAGGGCGGCCGTCTTGGCGAAGAGGAGGGCCAGGGAGAAGGGCTTGGTCACATAGTCGTCGCAGCCCAGGGCGTACCCCTGGAGGGCCTGGTCCTCCCCGCCCAGGGCGGTGAGGAAGAGGATGGGGACGGCGCTCTCCCGCCGGATGGCCCGGCAGACCCCGTAGCCGTCCAGCCCTGGCATCATCACGTCCAGCAAAACGGCGTCGAAGTCCCGCCGGGCGAAGACCTCCAGGGCGGTCTCCCCGTCTCCGGCCAGGACGGCCTCCACCCCGTGGGCGGTGAAGTAGTCGGCCAGGATGGTCCTCATGCGGGGCTCGTCCTCCACCACCAGGATGACATCAGACATGGAGACCCCCTCCTTTCCAAAACACAGCATACCAGACAGATGTGTAAAAATGATGTAGAAGGCAAAAAACATGGCCGCCCGGGTGGGACGGCCATGTTGATTCTGTTTGCGTATCCGGGCGTTACCGCCGGCCGCCGAAGCCGCCTCCGCGGCCGCCGCCGAACCCCCCGGACCGGCTGCCCCCGAAGCCGCCGCTCCGGGCCCCGCCGAAGCCCCCGCCCCGGGAGCCTCCAAAGGAGCCGCCAAAGCCGCCGGGCCTGCCGCCGCCGGAGGGACGGCCCCCGAAGGTGCCGCCGCCCCGGGGCCCCCGGTTCCCCGCGCCGCCGAAGCCGGAGGAGGGACCTCCGGGACGGGGTCCGCCGGGCCCGCCCGGCCCCCTGGGACCTCTGGGAGGCGGAGGGGGAGGCCGCCGCCAGCGGCGCTGGTACCAGCCGTACCCGGGCCCGTGCCAGAAGAAGATGGGCCGGAAGACCACCGGGGGATTGGGCACTCCGTAGTACATCCGCCGGTAGGCGTTGTACCGGGCGGAGTCGATGGCGGAGAGGATCACAAAGAGCACCAGGAGCAGGGCGATGAGGGAGACCAGCCAGCGGTAGCCGGAGAAGAAGACATAGCCGCCCCCCTGGGGGACCTCCTGGTTGCCCAGGCCGAAGTTGGCCTGATAGATGGTGTCCATGCCGGAGAAGAAGCTCAGCACGGCCGACTCATAGTTCGTGGCGCTGTTGAGCCGGGATTCCAGCTCGTCCACCGCCTGGTTGGTGAGGATGGTGGCAAAATCGGTGCCGGGGGCCACATAGTAGCTGTCCTCGGCCACGGCGATGAGGAGGACGGCGTCCCCCTCTCCCAGGCCCATGTCGGCCCCCTGGTCGTAGGCGGCGTCCTCCAGGGAGGAGGTCCCTACGCTCTCCAGGGTGACCACCGCCACCACGCTGTTATAGCGGTCGTCCCAGTTGGCGTTGTAGAGGAGGATGGTCTCCTCCGCCGAAGGGGAGAGCAGGTCGGCCTGATCGTAGAGGAAGCGGGTGTAGGAGCTGGTGTCCAGCGCGGTGTCCAGCGCGCCGGAGCCCTCCGCGGGGAGATCGGAGCCGCTCTGGGCCTTCATCAGGCCGAAGCAGATGGCAAGGCCGATGACCACCAGGGTGATGACCACGGCCACCCAGCGTTTTTTCAGCATTTCCATCTCGTGCGCCCTCAGCCACGGAGCTCCAGGAGCTTCTGCTTGAGCTCGCCCTCGATCCGCCCCAGCTCCAGCTCGGCCTCCCGGCGCTTCTGGGCGCCCTCCTGCTGGATCTTCATGACCTCGTCCAGGGTGGAGATGAGCTGCTGGTTGGTGTGCTGGAGGGTCTGGATGTCCACCACGCTCCGCTCGGCCTCCTTGGCCGTCTCGATGGTGCCCATCTTGAGCATGTCGGCGTTTTTCTGGAGGAGCTCGTTGGTCATGTTGGTGACGGCGGCCTGGGCGGCGGTGGCCTGCCGGGAGTGCTCCAGGCCCAGGGAGAGGACCATCTGGCTCTTCCACAGGGGGATGGTGTTCACCAGGGAGGACTGGATCTTCTCCAGCATCAGGGCGTCGTTATTTTGGATGAGCCGGGTCTGGGGGCCCATTTGAATGGAGATCATCCGGGTGAGCTCCAGGTCGTGGATCTTCTTCTCGAACCGGGAGCACATGTTGGCCAGGTCGTTGTAGGCCTGGGCGTCCTCCTGGGCGCCGGAGGCCGCCGCCTTCTTCCGCAGCTCCTCCAGCTCATTGGTCCGGACCTTCTGGAGCTTCTTCTTCCCGGCCAGGATATACATGGTGAGCTCCTTATAATATTTGGTGTTCAGGTCGTACATCTGGTCCAGCATGGCGATGTCCTTCATCAGGGTCACCTGATGGCCCTCCAGGACCTGGACGATCTTGTTGACATTGGTCTCGGCCTTGGCGTACTGGGCCTTCATGGACTCCAGGTCGTTTTTCTTCTTCTGGAAAAAGCCGAAGATGCCGCTCTTCTCCTCCTGGCCGAAGTGCTGGAGCTCTCCCACCAGGCCGGCCAGGGACTGGCCGATCTCCCCCAGGTCCTTGGTGCGGACCGAGTTGAGGGTGTTTTCGGAGAAGGAGGCGATGTTCTTCTGGGCGGCGGCGCCGTACTGGAGGACCACATTGGAGTCGGTGATGTCGATCTTTTCGGAGAACTCGTCCACCATCTTCCGCTCGGCCTCGGTGAGCTGGCTCTCGTCCAGCTTTACGGCGTTGGCATCCCGGGCGGCCTGGGCGGCGGCTGCGTCCTCCGCCGTCAGGGAGGGCTCCAGAGTCAGGTTGGGGGCCTCCGGGGCCTTTGGGGCGGCCTGGGCCGCGGCGGCGGTGTTGGCGCTGAGGTCGGGAGTCAGGGTCAGCTCGGGAGTGAAGTCGGTTTGCTCAGACATGGGGACCATCCTTTCCTGTTCAGACATGGGCGGGCCGCCCGGCGGCCCTGTTCCGGGGCTGTTTTTTGCGCTCAGGACTGGCTTTTCAGCTGCTCGCCCGAGAGCCCCTCCTGGGCCAGCAGGTTTTCCATCACGGTGATGTCGGTGGAGATGTCCAGGGCCTCGTCGGCAAAGAGGGCGTCCAGCTGCTTGTCGAAGGCCTTCACCACCGTGTCCATCATGGTCTCGATCTTGCCCATGGTGCCGTCGATGTTCTCGCCGGAGACCCCGGCGGAGCCCATCCGGTCATAGGCGTTGAGGAGCTTGAGGGTGGTGGGCAGGTAGTAGTTGAGGAGCTTGCGGATCTGGGGGAGCTTCTGGGGGTGCTCCACCACATGGGCGATGATCTTCTTGGTGGTGGCCTCCAGGTGGTCGATCTGGGCCGAAACCGTGGGGTCCTCGATGGCGTCGTTGAGGCGCTTCATCTCCGAGACCGCCCGGTCCCGCTCCAGGATGAGGGCGTCCAGCTCCGGGTCCCCGGTGGAGGCGGGCTTTTCCGGCTCACGGGCCTTGGGAGGCTCCTGGGGTTTTTCCTCGGGGGCGGCCTTCGCCTTTGCCTTGGGCTCCGGCGTCTCGTAGACCCGGTCGGGGCACAGGGCCCGCACCAGCACATAGGCCAGCACCGAGGTCAGGGCCGCCGCCACATAGTGGATGGGCCGGTACAGGGGGAGAAAGAGCCCAAAGACCAGCCACACCGCCGCCACGGCGTAGATGGGGGCCACAGAACGCTTTACCTTTTTTGCCATGACTGCCTCCTTGGGAGCGCCGCTTTCCGGCCGGCCGCCGGGGCCGCTGAGAGGTTCCGGAATCGCAGGGTAGGATAAATTTATTGTACCCTCCTTCCCGGAGTGTGTCAATGGCCGCAGCATTGACAGGGAGGAGAAAAATCATTATGATATAGAAAGCTATAATTTGTCCAGGCCATGTACAAACAGGGCCCGAAAGCAAGGGAGCGATGGTCCAATGATGACATTAGAGGATTTCAAGGCCGCCCGCAGCGTGCTCTCCGGCGTGATCGCGGACACCCGCCTGGTCTACTCCCCGGCCTTCTCCAAGGCCACGGGGAACCAGGTCTACATCAAGCCGGAGAACATGCAGGTCACCGGCGCCTACAAGATCCGGGGGGCCTACTATAAGATCAGCACCCTCTCCCCGGAGGAGAAGGAGCGGGGACTCATCACCGCCTCGGCCGGCAACCACGCCCAGGGCGTGGCCTACGCCGCCCAGGCCGCCGGGGTGAAGGCCACGGTGGTGATGCCCACCACCACCCCCCTGGTAAAGGTCAACAACACCAAGGACTATGGGGCCCAGGTCATCCTCCGGGGGGCCGTCTTTGACGACGCCGCCGATCTGGCCTCCCAGCTCGCCCAGGCCGAGGGCTACACCTACGTCCACCCCTTCAACGACCCCGTCCTGGCCACCGGGCAGGGCACCATCGCCTACGAGATCTTCTCCGACCTGCCGGAGGTGGACATCATCCTGGTGCCCATCGGCGGGGGCGGCCTGGCCTCCGGCGTGGCCACCCTGGCCAAGCTCCTCAACCCCGGGGTGAAGGTCATCGGCGTGGAGCCCACTGGGGCGGCCTCCATGAAGGCCAGCCTGGAGGCCGGCCACGTGGTCACCCTGGACAAGGTGGAGACCATCGCCGACGGCGTGGCCGTCAAGACCCCGGGGGATAAAATTTTCCCCTACATCCAGCAGAACCTGGACGACATCATCACCATCGACGACAATGAGCTGGTGGACGCCTTCCTGGACATGATGGAAAAGCACAAGATGATCGTGGAGAACGCCGGGCTGCTGCCCATCGCAGCCCTGAACCATCTGGACTGCAAGGGGAAAAACGTGGTGCCCATCCTCTCCGGGGGCAACATGGACGTCATCACGGTCTCCTCCCTGGTCCAGCACGGGCTGGTGGGCCGGGGCCGGGTCTTCACCTTCTCGGTGCAGCTCCCCGACCGCCCCGGCGAGCTGGTGCGGGTGGCCGAGCTGGTGGCCGAGCGCAACGGCAACATCATCCGCCTGGACCACAACCAGTTTGTCAACATCAACCGCCAGAGCGGTGTGGAGCTCCGGGTGACCCTGGAGGCCTTCGGGCTCGTCCACAAAAAGGAGATCATGACCGCCCTGCGGGAGGCGGGCTACGACGCCCGGGAGGTCATGACCACCAGCGTGTGAAGTCCCCTATGCTCTGCCGCCCGCCGGAGGCAGAGCTCCGGCGGGCGGCTATCTTTATGCGGCGGGCCGCCGGGTCGTCGCCGCCGGACCGGGGGACGGCGTGGGGCCGCCGCTTCTGGGCGCGCGATGGCGCGCCCTGGGGAGGCCGGCGGCTGTCCCGGGACCAGGACCCGGCCGGAGGCCGGGTCACGTTCCGCTTGCCGTATCCTATGCCGCCGGGGCCCGGCCGGTGTTTCCGCCGTGTTCCGGTCACAGAGCCTATCATACCCCGTCCGGCTTAATTTTCCCGTTAGGAGGCATGAAAAAATGATTAAAATCGCGCCCTCTATTCTCTCGGCCGATTTTTGCGACCTGGCCCGGGACATCCAGCGGGTCTCCTCCGCCGACTGGCTCCATGTGGATGTGATGGACGGCATGTTTGTCCCCAACCTCACCATCGGGGTGCCGGTGGTCCAGTCCATCCGCAGGCACACGGAAATGTTCCTGGATGTCCACCTGATGATCGAGAAGCCGGGGCGGTATGTGGAAGCCTTTGCCAGGGCGGGGGCCGACCTCCTGACGGTCCACCTGGAGGCCGACATGCCCCCGGCCCTCCACGCCGCCTTGGCTGAGATGGACCGCCTGGGGGTGAAGAAGGGCATCGCCCTCCGGCCCATCACCGCCGCCGAGGCCGTGATCCCCTACCTCCGGGAGGACGGGGTGGACCTCATCCTGGTGATGACGGTGGAGCCCGGCTTCGGGGGCCAGAGCTTCATGGCCGACCAGCTCCCCAAGATCCGGGCTGTTCGGCGGTATATCCAGCAGTACCGCCCGGAGTGCCGCCTGGAGGTGGACGGGGGCGTCAACGCCGAGACCGCCCGGCAGGTGGTGGAGGCCGGAGCCGACGTGCTGGTGGCGGGCTCCGCTGTCTACGGCGCCCCCGATCCCGCCGCCGCCATCGCCGCCCTGCGGGGCTGAGCCGGACGGAGGGATCGACCATGGAGTATTTTCCTCCCGCCCTGGAGCGCCTCACCGAGCAGTTCGCCAAGCTGCCCGGGGTGGGGCGCAAGAGTGCCCAGCGGCTGGCCTTTTTCGTCCTCTCCCTGCCGGAGGAGGACGCCCGGGAGTTCGCCGACGCCATCGTGGCGGCCAAGACCTCCATCTCCCTTTGCCCGGTGTGCCGGAACTTCACCGAGGGGGAGGGCCCCTGCGCCATCTGCCGCAGTCCCAAGCGGGACCCGGGGGTGGTCTGTGTGGTGGCCGACCCCAAGGATGTCATCGCCCTGGAGCGCTCCCGGGAGTACGAGGGCCGCTACCACGTCCTCCACGGGGTGATCTCTCCCATGAACCATGTGGGGCCCGACGACCTCCATGTGAAGGAGCTGGTGGAGCGGGTGGCCTCCGGGGAGGTCCGGGAGGTCATCATGGCCACCAACCCGGACACCGAGGGGGAGGCCACCGCCATGTATCTGGCCCGGCTCCTCCGGCCCTTCGGAGTGAAGATCACCCGGCTGGCCTACGGCATCCCCGTGGGGGGGCATCTGGAGTACGCCGACGACGCCACCCTCATGCGGGCCCTGGAGGGACGGCGGGAGATGTGAGCCCGGCCTCCTTTCAAATGGCAAATCAAGTGGGGGACATCCCCAAAACATGCACGGAACCGCGCCCCGAAGAGGGGCGCGGTTCCTGTCTTTTCTGCCGGGCGGGCTACCGGCCCACCTCCCCGGCCAGATTCCGGGCGAAGAGGGCCTGGACCTCCGCAGGGTCCCGGGTCTGGCCCAGCACCCACATGAGCTTGGTGACGGCGGCCTCGGTGGTCATGTCGTAGCCCTGGATGACCCCCTGGGCCAGGGCCTTCTGCCCCGCCTGGTAGAGGGTAAAGTCGCTGCCCTCGTAGAGGCACTGGGAGCAGACCACCACCGTCATGCCTCCCTGGGCGGCCTTGTGGAGCCTGGAGATCAGGTCCCGGCGGATAAAGTGGAGCCCCCCGGCGCCGAAGGCTTCGATGACCACGCCCCGGTAGTGCATCTGGTGGAGGAGGTCGAAGAGCTCCGGGTTGAGCCCCGGGGTGAGCTTGATGAGAAAGACATCCCGGCACAGCTCGCTTCTGAGCACGCAGTCCCCGCCGGGGCGGGGCGGCAGGGCGGAGGGGTCGATGTGGAGCCCTCCGGCGTCCACCGAGCCCACCAGGGGCCAGTTGACGCTCTCGAAGGCGTCGAAGTCCCGGGTCCGGGTCTTCACCGCCCGGCAGCCCAGAATGACCTTCCGGTCGAAGGCCACGAAGACCCCCGGGGCCCCGGAGCAGGCCATGGCGAAGGCGATGCGCAGGTTTTCCAGGGCGTCGGTGAGGGGGTGCTCGATGGGGAGCTGGCTCCCGGTGAGCACCACCGGGATGGGGATGCCCCGGAGCATGAAGCTGAGCACCGAGGCGGTGTAGGCCATGGTGTCGGTGCCGTGGGTGATGACGATGCCGTCGTAGTCCCCCCGCTCGGCGTAGACGGCCTGGGCGATGAGCTGCCACTCCTCCGGCTGGATGTTGGAGGAGTCCAGGTGCAGGATGTCCCGGACGGCCACGGTGTAGCTGTCGGTGAGGAAGGGGATGCTCCGGGCCAGGTCCTCGCCGTCCAGGCCGGGGACCAGGCCCTCTTCGGTGGGGCGGGAGGCGATGGTCCCCCCGGTGGTGAGCAAAAGAATATGTTTCACTTGATTCTCCTCCCCGTTTCGATTATACTGGCCTCATAAGAGAGAAGGAGGTCATCCCTATGAGACCACGCAGCGTCGGACTGTGCATCGTGCTGAGCATCATCACCTGCGGCATCTACGGATTTTATTGGCTCTACTGCCTCAATGAGGACGTCAATGAGATCACCGAGCGCCCCGGTACCTCCGGAGGGCTGGTGGTGGTGTTCAGCCTGATCACCTGCGGCATCTACAGCCTCTACTGGTATTACAAGATGGGCGACAAGCTGGACCGGGCCCGCCAGGAGCAGGGCATCCCCACGGGGAGCCTGGGCATTTTGTACCTGGTGCTGGGCATCTTCGGCCTGGGCATCGTCTCCCTGGCCCTGATGCAGAACGAGGTCAACCACTATATCCCCGGCGGCGACCTTGAAAACTAGGGCCCGGCGGCTTCTGACCAAGCTGGGGCTCCTGGCGGCGGCGGGGCTGGCCTACGCCGCCTTTACCGCCGTCACCGGGGTAGGGCTGCCCTGTCCCTTCCACGCGGTGACGGGGCTGTGGTGCCCCGGCTGCGGGGTGTCCCGGATGTGTCTGGCCCTGCTGCGGCTGGACTTTGCCGAGGCCTGGAGCTGGAACCCGGGGCTGATGCTCCTGCTGCCCTTCCTGGCGGTGCTGGGCCTCCGGGCAGCCGTCCGGTATGTCCGCACCGGACGGGCCGGCCCCACCCGGGGAGAGCAGATCGTCATCGGGCTCATGGTGGCCTTCCTGGTGGTCTACGGGGTGGTCCGGAACCTGCCGGGCTTTGCCTGGCTGGCGCCGGGCCAGACCCCGCCGGAGCTCTTCCCTTTCCTGCGGGCCCTCCCTTAGAAGGACGGGGCCAGGGCCTCGGCCTCCTCCATGGCCTTGGCCAGAAGGGCCTCCTTGTCGTTGCGGATGTCGTCCAGGCCCTCGGCGCACAGGAGCTGGAAGTCCGGGATGCCGTACATGGCGCACAGGGCCTTCAGGTGCCGGGCCCCCGACTCCATCCAGGCCGTCTCCGGCAGGGAGAAATTCCCGCCCCGGGTGGTGATGAGGAGGAGCTTCTCCGCCCGGCACAGGCCCACCATCCGCCCCTGGTCGTCGTAGCCGAAGGTGAGGTCGGTCACCGAGATGCGCTCCAGGTAGATCTTCAAAATGGCGGGATAGCTCAGGTCCCAGAAGGGGGCGGCAACCACGATTCGGTCAGCCCCGGCGAACTGCCGGGCGGGGGCGAACATGGGCTCCTCCAGCCGCCCGGCGGCCCACAGGGCATCCCGCTGCTCCAGCACCTCGGGGTACTGGGGCTCCAGGCGCTCCTCCATCAGATCCCGCTCAGTCACCCGGACCTCCGGGTGGCTTTTTTTGTAGGCATCCAGAAAACGCCGGGCCAAGGCCAGAGTGCGGGAGCGCTCTCCCCGGACGCAGGCGTTGACGAACAGCAGCTCGGACATGAAAGGTCCCTCCTTATGACAGTTCCAGTTGTGCCCATAGTATAGCGCGAATATCCGGGTCTGTCCAGTCCGCCGGGCCCTGGAGGAGCACCACCGTGTCCCCCTGCCGGAGCAGGAGGAAATGGTCTCCGCTCCAGCTCTGGTCAAAGCCCAGGCCGGCGGGCTGGATGCCCCAGCCGTCGTAGACGGCCAGGGTCCCCTGGACCATCCGGTCCGCCGCCCAGGAGGAGCAGCAGTCCCACCGGGTCTGGTCCAGCCAGCCGGACTCCGTCCTCTGTTCCAGCTCCAGCTCTGTGAGGAAGGGGGAGCTCCGGCGCCGGGCCCCCTCGGTCTCCGCCGGGCCCAGGCCCAGGTCCTCGGCCAGGACCAGGGGCTGGGACGCCAGCTCCTCCGGAGGGACCTGGGGCGGGAAGATCACCAGGCCCAGGTCCGCCAGGGGGAGCAGCAGAGCGATGCACCAATAGAGGACCGTCAGGCTCCAGAGGAGCCCCCGGAACCGGGCCCCTTTGCGGGAGACCGGGGGCAGCCCGCCCCGGCCGCGGACCCAGAAGACCAGATTGTGGACCGCCCAATAGAGGAGGAAGCCGCTCATCACCACCAGGGAAACCGCCCGCAGCAGCTCCCAGGTGGAGGGCAGGAGCCGCAGAAAGAACCTGGGGTCCAGGATGAGACGGGCGGCCAGGGCCAGCAGCACCGCCACCAGGAGGGCGGAAGCCAGGCTGGGGACCACCTCCCGGCCGAAGAACCGCCGCCGCACCAGCTCGGGGTCGGTCTGGATGGGGACGGGGTCCCGGCCGGGCTGGGACTGGTAGACGTCCAGGCCGCTCCGGGTGGTCCCCACCAGGGTCCAGCCGGAGTCCCGCACCAGCTGGTCGAAGCCGTCGGGGGCGAAGCTGGGGTCCCGGTAGCCCCGGGTCAGGTCCACGCAGTACCGGATGTCCTCCCGGGTCTTGGGGACCAGCCGGGCGGTGGGGAGCCAGTAGGAGAGGGACTGGAGCTCCCACCCCCGGCGGTCCTGCTCCTCCAGCCAGGCCTGGGCGGCCTGGTAGTCCGAGGCCAGAAAGGCGAAGAGGGCGTGTCTGCGCTGTTTCATAGGACCGCCTCCCATCCAAGTCGTGCCCGGACCATCGCCAGGACAGCCGGGTCGGTGAAGTCCACGGGGCCCTCCACCACCGCCACCTCCCGGCCCTGCCGGGCCAGGAGGCACTGCCAGCCCGCCCCGTCGTCGTAGAGCCAGCTCTCGTCAAAGCCCAGGCCCTCCGCCGGGGACGGGGTGACGGGCGGGTGGAAGTGCATGGCGTCGTCGTTTTCCTCCTCCC
>DWWJ01000073.1 GCA_019119795.1 Candidatus Intestinimonas pullistercoris
CATATCGAACTGCCAACAGGGGCTTCTCTCGCTGTTTTTTTGTTTGCTCAGAGGTTCGAATCACCCCACATCGCAAAAATGGCCTTTTGCATCACCATCTCGACGGGTGCTCAATTTTGCCCTCTGAAACGGCTGAAACCCTTGCCGCAGCAAGGGTTTCAGGGGTTGCATCTTTTTTAGCAACCTTAGTTGGTCCGAGTGACTGGATTCGAACCAGCGGCCTCTTGAACCCCATTCAAGCGCGATACCAAACTTCGCCACACCCGGAAATCGCCGCCTATTTCAGACGGCTCATATATATTAGCATGTCTTTACCCGGAATGCAAGCCTTTTTTTCAAAATTATCAAATTTATTTCCGCCCCGTTTTGGGACCAGCCTTCACCCGTAGACCGCCAGCCGGGCCGTCATGGCCTCTACGAAGGCCGCCCGGTCCACATCGGTGACCAGCTCCGTGTTGGGGTCCCGCTTGGCGTCGCTGTAGGCGTCGGTGACCGTCCGGCCCCGGGTGATGGCCCCGCGGCACTCCACGCCCACCCAGCAGTGCAGGCTGGTGAAGAGCTCCGGCTCCAGGGCATACAGCATGGCGCAGGGATCGTGCATAGGAGCCCCGGGCACCAGGAATTTCTCATGCCACTCCACGCCGCACCGCATGGTGGCCGCCGCAAAGCTGGCCTGGGGGGTGCCCAGGGCCTCGATGCGGTCGATGTCGGCGTGGGTGAGGTAGGCCTTATGGGTGACATCCAGGCCGCACATCACCACCGGAATGCCGGAGCGGAAGACCATCTCGGCGGCCTCCGGGTCGGCGTAGATGTTGAACTCCGCCGCGGGTGTGGTGTTGCCGAAGTCGGTGGCGCCCCCCATGAGGACGATCCGCCGGAGATACCGGGGGAGGTCGGAATACTTGGCCAGGGCCACCCCCAGGTTGGTGAGGGGGCCGGTGGCCACCACCTCCAGGGCGCCGCCCCAGGCCCGGGCCTCCCGGTAGAGGGCATCCCAGGCCGGCTCCTCTGACAGGGGGAAGGCGGGCTCCGGCACCGGCAGGCCCAGCAGGCCGTCTGCGCCGTGGACCTCGTCGGCGGTGACCACCGGGCCGAAGAGGGGGCCGGACGCCCCGGCGCAGACCGGGACCTCCACCCCCGCCAGGGTGAGGACCCGCAGGGCGTTGCGGCTGGTGTGGGCCAGGCCCACGTTGCCGGCCACCACCGTCACTGCCCGCAGGTCCAGCTCCGGGGCCCGGGCGGCCAGGAGGAGGGCCACCGCGTCGTCGATGCCCGGGTCGCAGTCCAGGATCACCGGCCGTTTTTCCGTGTTCATGTCCTTCCCTCCCCGTAGGACGCCGCAGCGTCCACCAAAAGCTGGACGAAGCCCGCCCGGTCCAGGCCCAGAATGACCCGAGCGTTGGGGGCGTGGTCCGTCAGGTGGTAGCGGTCTCCGATGGTGGCGCCCCGGCAGTACTCCCCCGCTGTCTCCACCGCCACATACATCTCCTCCATCCGGAAGAGCTCCGGGGCGATGAGGGCGGCCACGGCCACCGCGTCGTGGACCGGGGCCCCGGCATAGCCGATATTTCGGTGGAAGCCGTAGAAGAACTCCAGCCAATCGGCCACCACTCCGGCCACCGGATTCCCCAAGGCCCGGATGCGGGCGAAGTCCTCCGGGAAGACCAGGGCCTGCTCGGTGACATCCAGCCCCGCCATGGTGATGGGCACCCCGGAGCGGAAGACCAGGTCGGCGGCCTCCGGGTCCACCAGGATGTTGAACTCGGCCGCCGGGGTCCAGTTGCCCTGGGTGACGCCGCCCCCCATCAGGGAGATGCCGGCGATGCGGGACTTGAGCTCCGGGTGAGCCAGCAGCAGGGCGGCCACATTGGTGAGGGGGCCGGTGGGCACCAGGGTCACCGGCTCCGGGCTCTCGGCCAGGACCCTGGCCATGAGCTCGCAGGCGGGCAGGTCCACCGGCTCCACCGCCGGCTCCGGCAGGGCGGGACCGTCCAGGCCGGACTCCCCGTGGATGCCCGGGGCGGGCATGGGCTCGGCCACCAGGGGGCCCTTCCGCCCCTGGGCCAGGGGGGCCCGGATGCCCAGCAGGGTCATGACCCGGCGGGCGTTCCAGGTGGTCTTCTCGATGGTCTGGTTCCCGCAGACCGAGGAGACCCCCCGGATGTCCAGCAGGGGGGACGCCTGGGCCAGCATCCAGGCGATGGCGTCGTCGTGGCCCGGGTCGCCGTCCAGGAAGATGGGGATGGGTCTGGTCATTTCCTGTCTCCTTCCGCCCTCAGAGCTGGCCGCTGAGGGCCTGCTCGAAGTGCTCGTTGATCTGCTGGGTGAAGGCCTGGGCCGCGTTGTAGCCCATCTTCTTGTGGCGGTTGTTCATGGCCGCCACCTCCACGATGATGGCCAGGTTCCGCCCCGGCTTCACCGGCACGGTGAGGGAGGGTACCTTCACGTCCAGGATGACGGTGTAGAGCTCCTCCAGGCCCAGGCGGTCGTACATGGTCTCGTCGTTCCACTGCTCCAGGCTCACCACCAGGTCGATGTCCTGGTCCTCACGGACGGCGGACATGCCGAAGAGCTGCTGTACATCCACCACGCCGATGCCCCGCAGCTCGATGTAGTGGCGGATAAGCTCCGGCGCGGAGCCCACCAGGCGGTTGACCCCCACCCGCTTGATCTCCACGGCGTCGTCGGCCACCAGGCGGTGGCCCCGCTTCACCAGCTCGATGGCGGTCTCGCTCTTGCCCACGCCGGACTCTCCCAGCAGGAGCACCCCCTCACCGTAGACCTCCACCAGCACCCCGTGGCGGGTGATGCGGGGGGCCAGCTCGTTCCGCAGCCCGGCGATGAGAGCCCCCATGAAGGCGGTGGTGGTCTCCTGGGTGCGGAGGATGGTGCGGTCATGCTTGTCCGCCATCTCCATGAGCTCCGGGAAGGGGTCCAGCCCCCGGGTGATGATCAGGGCGGGCACCTCGTAGGCCAGCAGGGCGTCAAAGATGCGCCGCCGGTCCTCAGAGGGCACCTGGGCCAGATAGGTGTTCTCCACCTTTCCCAGCACCTGAAGCCGCTTGGCGTCAAAGTAGTCGAAGAAGCCCACCAGCTGCAAGCCGGGGCGGTTCACGTCCTCCCGCTGGATCAGCACGTCCTCATAGTGCTCTACGCCGCGGAGCACCTCCAGCTCAAAGTCCTTGATGAGCTTGCCCAGCTTCATGGAATACCGGCCCTCCACTGCCATCCCTCCTTTTTCCATTCGGTCCTTGTCTGGCGGAACGGCGGAGCGCTGGGCTCCGGGCCCGCTGTGTATGTCTAGTATAACCGACTTTCCAGGTTTTCGCAACGGCTATCTGGGCATCTGTACCGCGGAAAAGAAAAAGCCGCAGCTCCACCAAACCGGTTGAGCTGCGGCCGTTTCTCCGGAAGGAGAGGGGCCCCCGAGATCCGCCCTCGATTGGATCAGATCCTTTTCCGTGCCTACGCGGAATTGTCCGCCGCGGGAGCGGCCTGGGTGTCTCAAAAATCAGGAGGCTCTCTCAAACTGGCTGTTGTAGAGGTCCGCATAGAAGCCGCCCTGGGACAAGAGCTGCTCATGGGTGCCCTGCTCGATGACATCTCCGTCCTTCAAGACCAGGATCAGGTCCGCGTTCTTGATGGTGGAGAGCCGGTGGGCGATGACAAAGCTGGTGCGGCGCTCGGTCAGCTGATCCATCGCCCGCTGGGTGATGAGCTCCGTCCGGGTGTCCACCGAGGAGGTGGCCTCATCCAAAATCAGCATGGGATTGCCCTGGATCATGGCCCGGGCGATGGTGAGCAGCTGCTTCTGGCCGGCGGAGATGGAGATGCTGTCGTCCAGCACCGTGTCAAAGCCCTTGGGCAGGGTCTCGATAAAGTGGTAGATGCCGCAGGACCGGCACGCCTCCTCCAGCTGCTGGTCGGTGACCCCCGTCTTGTTGTAGACCAGATTCTCCCGCACTGTGCCTTCAAAGAGCCAGGTGTCCTGGAGCACCATGCTGAACAGGTCGTGGACGCTCTCCCGCGTCATCTGGGAGGTGGGGACACCGTCGATCCGGATCTCGCCGCTGTTCAACTCAAAAAAGCGCATGAGCAGATTGACCAGGGTGGTCTTGCCCGCCCCGGTGGGGCCCACGATGGCCACCTTCTGCCCCGGCCGGATGTGGGCGGAGAAGTCCTTGATGATGATCTTGTCCGGGTTGTTGGGGTAGCTGAAGCGCACATGGTCAAACTCCACCTCGCCCCGTACCTGGCGGGGGCCGGACTGCTTTCCGCTCTCATCCTCCAGCTCCTCCTCGTGGAGGAAGTCAAAGATGTGGTCGCCGGCGGCGGCGGCCGTCTGCATCTGGGTCATGCCTTGGGCCAGGGTGCTCAGCGGCGAGGTAAACAGGCGCACATAGAGGATAAAGGCCACGATGACACCAAAGGAGATCTGTCCGGCCAGGGCCAGAATGGCCCCCAGGACGCATACCACGACATAGCCCAGGTTGCCCACCACATTCATCAGCGGCTGCATGATGCCGGAGAGAAATTGGCTCCGCCAGTCCGCGTCGTACAGGCCGTCGTTCATCTCGGCAAACTTCTCCTTCATGCTGTCACCGGCCTGGGAGATGCGGACCACGTCGTGACCGGAGTACACTCCTCGATATAGCCGTTCAAGGCGCTCAGGTTGGTCTGCCGGGCGGTAAAGTATTTCTGAGAGCGGAGCATCACCAGCGCCATGATCAGAAATCCCAGCAGGGTGACGGCAACGGCGGCCAGGGCCATATGCCACTCTGTCACGAACATCATCACCAGGCAGCCGATAAACTGGGCCGCCGCGCTGATCATGGAGGGCAGGCTGTTGGCCATGGCCTGCTGGAGGGTGCTCACGTCGTTGGTGACACGGCTGAGGATGTCGCCGTGGGAAACGGTGTTAAAGTATTTCATGGGCACCCGGTTGATCTTTCGGGACAGGTCCCGGCGCAGGTCCCGGGCCAGGTCCAGGGTCACTGTCGCCATGATATAGTGCTCCACATAGGTGAGCACGGCGCTGAGGCCGTAGAGGAGCAGCAGCTGCACGCCGACGTGTCCGATGGCAGCCAGGTCGATCTCGCCCGCCAGAGAATTGGAGATAAGGTCCGTGATTCTGCTGAGCAGGTTGGGGCCGACGATGGTCAGGACCGCTCCGGCCACCGCAAACAGCAGGGAGACGGCCACAGGCAGCTTTAATTTTTCAGAGTAGGAAAACAGCTCTGCAAGCACGCCCCGCACGCCGCGCTTGCTATCGCCCGGCACATGCATCCCGCGCTGCGCAAATTGATTCATGGTTTCTTCCTCCTTACGCGCCCAGCTCTTCGCTGGAGAGCTGGGATCGGGCGATCTCCTGGTAGGTCGGGCAGTTCTGGATCAGCTCGTCGTGGGTGCCCATGCCCACGACCTTTCCCTCGTCCAGGACGATGATCCTGTCGGCGTCGCGGATGGTGCCGATGCGCTGGGCCACGATGATGCGGGTGGTGCCCTTCAGCTGCCGCTCCAGGCCGGCCCGGAGCTTGGCGTCGGTCCGGTAGTCCAAAGCGGAGAAGGAGTCGTCGAACACCAGGATCTCGGGCTTCCGGGTCAGGGCCCTGGCGATGGAGAGCCGCTGCTTCTGCCCGCCAGAGACGTTGGTGCCGCCCTGGGCGATGGGAGCGTCCAGATTGCCGGGCAGCTTGTCCACAAACTCACTCGCCTGGGCCAGCTCCAGCGCCTGACGGACATCCGCATCCGTCTTTCCGCCCCGGCTCTCGCCGAAGAGCACATTGCTCCGCACATCTCCGGAGAACAGGACCGCCTTCTGGGTCACATAGCCCACCCGGTCATAGAGGGCCTGGAAGGAGTAATCCTTCACGTTGACCCCATCCACCAGGACCTCTCCCTGGGTGGCGTCGTAGAACCGGGCGATCAGGCTGACCAGAGTGGTCTTGCCGCTGCCGGTGGCGCCGATGAAGGCCACGGTCTCGCCTTTCTCCGCCCGGAAGCTGATATCCTCCAGTACATTCTTCCCAGAGCTTGGATAGTGGAAAGAAACACCGCGGAATTCGACCGTGCCCTCCTCCCCGGCCTCTGTCCGGCTGCCCTCCCGGAGGCTGGCCGAGGCATCCAGCACCTCGTTGATGCGCTGGGCGGACACCTGGGCCGCAGGCATGAGCATGATGATCATGACCATCATCATGATGCTCATGATCACATAAGTGGCATAAGTGCCGAACACCACGATATTGCTGAAGGTGCTCAGCCGCAGCGCCTGGTCGGCGGCCGGCACATGGTCGACGATGGCCGCGCCCACCCAGTAGATCACCAGGGAGAGGGTGTTCATGGCAAAGGTCACGGCAGGCATCAGAAAGGCAAAGGCGCGCTGGTTGAACAGCTGGGTCCGCATCAGGACCTCATTATGCTGTTCAAACTTCGCGTTTTGATAGTCCTCCGCGTTATAGGCGTGGACCACGTTGATGCCGGTCAGATTTTCCCGGGCCACCAGATTGATGCGGTCCATCAGCTTCTGGACCCGGCGAAACCGCGGTATTACCACGGCGATGATGACCGCCATCATGCCCAGCAGCGCCACGACAAAACCGGCGGTGATGGCGGAGAGGGTCCAGCTCTTGTTGACGATCTTGATGATGGCCCATACCGCCATGATGGGGGACTTGATCAGGACCTGAAGCCCCATGGCCACCAGCATCTGGATCTGGGTGATATCGTTGGTGGTGCGGTTGATGAGGCTGGGGACCGAAAAGGCCATCATCTCCTGCTGGCCAAAGTCCGCGATCTTATGAAATACGGATTTCCGAAGGGTGCGGCCGAAGCCGGCGGCCACCCGGGAGGTGAGGTAGCCGCAGACCACGCAGAGCAGTGCGCTGGCCAGGGTACAGCCCAGCATCTCCAGTCCGGTATAGAGGATCTCGTTGATCTCGCTCCCCAGCGTCTTAATGAGCACTGTCAGGTCGCTCATGTAGTCCGGAAGGGACAGGTCAAAATAGATCTGCCCTAAAATCAGGAGGACACAGACGGCGGCCATGCGCCACTCCCGCCGCTCCATCTTTCGCAGTAATGGGACCATGTATTTCATCCTTTTCTATGGTTACTTTGTCCTGTTCCGACTTTGGGGGCCGGCATCGCCGGCCCCCAAAATCGGCTGTTGTGAGATTCAGTGCTCCAGCAGGTCCATGAACTCCTCACCGGTGATGATCTCCTTTTCGTAGAGGTAGCGGGAGATCTCCTTCAGCTTTTCCCGGTTCTCCTCCAGGAGCCTGCTGGCCTTGGCGTGCTGCTCCTTGACCAGCTCCACCACCTGCCGGTCGATCTCGGCCGCCGTCTCCGCGGAGCAGGACAGGGAGGTGTCCCGCCCAGATACTGGTTGCTGACCGTCTCCAGCGCCACCATGTCGAAGTCCTCGCTCATGCCATACCGGGTGATCATGGCCCGGGCCAGCTTGGTGGCCTGCTCGATGTCGTTGGAGGCCCCGGTGGAGGCGGAGTGGAAGATCAGCTCCTCGGCCGCCCGGCCGCCGGTGAGGGTGGCGATCTTGTTCTCCAGCTCCTTCTGGCTCATGAGGTAGTGGTTGCCCTCCTCCACCTGCATGGTGTAGCCCAGGGCGCCGGAGGTGCGGGGGATGATGGTGATCTTCT
>DWWJ01000074.1 GCA_019119795.1 Candidatus Intestinimonas pullistercoris
TGCGTCTACCGGGTCCATGAAAAGCCCACTGAGGACAAGGTGACCGCCCTGCGGACCATGCTGGCCCCCTGGGGCTTCGACCTGAAGGAGGCCGACCACGGCAGCATCCAGAAGGTCCTGGACGCGGTGAAGGGGACGGCCCAGGCCCCCGCCATCCACATCATGGTCCTCCGGAGCCTGATGAAGGCCCGGTACGACCCCCAGAACCTGGGGCACTTCGGGCTGGCCGCCAAATACTACTGCCACTTCACCTCCCCCATCCGCCGCTATCCCGACCTGATGGTCCACCGGGTCCTCACCGCCCTGCTGGACGGGACCCTGGAGCGGCAGCGGAGAAAGCTCTCCGCCGACGTGGAGCGGGCCGCCGTCCAGTCCTCCGACCGGGAGGTGGCCGCCATGAGCGCCGAGCGGGAGATCGAAAAGTGCTATATGGCCGAGTATATGGTCCCCCACATCGGGGAGACCTTCCCCGGCGCCGTCACCGGCGTCACCAAATTCGGCCTCTTCGTGGGGCTGGCCAACGGGGTGGAGGGGCTGCTCCCCGTCACCGCCCTCCCCGACGACCGCTACGAGTATGACGAGGCCCGGATGACCCTCACCGGCGTCCGGACCAAGTTCGTCTACACCTTCGGGATGCCCCTGGAGGTCCTCTGCGCCGCCGCTGACCCCGGCAGCGGCCAGATCGACTTCACCCTCCCCGGAGAGCCGGGGGCCCTGCCCAAGGTCCACCCCGCCCCCCGGAAGGAGCCCAAGACGGAAAAGCGGGGACGACCCGGCCATGCCCACGGCCACGGGCGGCGCCCCGGGGGCCGGGGACAGCGCCGGGGCAGAAAGTAGGGCAGAAATGATGACAAAACGGAATCTGATCGCCTCTTTATTCCTAATTGGATTTGCCCTGCTGGCCGGATGCCGGGCCGCCCCCGGCCCCGAGGCCCCGGAGAGCCCCTCCCCCGCCCCGGTGGAGACCCCCGCTCCGGCCACGCCCTCCCCCACGCCCGAGCCCGACCCGGTGGAGGAGGCCCTCTCGACCATGACCACGGAGGAGAAGGTGGGGCAGCTCCTCATCGCCGGGTTCTACGGCACCCAGGCCGGGGAGGAGGTCCGGTCCTATATCCAGGACCTCCACGTGGGGGGCGTCATCCTCTACGGCCGGAATATGGAGAGCGCCGGGCAGCTCTTGGAGCTGACCAACGGCCTCAAGGCTTTGGCGGGAGACGGCATTCCCCTGCTGATCTCCACCGACCAGGAGGGCGGGCTGGTGGAGCGGATGCCCCCGGAGGTCCACCGGCTCCCCAATGCCTATCACTTCGGCCAGATCGACGACCCGGAGGCCCGGATGAACGCCTGCTTTACCCTGGGACAGACCCTGGCCGCCCAGTGCGCCACCTTCGGCATCAACATGGACTTCGCCCCGGTAATGGACATCTGGTCCAACCCGGACAACACGGTCATCGGGGAGCGGGCCTTCGGCTCCGACGCCGCCACCGTCACGGGCGCGGCCAACGAAACTGCCCTGGGCATCCTGTCCGGCGGTGTCATCCCGGTCGCCAAGCACTTTCCCGGACATGGGGATACCGAGACCGACTCCCACCTGGGCCTGCCAGTGGTGGACAAGACTAAGGAGGAGCTGTTGGACTTTGAGCTGCGCCCCTTCCGCCAGGCCATTGACACCACCTGCGTCTTCGGCACCTATGGGGGCGATACCTCTATCCCCGCCATCATGGTGGGCCACATCCTGGTGAGCCAGATCGACCCGGAGCGCCCCGCCTCCCTCTCCCCCGCCGTGGTCACCGGCCTCCTCCGGGAGGAGCTGGGCTTCGACGGGGTGGTGGTCACCGACGACCTGACCATGGGGGCCGTCACCCAGAGCTACGGCCTGGGAGAGGCCGCCGTATTGGCGGTGGAGGCCGGGTGCGACCTGCTGCTGGTCTGCCACGAGGAGGGGAGCGTGGAGGAGGCCTACACCGCCCTGCTGGAGGCAGTGGACAGCGGCCGCCTCTCCCAGGACCGGCTGGACCAGAGCGTCCGGCGCATCCTCACCCTGAAACAGGACTACGGCGTCACCTCCGACCCGGTGGAGGCCCCCGACCTGGAGGCCCTCAACGCCCTGGTGGACGCCGCCTGGTAAAAGGGCCGGGGGACCTCTGCCTCCTGACGGTGGTGGTGGAGCGGCCCTGACCGCCGGAAAAGAGAAAACGCTCTGTATTTCAGGATTTCTGAAATACAGAGCGTTTTTCTTTTTGCCTTACTTGCCGCCCTTGAGGGCCTTCATGCGGTCGGCGTGGCTGAGGATGCGCTTGCGCAGGCGCAGGGACTCGGGGGTGACCTCCAGCAGCTCGTCGTCGGCCAGGAACTCCAGGCACTGCTCCAGGGACATCTGCCGGGGGGGCGTCAGCCGCAGGGCCTCGTCGGAGCCGGCGGCCCGCATGTTGGTGAGCTGCTTCTTCTTGCAGATGTTCACCGTGATGTCCTCGCTCTTGGGGGTCTCCCCCACTACCATGCCGGCGTAGACCGGGACCCCGGGGCCGAGGAAGAGGACCCCACGCTCCTGGGCGTTGAAGAGGCCGTAGGTGACGCTCTCGCCGGTCTCGAAGGAGACCAGGGAGCCGCTGGAGCGCCGGGAGAGGTCCCCCTTGTAGGGGGCGTAGCACTCAAAGACCGAGGCCATGATGCCCTCGCCCTTGGTGTCGGTCAAAAACTCGTTGCGGTAGCCGAAGAGGCCCCGGGCGGGGACCAAAAACTCCAGCTTCATGCGGCTGCCCACAGGGGTCATCTCCAGCATCTCGCCCTTCCGGGAGCCGATCTTCTCGATGACGGAGCCCACGGCGTCGCTGGGCACGTCGCAGACCAGCCGCTCGATGGGCTCGCACTTCTTGCCGTCGATCTCCTGGTAGAGGACCCGGGGCGGGGAGACCTGGAACTCATAGCCCTCCCGGCGCATGGTCTCGATGAGGATGGACAGGGACATCTCGCCCCGGCCGGCCACGTTGAAGGCGTCGGTGGAGTCGGTCTCGCTGACCCGGAGGGAGACGTCCTTCAGGGTCTCCCGGAAGAGCCGCTCCCGGAGCTGCCGGGAGGTGACGAACTTGCCCTCCCGCCCGGCGAAGGGGGAGTCGTTCACCGAGAAGGTCATCTCGATGGTGGGGGCCGAGATCTTCACGAACTCCATGGGCTCCACGCAGTCGGGGACGCAGATGGTGTCCCCGATGGTCACATCCCCGATGCCGCTCATGGCGATGATGTTGCCGGCGTCGGCCTCCGTGACCGGGACCCGGTTGAGGCCCTCGAATTGGTAGAGGGCGGTGGCCTTGGCCTTCCGGGGGGCGGCCTCGGGGTCGTGGTAGTTGCACACGGCGATCTCCTGGTTCTGCTTCACCGAACCCCGCTCAATGCGGCCGAT
>DWWJ01000075.1 GCA_019119795.1 Candidatus Intestinimonas pullistercoris
CGGGGACCCCGCCGCCCTGGCCCAAAAGCTGGAGCACTCTGCCGCCCGGAAGCGGCGGATGAACCTGGAGTGAACCAGACTTCTGTAAGGGCTTTTTTCGGAAATCTTAAGCAGGGATACATTGACTTCGACGGCCAGAAGATGCTATAGTGATTGCAATACCTGATGGAATGGGAGTTGCCCGATGGACAAGAAGCTCTTCCGAAGCCTGCTGCTGCTCATCACCTTTACGGTGGGCCTTATCTTCGTCATCGTTCGCTTTGACGACCTCTGGCAGTTTGCCGCTGCCCTCCTCTCCAATTTCACCCCTCTCTTTGCGGGCCTGGCCATCGCCTTTGTCCTGACCCAGCCCTGCGCCTTCTTCCGGCGGCACCTGGACCGGGCGCTGGGCGGGACCCCGCTGGCCAAGGCCAGCGTGCCCCTGGCGGTGCTCCTGTCCTACCTGCTCCTCTTCGGGGTGGTGGCCGCCCTGGTGGCCTTCGTCATCCCCCAGTTCGTGAGCAGTGTGGGGACCTTCCTCTCCAACCTGGAGGGGTATATGCGGCAGGCCCAGGTCTGGGTCAACAGCTTTATGGAGTGGTTCAACGTGGAGGGCCAGGCCCTGACCGGCATGGACCAGCTCCTTTCCCGCCTGGACCAGGTACTGCGGAATGTCTTCAACAGCACGCTGGATGCCCTCTCCAATGTGGTCCCCTTCCTGCTCAACTTCACCACCAACCTGGTGTCTGTTGTGGTCACCAGTGTGCTGGCTCTGGTCTTCTCCATCTACATGCTGGCGGGGAAGGACACTCTCCTGGGCCAGTGCCGCCGGGTGCTCAAGGCCTATCTGCCCAAGCCCCTCTGCGACGCGGTGCTGGACGTCACCGCCCTGACTGCCGGGACCTTCAGCCGCTTTGTCACGGGCCAGGTCACCGAGGCCATCATCCTGGGCTGCCTCACCTTCCTGGGGATGCTCCTGCTGCGGCTGGACTACGCCCCCCTGATCTCCGTCCTCATCGGCGTCTCCGCCCTGGTGCCCATCGTGGGCGCCTATGTGGGGGCCGCCACCTCCGCCCTGCTGCTGCTGATGGTCTCCCCTATGAAGGCCCTCATTTTCCTGGTCTTCCTGGTCTGCCTCCAGCAGTTCGAGGGCAATGTCATCTATCCCCGGGTGGTGGGCACCTCCCTGGGGCTGCCGGGCATCTGGGTCCTGGCCGCCGTCACTGTGGGCGGCGGGCTCTTCGACTTCCTGGGCATGCTCCTTAGCGTCCCCATCGCCTCCATCCTCTACACCCTGCTCAAGCGGGATGTCCGCCGACGGCTGGCCGGGCGGCCGCCGGAAGCCTGAGGCCCTGATTCCCCCGGAAAAACGAAGGAGTGGGATCGCTTATGACCGTACGAAACGCGGAAGAAAAAGATATCGACCGGCTGCTGGAGCTCTTGACCCAGGTCCAGGCCATCCACGCCCAGGGGCGCCCCGACCTCTTCGAGGGGACCCACACCAAGTACCGTCCCGACGACCTGCGGGCCATCCTCCGGGATGAGGGCCGCCCGGTCTTTGTGGCGGCGGACCAGGATGACGTGGTCCAGGGCTACGCCTTCTGCATCCTCCAGCAGCCCGACGGGAGCGGCAACCTCCAGCCCCGGAAGGCCCTCTACATCGACGACCTGTGCGTGGACCAGGCCCGCCGGGGCGAGCACATCGGCCAGATGCTCTATGCGCACGTCCGGGAGGCCGCCCGGGCCATGGGCTGCTACCACATCACCCTGAACGTCTGGAGCCTGAACCAGACCGCCGCCCGCTTCTATGAAAAGATGGGCCTCAAGCCCCTGAAGGTCACCATGGAGGCCCTTTTGTGAGGCCGCATGCCTGTCCCCATAGGAAAAAGCAGCCCGCCGGACCACAGATAAACATGGTCCGGCGGGTCGTTTTCTCCCCTGCGCTTTTGACAGGGCCTCACGTTCCAAACAGCAGCCGCACGGCCCAGGAGGCGGCCAGGAAGCCCGTGAGGTCGGCACACAGGGCGGCGGGGACGGCGTAGCGGGTCTTGACGATGCCCGCCGCCCCGAAGTAGACGGCGATGGTGTAGAAGGTGGTCTCGGTGGAGCCCAGCATCACCGCCGCCGTCCGGCCCACCAGGGAGTCGGGCCCGTAGGTGGTGATGAGGTCGGCCCCCACCCCCAGGGCGGCGCTGCCGCTCACCGGCCGCACCAGCAGGAGGCCCACCGTCTCCGGCGGGATACCCAGGGCCTCCAGCACCGGGGCCAGGGCGCCGGCGGCCAGCTCCAGGGCCCCGGAGGCCCGGAACATATAGACCGCCGTCAGCAGGGCGATGAGGGAGGGCACGATCCGCAGGAGGACCCCCAGGCCGTCGGCCGCCCCGTGGACCAGGGCGTCGTAGACGTCCACCCGCCGGAGCATCCCATAGAGGGCCACCGCCGCGATGAGCACCGGCACCGTCATGTCCAGCAGCAGTTCCATGCTCACCGCCTCCAGACCTTAGAAAAGAATTTGGCCGCCAAGATGCCGGCCGTCACTGACAGGGCCGAGGCCAGCCACACCGCCGGGAGGATGTCAAAGGGCCGGGCACACCCCGCCCCCGCCCGCACCGCCGCCACCGTAGTGGGGAGGAGCTGGATGGAGGCGGTGTTGCACACCACCAGCATACACAGGGAGTCGGAGGCCACGCCGGGGCTCCGCCGGCTCATTTTCCGGGCCGCCTCCAGGCCCAGGGGGGTGGCGGCGTTGCCCAGCCCCAGGAGGTTGGCCGACACGTTGGCGGCGATGGCGTCCATCACCTCCCGGTCCCGGGCGAAGTCGGGGTAGAGCCGCCGGAGCAGGGGCCGGAGGAGCCGGGAGAGCTTTTCCGAGAGCCCCGAGCGCTTCATGACCTCCACCACCCCCATCCACAGGCAGAGCACCCCCGCCATGGACAGGCACAGCTCCACTCCCGCGGCTGCCCCCTCCATGGCCGCCGCCGCCACCGCCGGGCCCCGCCCCGTCGCCAGGCCGCACAGGAGGGAGAGCACCACCATCCCAGACCAGATCACCGTCATCGCCATTTCCCCGCGCCCCCTTTGTCTCCCTCCATCTATACGCCTGTCCGCCGCCGAACATGCCTCTTTTTCCGGGAAGCGTCCCCCTTCCAAAATATCAAAAGAATTTCCAGATTTCGATTGACAATTCTATACGCCGTGTTATAATGGTTGTCAGATATTGGTCGATATGCTCGAACGCTGTTGCCACTATCTGGGAAGGAGCTTGAATCTATCATGAAATCAACCGGCATCGTACGGAAGGTGGACGAGCTGGGCCGCATCGTGCTGCCCATCGAGCTGCGCCGCACCTTGGACATCGCGGAGAAGGACTCCCTGGAGATCTATGTGGACGGCGCGTCCATCGTGCTGAAAAAGTATCAGCCCGCCTGTATTTTCTGTGATGACGCCAAGGATGTCATCAACTTCAAGGGCAAGAATGTCTGCCCCAACTGCATCCGTGAGCTGATGAACAAGTAAGCTCTCCCTCCGCAAAGGAAAGACGCTGAGACGGAACACCCGTTTCAGCGTCTTTTTTGATCTCTTTCCGCCTCTCCGGCCCCTTCCCTCTTCCGGAAACACAGAGGTGCTGTTATAAACATAGTTTGATATACAAAATGTTATAACACAACATCCCATAATATTACAAATTAGGATTGCTGCTCCGGCTCTTTCAGGGCGGCCTGATAAAGGGTGTTCCGGGAGAGGCCCAGCTCCCGGGCGGCCTGTCGGGCGGCGTCCCGGAGAGAGAGGCCCTCCTCCCGCAGGTCGGCCACCCGCTCCAGCCCCTGCTCCAGGCCGGGGGCCTCCGGCTGGGGGGCACTTTCCCCCTGAACCACCAGCACGAACTCCCCCTTGGGCGGGTTGGCCTCGTACCAGTCCGCCGCCTCCCCCAGGGTGGTCCGCCGGATCTCCTCGTGGAGCTTGGTGAGCTCCCGGCACAGGGCGATGGGCCGGTCCGGGCCAAAGGTGTCCCGGAGGTCCCGCAGGGTGGCTAGGAGCTTGTGGGGGGCCTCGTAGAAGAGCATGGTGCGCCCCTCCCCCCGGAGAGCATCCAGGTGGGCGCGGCGGTTCTTCCGGTTCATGGGGAGAAAGCCCTCAAAGGTGAACCGCCCGGTGGGGAGCCCCGAAGCGGCCAGGGCGGTGACCAGGGCGCAGGGTCCGGGAATGGGCACCACCGGGATGCCCTGCTGGGCGCACTCCCGCACCAGGTCCTCCCCGGGATCGCTGATGGCGGGGGTCCCGGCGTCGGTGACCAGGGCGCAGTCCTCCCCCGCCAGGAGGCGGCTGAGCACCGCCGCCCCGCTCTCCCCGGTGTTGTGGCGGTAGTAGCTGAGCATGGGCTTCTTCAGGCCCAGATGGTTGAGGAGCTTCAGGGTGACCCGGGTGTCCTCGGCGGCGATGAAGTCCACCGCCGCCAGCGTCTCGGCCATCCGGGATGAGATGTCCCCCAGGTTGCCGATGGGGGTGGGGACCAGATAGAGGGTCCCAGCCATGGCACTCGCCTCCTGTCAAGGGTGTCAAAAGGGCGCTATCCCTCCCGCCGGTCGCTGCGGCCCAGGAGGTAGTCGGTGGTGACCCCGAAGTAGTCTGCCAGGGTCATCAGCGAGGAGATGGGCAGATTGACTTCCCCATACTCAATTTTTTGGTAGTTACTGGCCGTGCAACCCAGCAACTCCCCCATGGCCTTCTGAGTCTGTTTCCGCTCCTGTCGGAGGGCTTT
>DWWJ01000076.1 GCA_019119795.1 Candidatus Intestinimonas pullistercoris
CCCGGAGGCAAGATTTCCCCAGGCCGCCCGGCCCGGGGAAATGCTTGTACGCCGCTGATGCGGCGGCTCGCTTTCGCTCGCAGTGGGACATGCGGCCCCACCCTTTAGGAAATTTGCAGGCTGGCCAGAAACTGCCGCGCCCCGCGCGGCGTCCGGTTCGGCACACGCATGTCCCACTTGACGGCCCGGCGGCGGAGCTCCACCGGGTCCATGTCTACCCCGTACTGGGCGGCCAGCCGGTCGATGAGGTCCAGGAACTCCCCCTTAGACAGGGCCAGATAGGGGATGCGCAGGCCGAAGCGGTCGGAGAGGGCGGTCTTCTCCTGGATGGTCTCCTGGGCGTCCACCTCGTCCCCCGCCCGGTCGGAGAAGGTCTGCCGCACCAGCAGCCGCCGGTTGGAGGTGGCGTAGATGGCCACGTTGTCCGGACGCCGCTCCAGGCCGCCCTCCAGGATGGTCTTGACGGCGGAATAGGTGCGGTCATCCTGGTCAAAGGCCAGGTCGTCGATGAAGAGGATGAACTTCTGGGGCAGCCCCGCCAGGCTCCGGATGAGGACGGCCATGTCCCGCAGGCCCTCCTTCTCCACCTCGATGAGCCGGAGCCGCTGGAAGCCGGGCACCGACAGGAGGGTCTTCACCGTGGCCGACTTGCCCGTGCCGCTGTCGCCGTAGAGGAGCACGTCGTTGACCCGGCTGCCCTCCAAGAAGGCCCGGGTGTTGGCGATGACCTGCTCCCGCTGCCGGGCGTAGCCCAGCATCTCCTCCTCCTGGGGGCAGTCCGGCTCCGCCACCGGCACCAGGGCCCCGTCCACCCACAAAAAGGCCCGGTACTGGGCAAAGCGCCCCGCCCCGTGGACCCGGTAGAAGTCGGTGAGGCTCTGGAAGGTGAAGGGGGCCCCGGTCTGCCACCGGGGCAGGGCCTCCAGCACGGGCTGGAACTCCTGGGGCAGGTGCTGCCCCATGGCCGCCGTCAGCTGGCCGCAGTCCAGCTCAGAGAGCTGCCGCAGGGTCTCCACGTCCCGCCGGGCGGCGGCCTCCAGGGCGGGGTCCTCTCCGCCCCGGCTCACCAGGTCGGGATAGGGGGCCTCCCGGTACCGCAGGCGGTCGTGGAGCCAGTCCCCCAGCCCCTGCTTTCCCTCCTGCCGCAGCTTGTAAAAAATGTTGGTGTAGGCGTCCAGGGCCGCCTCCCCCCGCTGGGCCGCCAGGGCATCCAGCAGGGCGCGCACGTCCGCCATCAGCGGCTCCTCCAGCAGGCCCCGGAAGGCCGTAAGGCCCAGCAGGGCCGCCCGCAGTTCATGGATCATGGTCGCTCGTTCCTCTCTCTGGGGACCTGCAAAGACTTGCCGCCGGGGCCCTCGCCCCGGCGGCAGGCCTCCCTGTGTCCCGCGCTGTTTTCTCCTCCAGCATAACACAAACTGCCCCCCAGGGCAAGTCCCGGCCTCCTTCCGGCGCCGTCTTTTGGGGCATTTTCCCATCTGCCCTTGCTTTTCCCCGTGGTTTTGATTATACTGGGGAAAGAAAATCGTCCGCCGGCCCTCCGGCGGGACCAGAGAAAGAGAGGAAGACGCCCATGATCCGCAAAGCCGTCCCCGAGGACCTGGACCAGGTGGCCGACATCTATGAGGCCATCCTGGACCAGGAGGAGGCCACCGGCCACCACTGGACCAACTGGCAGAGGGGGGTCTACCCCTGCCGGGCCACCGCCGAGAAGGCCCTGAAGGCGGGCACCCTGTATGTGGAGGAGGAGGGCGGCCACATCCTGGGCTGTGCCAACCTGAACCAGGTCCAGCCGAATGAGTACGCCGCCATCCCCTGGACCATCCCCGCCAAGCCCCGGGAGGTCCTGGTGATCCACACCCTGTGCATCCACCCCGACGCCGCCGGCGGCGGGCTGGGCCGCCGCTTTGTGGCCTATGCCGAGGGGCTGGCCGTGGGCCTGGGCTGTAAGGCCATGCGGCTAGACACCTACGAGGGAAACGCCCCCGCCGCCGCCTTTTACCCCAAGCTGGGCTACCGCCTGGCCGGGTCCACCGAGTTCTTCTTTGAGGGCTTCATCCGGGAGACCCTGATCTGCTTCGAAAAGGACCTGCGGAGCCTCTCCTGATCCACAGGCTGTGGAAAACGCGCCCCCTGTCCGGGCTCTCCGGACAGGGGGCGCGTTTTTGCTTCCATGTGCCCTATGGGTCCCGGTGTTCCAGGGGCCCCGCCGCCTGCCGGGCCACCACCACGAACCGCCCGTCGTCGGTGTGGTAGCTGCAGGTGGACAGGGTCAGCAGCCGGTCCCCATAGCTGGCCTCCACGCCGGTGTCGTAGAGGGCGGCCGCCTTGACCTGGTCCACATAGGACTGAAAGACCGCCGGGTCGGATAAATCTGAATACTGATAGTATCGAAACACATTTTCATCACGGTCCGTATAGACCCGGCTGTAGAAAGCTGCCATTACCTGGTACTCTCCCTCCCGGTCCAGGGTGTCGTAGCGGATGACCGGGTGCTCGGCGGCGTAGTCTGCCTGGGCATAGGCGGAGAGTCCCCCGAACATGGAGCCGTTGTCCATCCGGTGGCCGTAAATGATGACGTGACTGCCCTCCGGCGTGCAGCCCTCCCCGATAAAGAGGCTGCCCCCCACGGCGTAGCTGCCGTCAAAGGCCCGGCGGAGGTAGTACTCCGGCTCCTCCGGGGTGAACATCACCGGGTAGTCCACCACGGTTCCCGGGATGGCCAGCCAGCCGGCCAGGTCGGGGTTCTCCTGGTGGAGGAGGGCATAGCCGGCCAGCCGGCCGGAGCCCGCTCCAGTCTCCGGCGTGCCGGCCTCCTCCGCCTCCCGGACCCGCTGGGCCAGGCGCAGGTAGGCCTCCTGCTCCCGGCTTGCGCGCAGCAGGTCCTGGACCAGCATCCCTGCCGAGAGGACAAAGACTCCCGCGCACAGTGCCAGGGCCCAGGTCCGCCATGGGGGCCGCCGTCTCTGCTTTTTCCCGTTCACCGTTCTGCCCCCCTGGATGCGGCGCCGGCGGGGCCTCATCCGCCCCGCCGGCACCTGTTTTCAGCCTGGCTGGTTATTTTTTCAGGCGCTTGCCCCGTCCGCCGGGCCGGGTAGCCCACAGCAGGCAGAGGCCGCCCAGAGAGGCCAGGGCCAGAGCCACCCAGAGGCCGGTGCGGCCGGGGTCTCCGGTCTCCGGCGTGTCGTCCGAGGTATCCCTCTGGTTATGGAACTGGGCCTGGGCCGTCCCCTCCGGGATGGTCCCCGCCGCCCCGGTGGCGGTGGTGTCGTAGCCATCCTGGTCGGCTTCGGCCTCGGTGACCCGGTAGCCCGTCCCTGCCGGGAGCCCCTGGGCCGTCCTTGTCTCCCCGTGGCGCAGTGTGAAGACCGCCACGCCGTCGGCAAAGGTCATCTCCCCATAGGTCCCGTTGATCGAGGGGTCGTTCAGGGTCACGGTGAAGGTAAAGGCCCGGTCCGTCTCTCCCGCGCTGCCCGCCACCGTTTTGCTGACCACAAGGGCCCCGGTCACAGGCTCGCCGGGGTCATCCGGCTCGTCAGGCTCGTCGGGCTGGTCCGGCTCGTCAGGGACGTCCGGCTCATCGGGCTGGTCGGGTTCATCCGGGGTGTCCGGCACGTCGGGGACATCCGGCTCATCGGGCTCTCCCGGGTCGCTCAGGGCGTTCCGGAAGGAGGCGTAGGCGGTCCCCGTCGTGATCCGCCCGGTGTCGCCGTCGGCGGTGGTGCGGTAGCCGTCCTGATCGGCCTCCTCTTCCACCACCTGGTAGCGGGTCCCCACCGGGAGATCCCGGATGGTCACCGACTCCCCGTGCCGCAGGGTGATCTGTCCGCCGCTGGAGAGGGTGCCGCTCTTGTCTCCGGTGTAGCGGTAGCGCCCGGTGAGCTCCCTGCCCCCGGCGTCGGTGAGGGTGACAGTGAAGGTAAAGTCCCGGGTCCGGTCGCCCTGCCCGGTCACCGTCTTTTCAATGGTGAGGTCGCCGTCGTCGTCCTCACCGCCTCCGCCGCTGCCTCCCTTATGGTTGGTAAAGCCTACAGAGGCGGTGCTGTTTTCAGGGATGCTCCCCGTATCATTGTCGGCGGTGGTGGTGTAGCCGTCTTCCCCGGCCTCTTCCTCTGTCACGGTGTAGCCCACCCCGGAGGGCAGGCCCGTGGCGGTCACGGACGCGCCGTGCCGCAGGGTGAACTCGGCCACGCCATCGCGGAAGGTCATGTCTCCATAGGTCCCGCTGATGCTTTCATTGTCCAGGGTGACCGTGAAGTGGAAGTCCTTCTCGCGGTCCCCCCGGGTGCCGGTGACCGTCTTGGCAACGGTGAGGTTCCCGACGCCCTCTCCGCCGCTGCCTTTGTGGTTTTGGAAGGTGACCCGTGCGTGTGTGTCCGCAGAGATGCTGCCCTCTGCGCCCTCAGCGGGCGTGACGGTGACGGTATATCCGTCTGCATCCAGCTCCTCCACTTGGTAGTGGGTCCCGGTGGGCAGCTGCGAAACGGTGGCGCTCTGGCCGTTTTTCAGGGCAAACTCCGCCACGCCATTCTTAAACGCGACGGTCTCGCCGCCGTCGATCGTGACGCTGTAATCGCCCGTCAGCGGCCGGCCATCCGGGTCGGTCAGGGTCACCTGGAACCGGAAGTCCCCGCCGTAGTCCGCGCCGCTGCCGCTCACCCGCTTGGTGATGGTGAGGCTGCCGGGGTCACGGCGGTTAATGAAGACTACCACAACGCCAGTCTCTCCGACCGGAATCGTGCCATTCGCGTTGTTGGGGACAGTTGTGGTATAGCCATCCTGGTTGGCCTCGGTCTCCGTCACGGTGTAGGCGGTCCCCGCCGGAATCTCCTGGATGGTGACCGACTCGCCGCCCTTCAGGGTAAACTCAGCAGTCCCATTTGTAAAGGTGACCGTTTCTTCTGTGGCATCAGGCGAGATCACCTTGCATTCCCCAGACAGCCTGCTCCCATCCACTCCAGTGAGTGTCACAACGAAGGTAAACGCCCGCTCGGCCTCTGTATCCCCGCCTTCCAGTTTTTTTGAGAGGGTCAGGGCGCCATACTTGATGTTGTGGATGGTGTAGCCGTCATAATGGACCTGGTATCCATCCTCCGTTGTGCCGCCCTCCGTGATGAGTGTTCCGGCCTCCGGGGTCGTGCTGGGGTCCAGCGTCAGCTCATTGGCAGGCGGAGTCTCCACTGGCAGCGGATCGGAAGGCTCCGGCGTCCCTGTGGGCTCGGTGGGCTCTGTCGGTTCCATCGGCTCCGTGGGCTCCGTCGGTTCGGTCGGCTCTGTCGGTTCCGTGGGCTCCGTCGGTTCGGTGGGCTCTGTCGGTTCCGTCGGTTCCGCGGGCTCGGTCGGTTCGGTGGGCTCCGTCGGTTCGGTCGGCTCGGTCGGCTCCGTGGGCTCGGTCGGCTCGGTCGGCTCCGTGGGGGCACTTCCGGCCAGGGGGGTGGGGTTCGCCCGGAGCGTCAGGCCGTAGACCGCCTTGGCGGCGGCTGTCCGCTGGAACCGCCCGGTCACGCCGGAGGGCGTCTCCGCCGGGGGCTCCGTTTTAGCCGGAGTCTCCTCTGCGGGCTCTTCGGATGGCTCGGTATTCTCCGGCTGGCCCGACTCCTCCGGAAGCGCGGGACTCTCCTCCGGGAGTACCGTCTCTGGGGGCAGGTCTGCGGGGTCCTCTGGTGGCTCTGTCTCCGTGGGCAGGTCTACTACGGGGTCCTCCGGGGACTCCACAGGGGTCTCCGGGTCCGTGGGCTCCTCCTGGACTGCTCCCCCCTCATCGGGCGGGAGCCGCTTCTCCGGATGCTTTTCCGGTTCGCCTTCCACGGGCAGGGTGTTGGCTGCCGGAGGTGTCTCCTCTATCACGGGCGGCGCTTCGACCTCCTCCAGCTCCCGGACCACATAGGTGATCTTCTGGCCGTCTGCGTACTCGTCCAGGTCCTCAAAGGTGCCCGTCCAGTCGGGGGCGCTCAGCATCAAGGTATAGTGGTCGTCCGTGCCCGGCTTAGGCACGGGCTCCAGAGCTTCCCCATCCTGGCGGTAAAGGCCCACGGTCACAGACTCCGGGCGGTTCAGGGCATTCCCATCCCACCAGACCTTGTGGACCGCGATCTCCCCCTCCACCCGGTTGGTGATGGTGGTCTT
>DWWJ01000009.1 GCA_019119795.1 Candidatus Intestinimonas pullistercoris
AATTGTGACGCCATCACAAGGGAGCGCATTGATTCTTATTATCAGTTTTGCAGTGTCAATTTTACTATCTTTCCTTGTTTCGAAAATCACAGAGACTCTAAAAAAACGTAAACTAAGAAAGAGAAAACATGAATAAGAAAGAGGGCTTCTTCGACCAGTGGTTGAGGAAGCCCTCTTTTTGTATCTATTCACCAATGGTTTTCAATTTCCCTTGAAATCACTACCTTCCTTGAAAAGGGAGGGCGGTCCGTCAGTGAGAAAACCGCCGGACCGCCCCGGTCCGCAGAAAAACAGGCCAGCCGGTAGGCTGGCCTGCGGGGTTGAAGGGGATCTGCCGTCAGTCATAGAGGTGGCAGGCCACGGTGTGGCCCGGCTCCGGCTCGTGGACGGCGGGGACCTGCTCCTTGCAGATGCCCATGCACCGGGCGCAGCGGTCGTGGAAGGCGCAGCCCTTGGGGGGATTGGCGGGGCTGGGCACGTCGCCCTCCAGGCGGATGCGCTCCTTCACCTCCGAGGGGTCCCGCTTGGGGATGGCGGAGAGGAGGGCCTGGGTGTAGGGGTGCAGGGGGCGGTCGTAGACGGCCTCGGTGTCTCCCAGCTCCACAATGCGGCCCAGATACATGACCCCCACCCGGCTGCTGATGTGGCGCACCACATTCAGGTCGTGGGAAATGAAGAGGTAGGAGAGCTTCAGCTCCTCCTGGAGGCTCATGAGCAGGTTGAGGATCTGGGACTGGATGGAGACGTCCAGGGCGGAGACGGGCTCGTCGGCCACCACGAATCTGGGCTTGCAGATCAGGGCACGGGCGATGGAGATGCGCTGCCGCTGGCCGCCGGAGAACTGGTGGGGATAGCGGTCCAGCTGCTCAGGGGCCAGACCCACGGCGGCGGCCATCCATTGGACCTGCTCCTCCAGCTCCTGGGGGGTGAGCTGGAAGTGGGTGAGCAGGGGCTCGGCCAGAAGCTTCCGCACCGTCATTCTGGGGTTCAGAGAGGCATAGGGGTCCTGGAAGACCAGCTGCATGTTCCGACGCTGGAGGCGCATCTCCTCCTGGCCCAGGGCGCACAGGTCGGTGTCGTCGAACAGGATGCGCCCCGCTGTGGGCTCGATCAGCCGGAGGATGGTGCGGCCCGTGGTGGACTTGCCGCAGCCGGACTCTCCCACCAGGCCGAAGGTCTCCTGCTCCCGGATGGTGAAGGAGACGTCCTCCACCGCATGGACATAGCCCACGGCCTTGTGCAGGATGCCGCCTCGGACGGGAAAGTAGGTCTTGAGGCCCTGGACATCCAGGAGTACCTTGTGTTCGCTCATTGGGCCGCCTCCTCTCCTGCCGCGCCGGCGTGGAGCCAGCAGCGGCATTGATGCCCCGGCGCGATCTCTGTCAGGGCGGGGGCCTGCTCCCGGCAGATGGCCATGCACTGGTCACAGCGGTCGGCAAAGCGGCAGCCAGTGCTGAAATTCCCGGCGGTGGGCACCGTGCCCCGGATGGCGTAGAGCTCCTTCTGGGCCCCGCCCAGAGAGGTCACGGAGCGCAGGAGCCCGGTGGTATAGGGGTGGGCAGTATGGTGGAAGATGGTGTCCACGTCGGCCTCCTCCACCACCTGCCCGGCGTAGAGGACGGCCACCTGCTCGCAGGTCTCGGCAATGACCCCCAGGTCGTGGGTGATCATGATGACCGAGGTGTCGTAGCTCTCCCGGAGCTCATTCATGAGGGTGAGGATCTGGGCCTGGATGGTGACGTCCAGGGCGGTGGTGGGCTCGTCGGCAATGAGGAGCCGGGGGTTGTTGATGAGGGCGATGGCGATCATCACCCGCTGGAGCATGCCGCCGGAGAGATGGTGGGGGTAGTCCTTCAAAATCTCCTCCGGCCGGGGGATTTTGACCTTTTTCAGCATCTCCAGGGCGGCGTCGTGCATATCAGAACGGCTCAGATCGGTGTGGAAGCGGAGGGACTCCACGATCTGGTCCTCAATGGTGTACATGGGGTCCAGGGCGGTCATGGGCTCCTGAAAGATCATGGAGATGTCCTTGCCCCGGAGCTTCTGCATCTCCCGCTTGGAGAGCTTGAGGAGCTCGGTCTCGCTGCCGTCGCCGCGCTGGAACCGGATGCTGCTCCCCTTCCCCACGGAGAGGGGGAAGGACAGCAGGCCCATGATGGAGGAGCAGGTGATGCTCTTGCCGCAGCCGGACTCCCCCACCACGCCGAAGGTCTGCTTTTTATCGATGTTCAGGTCGATGCCCTCCACCAGCTTCACCGGAGGGCGCCTTCTGCCCCGGTTCAGGTCGATGGAGAGATTCCGCATTTCCAAAAGATGTTCCATGTCGGTGCCCCCTCCTGTCAGGTCTTGAGCTTGGGGTCCAGCACGTCCCGGAGGCTGTCGCCCAGAATGTTGAAGAGGAGAATGGTGATGACGATAAAAAGGATGGGGAAGAGGGCCATCCAGGGGGAGTGCTCCATAAAGGTCCGGGACTCCGAGAGCATGGAGCCCCAGGAGGGGTCCGGGGGTTGGATGCCCAGGCCCAGGAAGCTCATGGAGGCCTCGGTCAGGATGGCGCTGGAGAGGGCCAGGGTGGCCTGAACCGTGAAGGGGGCCACCACATTGGGGGAGATGTGCCGGACCAGAATGGCCCCGGTCCG
The DNA here is from genome assembly GCA_019119795.1 of Candidatus Intestinimonas pullistercoris. Classification (GTDB taxonomy): domain Bacteria; phylum Bacillota; class Clostridia; order Oscillospirales; family Oscillospiraceae; genus Intestinimonas; species Intestinimonas pullistercoris. The sequence goes on from DWWJ01000009.1 coordinate 2,640, forward strand.
CACCCCCACGCTCCGGGC
>DWWJ01000077.1 GCA_019119795.1 Candidatus Intestinimonas pullistercoris
CACAGGCAGGCGAAACCCCGTTCCGCGCCCAAACGCCGCCGGACTCCCCGGGGCGCGGCCTCTGAATCTGTCCCGTCAATATATCATATCGGGGGAGGATTTGCAACCTTTTCCAGGCGCCTTCCCAGAAAAAGGCCATGTTTCCTCCCAAAGCCCTATTCCCGCCGGAAGACGTGGATGCGGAAGGAGGCGGTGACCGACAGGCCGTCCAGGGCTTCCATGCGGGCGATGCCCTGCCTGGGGGTCTTCCAGCGGTAGGGCGTCATGGTGAAGAGGTCCTCCAGGGCCGCCCGGTCCAGGTCCATCCGGCACTCCACCGGCACCACCTCTACATATTGAAAGCCCTGGTAGGGGATGTCCTCCTCCCGGTTGAGATAGGGGCGGTCATAGAGGACCTCCTTGAGCTCCCAGAGGTGCCGGGCCGCCGGCACCACATAGAGAAAGACGCCCCCGGGCCGGAGGACCCGGCGGAACTCGTCCAGGGCCAGAGGGGAGAAGCAGTCCAGCAGCAGGTCCGCACAAGTGTCCACCACTGGGAGACGGTAGACCGACGCCACAGCAAATTCCACCCCGGGAGCCCGCCGGGAGGCCCGGCGCAGGGCGGGGCGGGAGAGGTCCACCCCGGCCATCTGGACATCCCCGCGGCCCGCCTGGAGGGCCTGGAAGACCCCAGCGGTGTAAAAGCCCTCGCCGCAGCCGGCGTCCAGCACGGCGGGGGCCTCCGGAGCACTGGCCAGGGCCAGGTGGCAGAGCGCCTCCCGCAGGGGGGCGTACCAGCCGCCGTCCAGGAAGCGGCTCCGGGCGGCGGCCATGGCCTTGTCGTCGCCGGGCTCCCGGGCGTGCTTCTGGTTGGCGGGGAGGAGGTGGACATAGCCCTCCCGGGCCCGGTCGAAGCTGTGGCCGCGGGGGCAGCGGTAGGTCCGCTCCCCCCGCTCCAGGGGGGAGGCGCACAGGGGACAGCGAAACAGGCTCACGGGGGAGCCCTCCTTTCCAAAGGGAAGTATCTCCATTATATCCGCTCCGTCAAGCGGCCGGAAGGCCTGTCCGCGGAGGGGGGACAGGGGGCGGGCCGGGGCCGGAGGCCGGGAAAGGACCTGGAAAAAGTAAGGGGCATCTGCGAATATTTTCTTGCTTTTTGCAGGGATCGTTGCTATAATATAGCAATAGCCGCGGACAATCGTTTTTCTCAGGAAGACATTTTCCGCACGCCATGCAGAAAGGAATTGGATAAGGAGGATCTAGTCACATGAAAAAGTTTCTTGCGCTCGCGCTCTCCTGTTCCCTGGCCCTGACCACCCTGGCCGGCTGCGGCGGAGGCTCCGCCAGCACGCCCGCCCCCGAGGGCACCACCCCTGCCGGCGAGACCACCGGCGGTGAGAACACCGTTTACATCGGCGTGTTCGAGCCCGCCACCGGCGACTCCGGCGCCGGCGGCAAGCAGGAGATGCTGGGCATGCAGTACGCCAACTCCGAGACCCCCACCGTGGACATCGGCGGCACCACCTACAACGTGGAGCTGGTCTATGCCGACAACGGCTCCGACTCCGCCAAGGCCCCCACCGCCGCCGCTGAGCTGGTGGGCAAGGGCGTCTCCCTGGTGCTGGGCTCCTATGGCTCCGGCGTGTCCATCGCCGCCGGCCCCATCTTCGGCGAGGCCGGTCTGGCCGCCATCGGCGTCACCTGCACCAACCCCCAGGTCACTGCCGGCAATGACTACTACTTCCGCATCTGCTTCCTGGACCCCTTCCAGGGCACCGTGCTGGCCAACTTCGCCACCGAGAAGTTCTCCGCCCAGAAGGCCTATCTGCTGGGTGAGCTGGGCAACGACTACGACCAGGGCCTGATGAACTACTTCGAGCAGGCCTTCACCGCCGCCGGCGGCACCGTGGTCAAGGACTCCTTCCCCACCAACACCTCCGACTTTAGCACCTACCTGAACAAGGCCGTCTCTGAGGGCTGCGACGTCATCTTCTGCCCTGTGTCCATCGCCTACTCCACCCAGATCGTGAAGCTGGCCGCCGACACCGACCTTAGCATCCCCATCCTGGGCTCCGACACCCTGGACAACAACATGGTGCTGGAGGCCGCCGCCGGCTCTGACGTGCAGCTCTACGTCTCCACCTTCTACCAGGAGGGCGGCGATCCTGACTTCGATGCGGGCATCAAGGAGTTCATCAACGGCGACTCCACCAACCTCACTAACAACGGCGGCAACGACACCATCGCGGCCGTCACCGCCATGGGCTACGACGCCTACTATGTGGCCCTGGAGGCCCTGAAGGCCGCTGGCTCCACCGATCCCGGCGCCGTGAAGGCTGCCCTGCCCGGCGTCACCTACACCGGCGTGTCCGGCGACATCGCCTTCGACGAGATCGGCGACGCCATCCGGGACACCGCTTACATCAAGGTGGCTGACACTGCCAACAACGCCTGGACGCTGGAGACTGTCCAGACCGTGACGGAGTAATTCTTTTTTCGCGGTAAGAAATGCCTGGCGGGGGCGCCCCCGCCAGGCGGTTTCTTATTCTCTCCTGAGGCCGGGACCGCCTCGAAAGCTGCCGTCCCACGGCCCCTTTCGAGACGGTCCTGTCCCGTCTCCATTCCAGTGAACAGAAAGACAAGAAAGAGAGGGAGGTATCCCTAGTGCAGTACGCAGTCTCCATCCTGCTCTCCGGCGTATCCCTGGGCGGACAGTACGCCCTGATCGCCATCGGCTACACCATGGTCTACGGTATCCTGCGCCTCATCAACTTTGCCCACGGCGACGTGTTCATGGTGGCCGGCCTCATCATGGTCTACCTCAGCGCCAGCCTGCCCCTGCCGGTGGCTGTGCCCCTGATGATCCTTCTCACGGTGGTCCTGGGCTTCCTCATCGAGCGGGCGGCCTACAAGCCCCTGCGCTCCGCCCCCCGGATGAGCGTCATGATCTCCGCCATCGGCGTGAGCTATCTCCTCCAGAACACCGCCACTTACGTCACCGGCGGCCTGCCCCAGATGTACCCCTCGCTGCCCGTCCTGTCGGAGAACATCACCATTTTCGGCACCAGCACCAAGGTGGTCACCGTCGTCACCCCCTTCCTGGTGGTGGCCCTGGTCGTCGCCCTCACCCAGCTCATCAACCACACCAAGGTGGGCATGGCCATGCGGGCGGTGGCCAAGGACTTCGAGACCAGCCAGCTCATGGGCATCAAGATCAACTCGGTGATCTCAGTGACCTTCATCATCGGCTCCCTTCTGGCGGCGGTGGGCTCCATGCTCTACTTCACCAACTACCCCTCTATCGTGCCCCTCTCGGGCGCGCTGCCCGGCCTGCGGGCCTTCGTGGCCGCCGTCTTCGGCGGCATCGGCTCCATCCCCGGGGCGGTGGTGGGGGCCTTCCTCATCGGTATCTGCGAGTCCATCATCAAGGGCTCCCCCTGGAGCATCTTCTCCGACGCCTTCACCTTTGCCCTGCTCATCGTCATCCTGGTGGTCAAGCCCACCGGCCTGTTCGGTGAGAAGGTCACCGACAAAGTCTAAGGGGGCGCGGAAACATGTTACAGCAGACAAAAAGCAAGAAGGGCACCTTCCTGGCCCTGATCCTGACGGCCGCTCTCCTGGTCCTCACCATCGTGCTGGAGAACACCCTGGACCCCAACACCAACATCATGCTCTTCACCACCCTGAAGAAGGGCGCGGTCTACGCCCTGGTGGCGGTGTCCATGAACCTGCTCAACGGCTTCACGGGGCTCTTCTCCCTGGGCCAGGCGGGCTTCATGCTCCTGGGGGCCTACACCTACGCTATCCTCACCATCCCTGTGGCCGACCGGGCGAGCGTCTATTATATCTACAATGGCTCGGCGGTGAACTTCTCCCTACCCGACCTCTTCGGCGGGGCGGACACGGTGCCAGGCCTCATTCTCGGGGTCCTCATCGCCCTGATCCTGGCCGGCTGCGTGGCCGCCGCCGTGGCCTGGCTCATCGGCCTGCCGGTGCTCCGGCTCAAGAGCGACTATCTGGCCATCGCCACCCTGGGCTTCGGCGAGATCGTCCGGGCCATCTTCCAGTGGGATGCCCTGGGCCCGGTCACCAACGGCGCCAACGCCCTGAAGAACTTCCCCACCTTCTCCAGCTTCAACATCACTAACGAGAGCGGGCAGGTGGTGCTGCGGCTGTCCACCTTCGTGGCCTTCCTCATCGCGGCGGTGTGCATCGCCATCATCGTGATGCTCATCAACTCCTCCTACGGCCGGGCCTTCAAGGCCATCCGGGAGGATGAGATCGCCGCCGAGGCCATGGGCATCAACCTGGCCAAGCACAAGCGGCTCTCCTTCTGCATCAGCTCCTTCTTTGCCGGGGTGGGGGGCGCCATGTTCGCCATGTTCGCCAACCAGGCCCAGGCCAAGACCTTCACCACTGCCATGACCTATGAGATCCTCCTCATCGTGGTCATCGGCGGCATCGGCTCGGTGTCCGGCTCCTGCATCGCCTCCTTCCTCTATGTGGCGGCCAGCGAGTGGTGGCTGCGCTTCCTGGACGCCGAGACCACCATCGGCACCTTCAAGGTCCCCTTCCTCCGCAACGGCTTCCGGATGGTGGTCTTCTCCATCATCATCATGATCGTGGTGCTCTTCTTCCGCCGGGGCCTGATGGGAGACAAGGAGCTCTTTGACCTCTTCCGGGCCCGCCGGAAAAAGAAGGAGGCGGCGAAATGAGCGAGAACATTCTGCGTATGGAAGACGTCACCATGCAGTTCGGCGGCGTGGTGGCGGTGAACAACCTCTCCCTGGAGGTCAACCAGGGGGAGATCGTGGCCCTCATCGGCCCCAACGGCGCCGGAAAGACCACGGCCTTCAACTGCATCACCGGCGTCTATGAGCCCACCAACGGCCGGGTGTCCTTCCAGGGGGAGGCTATGGTAGAGAACTATCCCCAGGGCAAGATGGCCAAGTCCTACGCCGGAGAGAACCAGGGCAAGTACACCCAGAAGCTCGCTCCCACCCCGGACGCCATCACCCGGCGGGGCATCGCCCGGACCTTCCAGAACATCCGGCTCTTCTCCGCCCTCTCCGTGTTTGACAACGTCCTCATCGCCAAGCACATGCGGGCCAAGCAGAACTTCCTCTCGGCCACCTTCCGGCTCAACAAGGCCGAGGAGAAGCGGATGCGGGAGGAGTCCATGGCCCTCCTGGAGGAGCAGGGCCTTGCCCACCTGAAGGACGAGGTGGCGGGGAGCCTGCCCTACGGCCTCCAGCGGCGGCTGGAAATCGCCCGGGCCCTGGCCACCTCTCCCAAGCTCCTTCTCCTGGACGAGCCGGCCGCCGGCATGAACCCCCAGGAGACCCAGGAGCTCACGGATTTCATCAAACAGATCCGGAAGGAGTACGACCTGACCGTCTTCATGATCGAGCACCATATGGACCTGGTCATGCAGATCTCCGACCGCATCTACGTCCTGGACTTCGGCAGGCTCATTGCCCAGGGCACGCCCGCCGAGGTGCAGAGCAACCAGCGGGTCATCGACGCGTATTTGGGGGTGGCAGACGATGCTGAAAATTGACGACCTGCGGGTCAACTACGGCGGCATCGAGGCCGTCAAGGGCATCTCCTTCGAGGTGCCGGAGGGGGAGATCGTCACCCTCATCGGGGCCAACGGCGCCGGCAAGTCCACCACCCTGCGGACCATCGCCGGGCTGGTGAAGCCCGCGTCGGGGCGCATCCATCTCCAGGCCGAGGACATCACCGGCCTCTCCCCGGACCGCATCGTCTCCAAGGGCATCACCCTGGTGCCCGAGGGGCGGCACGTCTTCCCAGACCTCACGGTGCTGGAGAACCTGAAGATCGGGGCCTACCTCCGCACGGACAGCCTGGAGGATGACCTCAAGTGGATCTACGACCTCTTCCCCCGGCTCAAGGAGCGCTCCTGGCAGGCGGCGGGGACCCTCTCCGGCGGCGAACAGCAGATGCTGGCCGTGGGCCGGGCCCTCATGTCCCGCCCCAAGCTCATGATGATGGATGAGCCCTCCCTGGGCCTGGCCCCCCTGGTGGTGAAGGGCATCTTCGACATCATCAAGGAGGTCAACCGCCAGGGCGTCACCATCCTGCTCATCGAGCAGAACGCCAACATGGCCCTCCACACGGCCAACACCGCCTATGTGCTGGAGACCGGCCGCCTCACCATGCGCGGCACCGGCCGGGAGCTCCTGGCCAACGAGGATGTGAAGAAGGCCTATCTGGGCTGACCAATGCTTTCTCTCCGTGCGGGCGGCATCCCTCCGGATGCCGCCCGCCTTTTTCTACCGGGGCGCATTGCGCCCGGCCCGCCGCCGTGATACAATACCGTCCATCCAGGGCCGGTTTGAAAACGGCCCTCACGCCCGGTTTCAGACAAACCCTGAGCAAAGGAGCCAACTGACATGAAAATTTCCGACATTCTCACCAAGGGGCGGGTCACCGTCTCCTGTGAGCTCTTCCCACCCAAGACCGGCGCCGCCCTGGCCCGGGTGGAGGACGTCCTCCGGGACACCGCCGCCCTGGGGCCCGACTTCATCAGCGTCACCTACGGCGCGGGGGGCTCCACCTCCAAGCGGACCCTGGAGCTGGCCGCCCGGCTCCAGGATGCCTACCACGTCCCCGCCCTAGCCCACCTGACCTGTGTCTCCTCCACCCGGGAGGAGGTCACCCAGCAGGTGGCCCGGCTCCGGGCCGCCGGCATCGGGAGCATCCTGGCCCTCCGGGGGGACATCCCCCAGGACACATCCTTCCCCACCCCGGAGCACTTCCGCTATGCCAGCGAGCTCATTGCCCACATCCGGGGCCTGGAGGGGGGAGAGGAGCTGTGCATCGGGGCCGCCTGCTACCCCGAGGGCCATGTGGAGTGCCCCCACTTCTCCACCGACCTGGACCACCTGAAGCAGAAGGTGGACGCCGGGGCCGACTTCCTCACCACCCAGATGTTCTTCGACAACGACGTGCTCTACCGCTTCCTCTTCCGGGCCCTGGACCGGGGCATCACCGTGCCCATCGTGGCCGGCATCATGCCGGTGACCAACGTCCAGCAGATCCGCCGCTCCTGCCAGCTCTCGGGGAGCGTCATGCCCCCCCGGCTCCAGGGCATCGCCGACCGCTTCGGGGACGACCCCGCCGCCATGCGCCAGGCGGGCATCGCCTACGCCACCGAGCAGATCCTGGACCTCATCGCCCACGGGGTGGAGCACATCCACATCTACACCATGAACAAGCCCGACGTGGCCGCTAAGATCATGGACAACCTCTCGGACATCCTGCGCCCCCATGGCTGAGATCGACTGGGCCGAGGCCCGGCGCTACCTGGGGCTCGGCCGGAACGGAGGCCCGGCGGACCCCGCCCTGGATGAGCGCCTGCGATCCTGCGGGGCGGAGCTCACCGCCGCCGCCCGGCCCCGGTGGGTGTGGCGGCCCTTCCCCCTGGAGCTGGGGGAGGGGCGGGTCTCCTGCGCCGGCATGGACATTGAAAGCGCCCACCTGCGCCGGCACCTGGAGGGCTGCACGGGGGCCGTCCTCTTTGCCGCCACCCTGGGGGCGGAGACCGACCGGCTCCTGCGCCGGGCCGCCGTCACCGACATGAGCCGGGCGGTGATCCTCCAGGCCTGCGCCGCCTCCCTGCTGGAGCGCTACTGTGACCAGTGCTGCCGGGAGATCGGGGAGCAGGCGGCAGGGGAGGGGCTCTATCTCCGGCCCCGGTTCAGCCCCGGCTACGGGGACTTTCCCATCACCTTTCAGCGCGCCCTGCTGGAGGCTCTGGAGGCCCCCAAGCGCATCGGTCTCACCGCCACCGGGGCCATGATGCTCACCCCCGCCAAGTCGGTGACCGCCGTGGTGGGCCTGAGCCCCGACGGGCGGTACACCCGCCCCGGCGGCTGCGGCGACTGCGGGAGCTGTCCCAGGACCACCTGCCCCTACCGGCTGGAGTAGGGGCCGCCTCCCAGGGGGAGGCCGCAAAATCACGAAGGAGGAAACACCATGGACATCCACACGGAGCTGGGCCGCCGGCTCCTCTTGTTCGACGGGGGCATGGGCACCATGCTCCAGGCCGCCGGGCTGCCGGCGGGATATGAGCCGGAGCTCTGGAACCTGGAGCGCCCGGAGGCCGTCCAGGCCATCCACGCCCAGTATCTGGCCGCCGGGGCCGACATCGTCACCACCAACACCTTCGGCGCCAACGGCGTCAAGCTCTCCGGCCGTTCCGTGGAGGAGGTCACCGCCGCCGGAGTGGCCCTGGCCCGGGCCGCCGTCCAGGCCGCCGGACGGGGCTGGGTGGCCCTGGACGTGGGGCCCACCGGCCGGCTCCTCCGGCCCATGGGGGACCTGCCCTTTGAGGAGGCGGTGGAGGCCTACGCCCGGGAGATCCGGGCCGGAGCCCAGGCCGGGGCCGACCTGGTGCTCATCGAGACCATGAGTGACCTCTATGAGGTCAAGGCCGCCGTGGTGGCGGCCAGGGAGTCCTGCGGCCTGCCCGTCTTCGTCTCCCTGGTGCTGGACCAGAGCGGGCGGCTCCTCACCGGGGGGGACATCCCCGCCGCTGCCGCCCTGCTGGAGGGCCTGGGGGTGGACGCCCTGGGCCTCAACTGCGGCCTGGGCCCGGAGCAGATGCGGACCTATCTGCCGGAGCTGCGGGCCTGGACCTCCCTTCCCCTCTTCCTCCAGCCCAACGCCGGGCTGCCGGAGTGCGTGGACGGCTGCACCCACTACAACGTGGGCCCCGGGGACTTCGCCGCCGTGATGGCGGAGCTGGCCCGGGAGGGGCTCTGGCTGGCGGGGGGCTGTTGCGGCACCACCCCGGAGCACATCCGGGCCCTCCGGGCCGCCTGCGGGGGCATCGTCCCCGCCCCCCTGCCCAGCCACAAAAGGACCTGGGTCTCCTCCTACGCCAAGACTGTGGTCTTTGGGGAGCAGCCCGTGGTCATCGGGGAGCGCATCAACCCCACCGGCAAGCCCCGGCTCAAGGAGGCCCTCCGGGCGGGGGACATGGACTACGTCCTCCGGCTGGCGGTGGAGCAGCAGGAGAAGGGGGCCCAGGTGTTGGATGTGAACGTGGGCCTGCCGGAGATCGACGAGGCGGCCCTCCTGCCCCGGGCGGTGGAGGAGCTCCAGGGCATCACCGACCTGCCCCTCCAGATCGACACCAACGACCCTCTGGCCATGGAGCGGGCCATGCGCTGCTACAACGGCCGGCCCCTGGTGAACTCGGTGAGCGGCAAGGCCGAGAGCATGGCCGCCGTCTTCCCCCTGTTGAAAAAATACGGCGGCACAGCCATCGCCCTGACCCTGGACGAGGACGGCATCCCCCCCACGGCCCAGGGGCGGCTGGAGGTGGCCCGGCGCATCGTGGCAGAGGCCGCCGCCTGGGGCATCCCCAAGGAGGACCTGATCTTCGACCCCCTGGCCATGACCATCAGCGCCGACCAGGGGGCGGCCCAGGTGACCCTGGAGGCCCTGGCCCTCATTCGGGACGAGCTGGGGTGCAGGACCTCCCTGGGGGTCTCCAACGTCTCCTTCGGCCTGCCCCGCCGGGAGCAGATCAATGCCGCCTTTTTCCTGCTGGCCCTCCAGCAGGGGCTCTCGGCGGCCATCCTGAACCCCGGCTCCCGGGCTATGACCGACGCCCTCCTGGCCTACCGGGCCCTGGCCGGGCTGGACCCCAACTGCCAGGATTACATCGGCGCCATGGCCGGGGAGGGGCCGGCTCCGGCGGCCCCTGCCGTCCCGGCGGGGGACCTGGACCTGGCCCAGGCGGTGGAGAAGGGCCTCCGGGAGAGCGCCGTGGCGGCGGCCCGGGCCGCCCTGGAGCGGCAGGCCCCCCTGGAGATCATCGACACCGCCCTGATCCCCGCCCTGGACCGGGTGGGGGCCGCCTTCGAGGCGGGGCGGCTCTACCTGCCCCAGCTCCTGATGAGTGCCGAGGCCGCCAAGGCCGTCTTCGAGCTCCTGAAGGAGCGCATGAGCGCCCAGGGGAGCGGCCTGCCGGCGGGGAAGGCCAAGGTGGTGCTGGCCACCGTAAAGGGGGATGTCCACGACATCGGCAAGAACATCGTCAAGGTCCTGCTGGAGAACTACGGCTACCGGGTCATTGACCTGGGGAAGGACGTCTCCCCGGAGGCGGTGGCCGAGGCGGTGGTCCGGGAGCGGGCGGAGCTCTGCGGCCTCTCGGCCCTGATGACCACCACCGTGGGGAGCATGGAGGCCACCATCCGCCTCCTGCGGGAGCAGGCCCCCTGGTGCCGGATCATGGCCGGCGGAGCGGTGCTCACCGAGGACTACGCCCGGCGCATCGGGGCCGACTTCTACGGCCGGGACGCCATGAGCGACGTGCGCTACGCCGACAGCGTCGCCGCCGGGGATTAAAAACAACGAAGGGCCGGGCCGCAAAGCGGCCCGGCCCTTTGACTCAAATATCCCACTTTGTGACATCCTCGATCAGCATGCCGGTCCGCCCGACCGGCTCATAGGCAAGGCCCGGTTCCCGCCTGCAGAAAGCGGAAGGAAGGACGCAAAAGGGCTCTGCCTGGGGTCTGGCGCCGCCCGCGATCTCCTCCGCAGAAGGGGGAAAATCAGACTCCTCCCACCCGGTTTGGATCGCCAGAAGGGCGGTATTCCCCCACATTTTTTTGGCAACGGATTTCAGCTGTTCCATCTGCTCTGTTTTTCGGCGCACGGAGCAGACACCCTCTGCTTCCTCTCCATACTCCAACAGATCGTCCTCTGGAACGATCAAATGAAAATGAAAGGCAGGCGATTCTCTCTCATTCAGGATGAAACATCGGACCTCTGAAAAGGCAAGATAGGAAAATTGCATCTGCTTGTAATCATGGAAGGCGGGCTCCGCAGCACCAAGCTGAAAATTTTCGTTCAGCTTATTTTGATTCCATGCAAGGATTTCCTGAAAGGAATCATTTTGTGATTCATAATACCCGCTTTTGAAGCTGGGCCCGGAATGGAGCAGGGCTTCGCAAAAGTTCCGGATAGCATCCGGGCCCTTCTTGAGCTCAAACAGGATGGAGAAATAGGCCGGCATATCGGTCCCTCCCAATATTGTTGATGTCTGCTGGATGCCCTTTGGCGGGTCCCGATGGAAGACTCGGTCCCGTTTGGAACAAGGATAGCACAGGACGGGAGAGGAGTCCATATCTTTCCGCCTGTGGGCAGCGCTGTTTCCCGATGGCGTCGGCTTCCTGCCGGGAAAAATTTCTCTCGGCCGGAAACGACATACTTTCGGTTGCATTTTTGGCTGGGAGACGTTATACTGGAAAGTGATAACCTATGGTCGGCCAAGCCCGGCCGGCTGCCATTGTGCATGGAGGTGCGCTGCAATGAAATGGAAACGACTGCTCTCCGGCGCCCTGGGAGTGGCCCTGGCGCTGACGGTGTCCGCCCCGGCGGCTTCCGCGGCTTCCACCACCTTCCCGGACATCCAGAACCACTGGGCCAAGAGCTACATAGAGGCCATGACCACCGCGGGCATGTTCAAGGGCTACGACGACGGCAACTTCAAGCCCGAGAACCTGCTGACCACCGCCGAGGCCCTGGCCCTTTGCGCCCGGGCGGTGGGCCTGGACACCGGGACCATCAGTGACATCGCCCAGGACTACTACGATGAGGTGGACGACATCCTGGATGGGGAGCAGTCCTGGTTCTACCAGGAATTTTCTATCTGTCTGGCCACCGGCATCCTCACATCCTCCGATTTGCAGAGCCTGGTCCGCTCCGGGGACCTGAGTGAGCCCATCGCCAAGGAGGACCTGGCCGTCTACCTGGTCCGGGCCATGCAGCTGGGCCCCATGTCAGAGCGGCTGACCTCCTATCCCCTGAGCTTTGACGACACATCCTCCATCGACCAGGACGCCCGTCCCTCGGTCTATCTGCTGAACATCTACGGCATCGTGGAGGGGGACGAGTTCAACGACTTCAGCCCCAAGCTCAATGTCAACCGGGCCGTCATGTCCACCATGCTCACCCGTTCCCTGGCCTATATGCAGTCCCACGGGACCTCTCCGGACCTGCCGGAGTACACCGACTACGACTTCCAGCAGGGGGTCATCGCCTCCACGCCCACAGAGTCGGGGAGCACCATCCGCCTGACCCTGGAGAACGACCTCACCGGGGCCACCATGGCCTCCATCACCCTCCCGGACGACGTGACCATCTATGAAAACAACATGGAGAGCTCCGTCTCGGCCCTGAAAACGGGCCGCCACGCCCGGGTCTGCCTGGACCGCAACGGCACGCCCTTTGCCGTCCGGGTCAGCGACTCCCTGGAGACCTTCACCGCCGACATCAACGGCATCGACGGCTACAACGTGGCCGTCACGGTGGACGGTGAGGGCCGCCTGCTGACCATGGACCGCTTTACCCAGGTCCAGGTCAACAACAAGACGGTGGGGGACCGGGACATTGTGGACGCCTCCGCCGACTACACCACCGCCACCTGCAAGCTGGACGACCAGGGCCGTCTGGTGGCCATTCAGTTCACCGGCGGCTTCCACCTGGAGGAGGGCCTGCTGGCGGGCTACACCCGGGGGGCCAGCGCCTCTTCGGACTCCACCATCCAGCTCACCGGCTTCAACGGGGTCACCCGTAACTATACCATCCCCTCCGACGCCACCATCACCGTGGACGGGGCGAGCGGCAGCCTCAGCAGCCGGATGGAGGGCAATTATGTCTCCCTGCGGCTCTCGGACGACGACAACTCCATCACCGCCGTCTCGGTGGACACCGAGACCGAGTACGTCCAGGGCACCATCCGCGCGGTGGACGACGACGATGAGACCATCACCGTGGACCACCTGAACAGCGGCCGCCGCACGGAGTATGACGTGCTCTCCTCGGTCGTCATCACCTACGAGGACGAGACCACCCGCCTGCGGAACCTGGACCGGAACGACTTCGTCACCCTCCAGCTCAATGACGATGACGAGGTCACCATGATCCAGTCCTATCCCAGCTCCTCCACCACAGAGGGCATCCTCACCGACCGGGTCTTTGGTACCGGCTCCGACACCACCGTCACCTTCGTGGTCACCCAGGACGACGACACCATGGTGAGCTTCAAGGTGGACCTCTCCGATCCCCCCACGGTGGAGCGGGACGACGAGGACAGCAGCGTGGATAAGCTCTCCATCGGAGATGAGGTGGAGGTCACTGTCCGCAATGGAGAGGTGACCCGCATCACCGCCCTCACCCAGAGCGTCAACGTCACCGGCACCGTGGACCGCATCATCCAGGAGAGCAGCGGCTACACCCTGGAGATGACCCTCTCCGACGGGGAGGAGGTCTCCTACTCTGTCAGCAGCGGCGTCTCCGTGACCCAGAACGGCCGGGATGTGAACCTCTCCGACCTGCGGCCGGGCTACAAGCTGGGTCTGGCCGTGAACGGGGAGCACGTCACCGCCATTGAGGTCCAGCAGGCCGTCAACAGCAGCAACAAGCTCTCCGGCACGGTCCTCTATGTGGACAGCGGCGAGGATTATCTCTACCTCCGGGCCGTCACCGACACCGGCGGGGAGGAGATGGTCACGGTTCGGATCCGCCACGGCAGCGACAGCCCCACGGTCATCCTCAATGCCAGCACGGGAGAGACCATGGATGCCTGGGAGCTGGACAGCGGCTATTCTGTGGAGGTCACCGGCTCCTATGACGGGAGCGAATTTGTGGCCACCATCATTCTCTGCTATTAAATCCCACTGGGACACAAACAGAGGGCGGCTGGAATCTCCGATTCCAGCCGCCCTCTGTTTGTTTGTTTCGGAAGGTTCGGTTCACTTCTGGGCGTACCGGGAGAGGAACTGCCGGGTGCGCTCCTCCCGGGGGTGTTCGATGACCTGATCGGGGGAACCCTGCTCCACGATGACGCCGCCGTCCATGAAGATGACCTGGTCGGCCACATCCCGGGCAAAGGCCATCTCATGGGTGACGATGACCATGGTGGTCCGCCGCTCGGCCAGGCCCCGAATGACCCGCAGGACCTCCCCGGTGAGCTCCGGGTCCAGGGCGGAGGTGGGCTCGTCAAAGCAGAGGATGTCCGGCTCCAGGGCCAGGGCCCGGGCGATGGCCACCCGCTGCTGCTGCCCGCCGGAGAGCTGATGGGGGTAGTGCCCCGCCCGGTCGCTCAGGCCCATCTGCTCCAGCAGGGAGCGGCCCTGGGCCTCGATCTGGGCGTGGATCTCCTTCCGGCGGGCCTTGTAGTCCGGGGCCTCCTGGGCCAGGAGCTCCCGGGCCAGGGTGACGTTCTGGAGGGCGGTGTACTGGGGAAAGAGGTTGAAGGACTGGAAGACCAGCCCGAAGTGAAGCCGCTTTTTCCGCACATCGGCCTCCCGCTGGGTGGCGGGGTCGCCGGCGTCGAAGAGGGTCTCCCCGTTGACCAGGATGCGGCCCTGGTCCGGGGTCTCCAGGAAGTTGAGGCACCGCAGGAGGGTGGTCTTACCGGAGCCCGAGGAGCCGATGATGGCCAGGGCCTGGCCCTGCTCCAGGGTAAAGCTGATGTCCTCCAGCACATGGGTGGCGCCGAAGTGCTTTTCAATGTTTTGGACCTCTAAAATGGGCATGGTGGCGCCTCCTCACTTGAAGTAGTCCAGCTTGCGCTCCACCCAGGCGAAGAACAGGGTGAGCCCGCCGTTGAAGACCAGATAGTAAAGCCCGGTGAAGAGCAGGGGCCACCACAGGCCGGAATAGCCGTGGGAGCCCTTCATGAAGGCGTAGCCCGCCCAGATGACCTCCTGGAGGGAGATGATGCGGGCAATGGAGGTGTCCTTCACCAGGGTGATGATCTCGTTGGCCATGGGGGGGACGATGCGCTTGATCATCTGGAGCAGGGTGACCCGGAAGAAGATCTGGGACTTGGTCATGCCGAGCACCAGGCCGGCCTCCTGCTGGCCTGTGGGGACCCCCTGGATGCCGCCCCGGTAGATCTCGGAGAAGTAGCAGGCGTAGTTGATGATGAAGGCGATGGCCGAGGCCAGGAAGCGACCCGATTCGCCGCCGGGCCAGGGGCTCCCGCTCTCCAGCACCATGCCGGGGACATAGAAGATCACCAGGAGCTGGAGCATCAGTGGGGTGCCCCGGATGATCCACACCACGGTGCGGGAGAGCCAGCGCAGGGGAGTAAACCGGCTCATGGAGCCAAAGGAGATGACCAGACCCAGGGGGATGGCCCCCAGGAGGGTGACGGCGAAGAGCCGCAGGGTCTGGAGGAAGCCCTCGTTCAGGGCCCCGATGACAGTCAGGAACATGGGCGCGTCCCACCTCGTCTCAAGAGAATAAAAGCCGGGAAAAGCAGAGGGCGGGAGCCCTCTGCTTTTCTCATAGATCGGGCAGCGGCGAACCTTTCCCGTTACTGGGGAATGATGGCCGCCTGGACGCCGTAGGTCTCGGCAATGGTCATCATGGTGCCGTCGGCGTAGCTGGAGGCGAAGAACTCGTTGAGGGCGGCACACAGGTCGGAGCCCTTCCGGAAGCCCACGCCGTACTGCTCGCCCTCTTCCTCGTTGAGGGTGACGGTGTAGGTGAGGTTATCATAGCTGGTGCCCTCGCCCACCATGGCGCCGGCCATGAGGGAGTCGATGATGGCGGCGTCGGAGGTGCCGGAGCTGACCTCCAGCAGGGCGGTGGCCTGGTCTAGGACCTCATTGTAAGTAAAGCCGTTCTCCTCCGCCTGCTGCTGGCCGGCGGAGCCGGACTCCACCGCGAAGGTGAGGCCGCTCAGGCTGTCGATGTCCTGGTACTGGTCGGCCTGATCGGCGGGGACCACCACCACCTGGGCGTTGTTGCAGTAGGCGTTGGAGCACTCCATGGCGGAGAGAACCTCATCGGTGAGGGTCATGCCGTTCCACACCACGTCGATGGTCTTGCCCTCCAGCTCAAAGATCTTGTTGTCCCAGTCGATGATCTGGAATTCCACATCCACGCCCAGGCTCTCGCCAAAGGCCTTGGCCATGTCGGCGTCAAAGCCGATCCAGTTGCCGTCGGCATCCTGATAGTCCATGGGCTCGAACTCGGTGATGCCCACCACCAGCGTGCCCTTGTCCCGGACGTAGGCCAGATCGCTCTCCGCAGAGGCGGTCTCCGCGGGGGTGGTCTCCACAGGCGTGGTCCCGGCGGGAGCAGTGCTCTCGGGAGCGGGGGACTCGGCACCGCCGCCGGAGCAGGCGGCCAGAGCCAGGCAGAGAGACAGCGCCAGAGCCGACGCCGCAATGCGGTTCTTCTTCATTGTGATGCATCCTCCGTTTTTGAATGAAATAGGGCCGGAGCTGCCTCCGACACTTTCACATATTACCACGATAAATCAGTAATGTAAAGAAGAAAGTTTCCGCCGTGCTCAGAAAAGCAAAAATTCCAGTTTTTACAAATTTTCTTTGCCTGGAATGGCAAAGTGTATTGAAATTGCAATATGTTTTTTATGCAAAGTTGGTATTGCGAACACTTTTTCGATTGACATTCGAGGCTTCCCGGTATATGATGATACTTGGGAAAAATGGCTTTGGATAGGTGTACCCATTTCCATGGGTCGGAACTTGAAAAACGCCATGGGGAGGGGCTTTGCCCCGCCCCGAAAACTGAAATAGGAGGAAACCAGAAATGAACATGCTTGTGTGCGTCAAGCAGGTGCCGGATACGACGGAAATCAAGATCGATCCGGTAAAGAACACCTTGATCCGTGAAGGTGTGCCCTCCATCGTGAA
>DWWJ01000078.1 GCA_019119795.1 Candidatus Intestinimonas pullistercoris
CCTCCTCTGTCCTCCAGGGGGACACAAACTGGAAATGCTCCGAGTTCCACCCGGCGAACAGCTCGAAGAGGTCAAACCCGAACGCGGACGCGGCCATGGAGCCGCAGACCAGGACTGCGACGATGGCGGCAATGGGAAGCAGGCGGCGCCAGCCGCCCTGCTTTTTGGACTTGGCTTTCTGCTCTGACCTGCGGGGATGGGGAGAGGGCTCCGGCCGGGGGCTGTCATTCTGCAGGGAGAGGGGGTCCTCCCGGTAAAACTGCTGAAAATTCTGCCACGCGGCCTCTACATCCACGGACTCTTGCTCTGCTTCCAATGCCCTTCGCTCATGGATCACCTCCAGGATCGCTGAAATGTACGCGATATCCGGGACCTCTTCGCTGTCCGCCTCGATATCCTGGCGGAGCAGCTTCTCCAGCTCTTCCGTGCTGAGCTTGTCCAGCCCCGGATAGGTCTTTTTTTCTTTTTCCAATGACATCCCCGTGAGCCTCCCTCTATTTTAACTATGTCATCTCGGGGGCGTTTGTTCACACAAAAAAATAAATTTTACAAAAATTCTTTGTATTTCTTCTTAAAGGCCGCCTTGATGCGGGAGAGCTTCATGCTCAGTCCGGAGGCGGTCAGCCCCAGCTCGTCGGCGACCTCCTTGTGGGAGCAGCCCTCCAGATAGATCCGCTCCAGGAGCCGCATATCTTCCGGCGGAATGAGGCCCTCCAGCTCCACCAGGGTGGAAATGCCGTTGGGATCCCCCTGGACGGGCTGGTGGACGACCCAGCGCAGGTTCCGGGTCCATTTCTGGTCCTCGCGCTTCAGATTCCGGCAGACATTGCGGCAAACAAAAGTGAGCCAGCCCTCAGGGTTCGGGCTGGCACAAAACTTTTCCCAGTTGCACAGGAGCACCAGAAAGGTCTCCTGGGCCGCGTCCTCTGTCCGGCCTGACACCGTCCCGGGAGCGTCCCCGAAAAGGATCTTGGCGTAATCCAGGATCCGCTTGTACTGCGTGTCAAACACCTCTTTGAATCCTTCCGGATACTCCTGCTCTTCCATTCCCTCCGGCTCTTCCAGTTCTTCCGGCCGCATCCATGCTCCCCCCTGTCTCCTTTTGCGTCGGGGCCCCCTTCGCGGGATCATGCATCCCCGGCGCCCCCCGATCCTCTCTCTGACCGCGCCTGTCTCCGGGTCCCCGTGATGTGGTATCCTGAACATTTTCCCGGCAGATCGGCACCTGAATAAATAGCTACCGATATTATATCAGCAGTTTGGAAAAATGTCGAATAAAAAGGAGAAGAAATTGGAAAAATCCGATTCTTTTCTGAATCTTTATTTGGGAAGGCCGCCGCGGGCCGGACGCTCGTTTTCCTTCCGGCAGAAAGGATGCAGCGGAGGTCCGGCCAGCTATGCCGGCCGGGCCTCCGCTGTATCGGATCACTGGACCTTGCCACCCCGGCGGGAAGCCGCCGCCCCGCCGGGCAGGCTCCCTCCGCTCACTTCAGGAACCGCCGGACCATGCCCTCCTTCTGCTTCGTATAGGGGGGGTAGCGCATGGGCAGGTCCAGCCAGGTGGACTTTTTCACGATGCTCTTCTCATGGCTGAAGGTCTGGAAGCTCTTGCGGCCGTGGTAGGCCCCCATGCCGCTCTCTCCCACGCCGCCGAAGCCCATCCGGGAGGTGGCCAGGTGGATGATGGTGTCGTTGATGCACCCGCCGCCGAAGGAGGCCCGCTCCAGGAACCGCCGCTCCAGGGCCTTGTCCGCGGTAAAGAGGTAGAGGGCCAGGGGCTTGGGCCGGGCCTTCACAAAGGCCAGGGCCTCCTCCATGGACCCCACCGTCAGCACCGGCAGGATGGGGCCGAAGATCTCCTCCCCCATCACCGGGTCCTCCGGGGTCACGCCGTCCAGCACCGACGGGGCGATGCGCAGGGTCTCCGGGTCGCTCTCCCCGCCGAAGACCAGCTTCTCCCGGTCCAGCAGGCCCAGCAGCCGGTCAAAGTGCTTCCGGTTGATGATCTTCCCGTAGTCCGGGCTCTCCAGGGGATGCGAGCCGTACATGCGGACGATCTCCTGCCGGACCTTTTCCACAAAGGCGTCCTTGACCTTCCGGTGGGCCAACACGTAGTCCGGGGCCACACAGGTCTGGCCGCAGTTGAGGTATTTTCCAAAGACCACCCGCCGGGCCGCCAGGGTCAGGTCGGCCCGCTCGTCTATGATGCAGGGGCTCTTGCCCCCCAGCTCCAGGGTCACCGGAGTCAGGTGGACCGCCGCCTTGGACATGACCTCCCGGCCCACGCTGACGCTGCCGGTGAAGAAGATATAGTCGAATTTCTGGGCCAGCAGGCCCTGGTTCTCCTGCCGGCCGCCCTCCACCACTGCCACATGCTCCGGGGGGAGGGCCTCCCGCAGCAGCTCCGCCAGGACCGCCGAGGTGGCCGGGGAGTAGGCCGAGGGCTTGACCACGCAGCAGTTTCCCGCCGCCAGGGCACCGATCAGGGGCTCCAGGGTCAGCAGCACCGGATAGTTCCAGGGGGAGAGGATCAGCACCACCCCGTAGGGCTCCTGCACGGTGAAGCTCTTGGCGGGAAACTGGGCCAGGGGGGTGAGGACCCGCCGGTCCCGGCTCCAGGCACGGGTGTGCTTCCGCACATACCGCAGCTCCGAGAGGGTCAGTCCCACCTCGCACATGTAGGCCTCCATCTGGGACTTCCCCAGGTCGGCCTTCAGGGCCCGGTAGAGGTCCTGCTCGTGCCGCAGGATGGCCCGCTCCAGCCGGTCCAGGGCCTCCAGCCGGGCGGCCACCGGCAGGGTATTGCCCTCGTTAAACCAGGCCCGCTGCTCCTCCAGGATGCCCCGCATCCGCGCTTCTGTCTCCATTTCGCTCACCCTTTCACCGCGTAATAGATCTGCTCCAGCTCCCGCCGGTCCATGAGCACCGGCACCGGGTAGAGGGGGTTCCCCTCCCGGTCGGCGTGGGCGGCCATGGCCGGGATGTCCTCCTCCCGGATCTCCGGGAGGGTCCTGGGCAGGCCCATGGAGTCGTTCATCTCCTGGACCCAGTCCAGAAAGGCCCGGGCCGCCGCCGGGTCGTCCAGGCCCTCCGGCGCCACCCCGGACCGCCGGGCCAGCCGGGAGAGCTTCTCCTGGCAGGCCGGGCCGTACATCCGCAGCACGATGGGCAGCAGCACCGCGTTGGCCAGCCCGTGGGGGGTGCCGTACTGTCCCCCCAGAGAGTGGGCCACGGCGTGGACATAGCCCACATAGGACTTGGTAAAGGCCACCCCCGCGCAGTAGGCCGCCTCCAGCATCCCCCGGCGGGCCTCGGCGTTCTGCCCGTCGTCATAGGCCGTCTTGAGCCAGCGGTGGATGAGGGTCACCGCCTGCTCGGCCATGGCCCGGGTCTCCGCGGTGGTGGAGCGGCCGATGTAGGCCTCCACGGCGTGGGTCAGGGCGTCCATGCCCGTGGAGGCGGTCACCTGGGGCGGGAGCCCCAGGGTCACCCGGTAGTCCAGCACCGCGTACCGGGGGATGAGGCTGAAGTCGTTGATGGGGTACTTGTGGTGGGCCTGGCTGTCGGTGATGACGGCGGCCAGGGTGGTCTCGCTGCCCGTCCCGGCGGTGGTGGGGACCGCGATGAGGAGGGGGAGGCGGCGGTGGACCTTCAGCAGGCCCCGCATCTGGGGGACGCTCTGCCGGGGCTTTGCCACCCGGGCCCCCGCCGCCTTGGCGCAGTCCATGGAGGAGCCCCCGCCAAAGGCGGTGATGGCCTGGGCCCCGTGCTCCAGGTAGAGGGCCCGGGCCTCCTCCACATTCTGAATGGTGGGGTTGGGCACCGTCCGGTCATAGACCCAGCAGGCCACCCCTGCCTCGGCCAGGGCCCGCTCCAGGGGCTCCGTGAGCCCCGCCCCCCGGATGCCGGCATCGGTCACCAGCAGGACCGAGGCCACGCCTCGCTCCCTGCACAGGGCGGGGATGTCCTCCACCGCGTGGAGGCGTTCCGGGCTCCGGTAGGGCAGGACGGGCAGCGCCAGCCGGAAGACCCCCTGAAATGTCCGGCACCAGAGCCGGCGCAAAGGATGCATATAGGTTCCCTTCTTTTTGCTTGGAATATTCTCCTTATTATCATGCCTCATTCTCCCCGAAAGGTCAAGAGGCTTCCGCCCCCCGTCTCTTGCACTTCGCAGGGGCGGCCCAGCGGAAAAAACAAGGCGCGATCTCCGCGCCTTGCCGTCACCCTTCCTCATCCCTGATATATTTCATGATATCGCCGACTTCGCAGTTCAGAATGCGGCAAAACATTTCTATCGTATGGGTACTCACACTTTCATTTCTTTTTAGTCTGGTAATCTGTCCAGGGCTGACATTATATTTCTTGATCAGCGCATATTGCGAAATGCCTTTTTCCTTCATTACCTTCCACAGCCCATCATATGAAATCATAACATTCAAGCCCCGCTTTCTACTTGAATGTTAACCGAAAACGATGTATAATAAGATTAACCAATATCGGTTAATCTAGTCCTGTAGGAGAAAGGGGAGCACAATGAAAAAACGACTGACACTCATGCTCACGGCGGCGTCTCTGGCCCTTTTGTTGGCGGCCTGTGGAGGCGGGAGCGGAGACAATAACTCTATGGAGGTATCTACAGACAGCAATGATACAGATATTGCGTCATGTGCTGAATATGCTATCGACCAGCTGAAAAGTGTCCTCAAGAATCCGAACAGCCTCATTGTAAATAACCTATATGCGGTTGAAGCAGACGATTGTTATATCTTTGACATTGACTATTCCGCCGAAAATGGATTCGGTGGTATGAATCGGGATGAGTTTTTTATAGCAGTAAGCAGCATTGAAAACGGTTTTGCCGTCCGCACCTATGGGACAGGAGCCTTTTCAGAAGCAGAGAATCAGATGTATTCCTCCCAGGATTTCGAAAAATTCAACAAGGTCTCCGGGGCTTATATCCTCGATCCGGAAACCTATCAGGTAGTGGGAATAGAGGAAAGCGGTATTGATTCGACCATCGATCAAAGGGTTGAGCTTGTGGGAAAGATGAAGGGCGAAAAAGAGGACAGCACCGGCTACGGCGGTGCGTGGGATTTTGAAGTGGATGGCGATCCCTTCCTAAAGGTGGTTTATTTCACCGAGGGAACGGATCTGAGCTGGTATGAGCAATTCACAGGGCTTCCTTACGAAATCACGATTTCAGCCATTAAAGATGCGGACGGAATTTACAGGGAAGCGGAAATCGTGGAGGACACGATCCGCGATGCAACGATTGAAGAGAGATTACAGCGGTTTAATTATTATGACAGGACAATCCTCCAGGACACCATCTCAGATTCCGGGTTAGAGGTTATGAGCGGCGATGCCATGGAAGCTCTGTTGACGGATGCGACATTTTCCATGCGGAATAATTACGGCGGAGACGGGGACGGAACCCACACCATTACATTTCATGGGGACGGCACGGTAGACGCCAGCTATACATACGAAGGAGCGGAATACTCCATGTATGAGGCGTGGCGAATGGACGGCGACAGCGTTGTCTGCACCCATAGCTACACAAATACATACGGTGAGCAGAAAACGGCAGATTATTATTTTACCCCTTACCAGTACGATGAAACGAGGTATCTTCTGATCGACCAGAACGGCGATTATTCTATGGTGCTCACGCAACAATAAAAGGGGAGAGGACGGTACACCAGCAGTACCGTCCTCTTTTCTACATCTGCCACTTTTTCAAAATCCACTTTTTTATCTTCATCTGGAAAACACGGATCGGAAGTTCCACCTTTTTTCCACAAAAAAGAGGGTGGGCATCTCTGCCCACCCTCCCAGGGAACAAAATCTTAGCCGAAGTAGCGCTTCAGCAGGCCCTCGAAAGCCTTGCC
>DWWJ01000079.1 GCA_019119795.1 Candidatus Intestinimonas pullistercoris
TCAAAATGTCAGACAGCGTGTCAAAAAAGTCCAAATGGACTTTTTTGACACGCTGACGCTCCCGCGCCGTCATGGCGCGGGAGCGTTTTTGCGTTTGGACGGGCATCCCGTCACTCCAGCTTCAGGGCCCCCTCCCGGATCCAGCCGATGCGCCGGAAGAACAGGCCGAAGAGCCAGCAGAGGGCCCCCGGCAGGAGGAAGGAGATGAGGAGCAGCCCCGCCCAGTCGAAGGGGGTGATGGCGGCCTTGGCTCCGCTGGCCACGTCGGCCACCCAGCCGCTGTACACCCCGATCTGGCCCACCAGGCCGCAGGTGCCCATGCCCGAGGCCACGCCCCCGGCGGGGTCGTTCATCTCCAGGTGGAACACGCAGGTGGCCAGGGGCCCGGTGACTGCGGAGGTGAGGATGGCGGGCAGCCAGATCCGGGGATCGCGGACGATGTTGGGCATCTGGAGCATGGAGGTGCCCAGGCCCTGGCTCACCAGGCCGCCCCACCGGTTCTCCCGGAAGGAGAGGACGGCGAAGCCCACCATATTGGCGCAGCAGCCGGCCACCGCCGCCCCTCCGGCCAGGCCGGTGAGGCCCAGGGCGGCACAGATCGCCGCCGAGGAGATCGGCAGGGTGAGGGCGATCCCCACCACCACCGACACCAGGATCCCCATCCAGAAGGGCTGGAGCACGGTGGCCCACTCGATGATGCCCCCCACGGCGGAGGCAGCCGCTCCGATGGCGGGGGCCCACCAGGCCGACAGGCCCACCCCCACGCAGATGGTGACCAGAGGGGTCACCAGGATATCCACCTTCGTCTCCTTGGACACCGCTTTCCCCGCCTCTGCGGCCAGGATGGCGATGAAGAGCACCGCCAGGGGCCCTCCCGCGCCTCCCAGCTCATTGGCGGCCCAGCCCACCGTCACCAGGGAGAAGAGCACCAGGGGCGGGGCGTTCAGGGCCCAGCCGATGGCGGCGGCCATGGCAGGGCCGGCCATGGCGGAGGCATAGCCCCCGATCTCGGTGAGCAGCGCTGTCCCGGTCTGCTGCCCCAGGGTCTTGAGGATCGTGCCGATCAGCAGGGAGCAGAAGAGCCCCTGGGCCATGGCCCCCAGGGCGTCGATGCCGTAGCGCTTGGCGGAGATGACGATGTCCTTCCTGGCCAGGAAGTCCTTGATATGTCCCATGGGCTTGCCCTCCCATAAGTCGTGATAGGTGTCATGACAGTTACTGCCCTATTATACCCTCTCCCCCCGGTTTGTCAAGGGGATGCGCCGAAAAAAGCCCCCCGGCCCGGTGCGCACTTGCGGCCCGGCCCCGCAGACAGTATAATAGAGCGTATGCTGGTTTGAAAAAGGGAGAGAGCAATCTATGATCTTGAATCTGTTCGCCGTGGGCGACGTGGTGGGGGAGCAGGGCGTGGAGTTCCTGTGCCGCCACCTGCGCTCCCTGCAAAAGCTCCATGACATCCATTTCACCGTGGTCAACGGGGAGAACGCCTCCGGGCTGGGGATCCTGCCCCGGCAGGCCAAGGACATCTACGACGCGGGGGCGGATGTGGTGACCCTGGGCAACCACACCTGGAACCGCATCCAGATCCGCAACATCATGGACGAGTCCCCCTGGCTCCTCCGCCCGGCCAACTTCTCCTCCCGGGTGCCCGGCCGGGGGATCGGGGTGTATGAGGGGCCCCGTGGCCTGCGGATCGGGGTGCTGAGCCTGATCGGCCGCACCGAGATGGACCCCAACCCGGACAACCCCTTCACCACCGCCGACCGGCTGCTCCGGCACCACGACGCGGACATCTGGGCGGTGGATTTCCACGCCGAGGCCACCAGTGAGAAGGGGGCCCTGGGCTGGTATCTGGACGGCCGGGTCCAGGCCCTGTGGGGCACCCACACCCATGTGCCCACCGCCGACGGGCAGGTCCTGCCCAAGGGCACCGGCTTCCTCACCGACCTGGGCATGACCGGGCCCGCCCAGTCCGTGCTGGGGATGCGGCCCTCCCAGGCCATGAACCGCTTCCTGGGGGGCCTCCCCATGCGGTTCGAGCCCGCCGACGGCCCCTGCAAGCTGGAGGGGGCGGTGTTCTCCATCGACACCGACGCCCGCCGCTGCCTGTCCGTGACCCGGCTGGACATCGCCGAGTGATCTTCCCACCGAAAGGAGCCCTGCCGCCACTATGCTGCACATCCTCCACGGGGCGGACCTGCATCTGGACGCCCCCTTCACCTCTCTGCCCGCGGAGAAGGCCCGGCAGCGCCGGGAGGAACAGCGGGAGCTGATCGAGCGCCTGACCGGCCTGGCCCGGAGCCGGGGGGCGGACCTGCTGGTCCTCTCCGGCGACCTGTTCGACAGCGCCGACACCTATGCCGAGACCACCCAGGCCCTCTGCCGCAGCCTGGGCCAGACCGGCTGCCCCGTGTTCATCGCCCCGGGCAACCACGACTTCTACGGGGTCCGGTCCCCCTACACCGCCCTCACCTGGCCGGAGAACGTCCACATCTTCACCTCCCCCGCCCTGGAGCGGGTAGATCTGCCCAGCCTGGACTGCGCCGTCTACGGGGCCGCCTTCACCGGCCCCGCCCGGGAGGACTGTCCCCTCTCCGGATCCCAGGCAGAGCCGGGACCCCGGTACCGGATCGGCGTCCTCCACGGGGAGGTGGACGGGGCGGGCCGCTACTGCCCCATCCCCCGGGAGGACATCGCCGCCTCGGGCCTCAGCTACCTGGCCCTGGGCCATGTGCACGCCTGCTCCGGCCTCCAGCGGGAGGGGGAGACCTGGTGGGCCTATCCCGGCTGCCCCGAGGGCCGGGGCTTCGACGAGACCGGGGACAAGGGCTGCCTCTGGATCGAGCTGGACGCCGGCGGCGGGGCGGAGGCCCAGTTCCTGCCCCTGGCCGCCCGGCGCTATCAGGTGCTGGAGGCGGACGTCACCGGCCGCGACCCGGCGGAGGCCCTGCTCTCCGCCCTGCCGGAGGGGTGCGAAAAGGACATCCTGCGGGTGATCCTCACCGGAGAGACCGGGGAGGAGGGGGTGGACCTGACCGCCCTCACCGCCCTGGCCGCCCCCCGCTGCTACCACCTGGAGCTCCGGGACCGGACCTCCATCCGCCGGGACCTGTGGGACCGGGCGGAGGAGGACACCCTCACCGGCCTCTTCCTCCGCTCTATGCGGGAGCGGCTGGCCGGGGCCGGGAGCGGGGAGGAGCGGGAGGTCCTGGAGCTGGCGGTGCGCTTCGGCCTTGCCGCCCTGGAGCACAGAGAGGAGCCGCTGCCATGAAGATCAAGAAGATGACCGCCACCTTCGGCCGCCTGGAGGGGGAGGTCCTGGAGCTCCGCGAGGGGCTCAACGTGCTGGAGCTCCCCAACGAGGGGGGCAAGTCCACCTGGTGCGCCTTCCTCCGGGCCATGTTCTACGGCATCCCCACCCGGGAGCGGGACACCCGCACCGCCCTGGCGGAGAAGAACCGCTATCAGCCCTGGTCCGGCTCCCCCATGGCGGGGGAGATGCTCCTCACCTGGGGAGGGCGGGACCTGATCCTCCGCCGCTCCCCCAAGGGGGCCTCCCCCTTTGGGGGGTTCCAGGCGGTGTACGCCGACACCAACGAGCCGGTGCCCGGCCTCACCGGGGAGAACTGCGGCCAGGTCCTCCTGGGGGTGAGCCGGGAGGTGTTCCAGCGCAGCGCCTTCGTGGGCCAGTCCGGGGCGGCCGTGGACGGGGACCCGGAGCTGGAGCGCCGGATCGCCGCCCTGGTGTCCTCGGGGGAGGAGACCGTCTCCTACACCGAGGCGGAGAAGGCCCTCCGGGGCTGGCTCAACCGCCGCAGGCACAACCAGACCGGCCTCATCCCCAGGCTGGAGGGGGAGCTGGAGGAGGTGGAGCGCCAGCTCTCCCTCACCACCCACACCCTCCGCCGGGCGGCGGAGGCCCAGGTCCAGGTGGAGGAGCTGGAGCGCCGCAAGGCGTCCCTGGAGGCGGAGCACGCCGCCCAGCGGGCCCGGCAGCTCTGGTTCCAGGCGGAGCAGCACCGCTCCGCCGCCGCCGGTCTGGCCGAGGCCCGGGCGGAGGTGGAGCGGCTGGAGGGAGAGGCGGGCCCCCTGCCCTCCAAGGAGGCCCTCCGCTCCGCCCAGGAGGACCTGGCCTACCTGAAGACCCTGGAGGCCAACATCAAGGAGGCCCAGAACCAGCGTGGCCCCGCCCGGGAGGCGGTGGACCGGGCGGAAGAGGCCGCCCAGGACCCCCTCTTCCCCGACATGGGGCCGGACCAGGCCTGGCAGCAGGCCAGCGGCGACGCCGCCCGGGCCCGGGAGCTGGAGAAGGGGAAGGAGGCCGTCCCCACGGTGAGCGGCGCCCTCCTGCTCCTGGCCGCCCTGTGCTTCGGCGGGGCGGCGGCCTTCTCCGGGCAGCTCCTCTTCCTGGCCGCCGCCGGCCTGGGGGCGGCGGGAGGGGCGTGCTTCCTGCTCGCCGCCCGGCGGGCCAAGGGCCGCCGCCTCCGGGAGCGGGCCCAGCTCCTGGCGCGGTACGGGGCGGACTACCCCGACGACATCCTGGCCCGGGCCAACGCCTACCGGGAGAAGTGGGTGTCCGTGGAGGAGGCACGCCGGGGGGCGGAGGCGGTGGAGAGCTCCATCGCCGGCCTCACTGCCCGGCGGGAGGCGCTGTGGCGGCAGCTGCTGGACTTCGTCCGGCCCTTCGCCCCCACGGTGCGGGACCAGTTCGGGGTCTCCGCCGCCCTGTCCCGTGCCCTCTCCTACGACGAGCGGCTCTCCACCGCCCGGGTCCGGCTGGAGGGGGCGGAGAAGCTGGCCGCCTCCCTCCCCGCCCCCCAGGGCGAGGCGCCCAAGACCGCCCCGCCCCCCTCTCCCCACACGGCCCAGCAGACCGCCGCCGCCCTCTCCGCCGTGTCCGGGGAGCTCTCCCGCCTCCAGGCGGAGCTGGCCCACATCCAGGGACAGCGCTCCGCCCTGGGGGACCCGGTGGAGCTGGAGGCCCGCCGGGAGGCGCTGGAGGCCCAGCTGGAACAGCGCCGCCTGGAGCACAGGGCCCTGTCCGCCGCCCTGGAGGTCCTGGGACAGGCCAATGAGCAGCTCCGCGCCCGCTTCTCCCCCGCCCTGGACCGGCGGGCGGGAGAGCTCTTCTCCGCCCTCACCGGCGGGAAGTACGACGCCGTCTCCCTCACCCGGGAGCTGGACGCCTCCGCCCGGGAGGCGGGGGCCGTCCTCCCCCACCGGGCCCTCTCCCTGTCCCAGGGCACGGTGGACCAGCTCTACCTGGCCGTGCGCCTGGCGGTGTGCGAGCTGGCCCTCCCGGCGGAGGACCCCGCCCCCCTGGTGCTGGACGACACCCTGGCCAACTTCGACGACCGGCGGGCCGCCCTGGCCCTGGAGCTCCTCCAGGCGCTCTCCCGGGACCGGCAGATCCTCCTCTTCACCTGCCACAGCCGGGAGAAGGCTCTGCTGGCCGCCCGTGGCTGATCGCAGCAAAGCGAGAGCGCCCGCCCTCTGGATCTCTCTCCAGAGGGCGGGCGCTCTTTTCATCCCTCCCGGCGGTAGCGGGCCTGCCAGTAGATGCTCACCCCGACGGTGAAGAGGTAGGCCGCCGCCACCAGCAGCAGGGGCAGGATCTCCACTCCCGCCAGCGCCAGCACCAGCAGCAGGGGCGGGTATACCAGCAGCATGGCGTCGAAGGCCTTGGCCTTGGCGGCGTTGGCGATGGACACGTTCCGCTCGTCCCCCTCCTCGATGGCCACCTCCTTGGCCAGCTGCGGGTCGCTTCGGAGGGCCAGCCGCCGGAGGACGTCCCCCAGCCCGCCCCCGAAGAGGGCGCAGCCCGCCGCCAGGAGCACATAGGCGGGCAGCTCCAGGTCGAAGGCCATCCGGCCGATCCCCCCGGCGGCGAACAGGGCGCAGCCCAGCAGAGTGACCGCCAGGGGCCAGCGGATAGAAGTCTTTTTCACGACGTTCCCTCCTCATAGATGAAGATATCCTCGATGGCGAGGCCGAAATACCGGGCGATCTTGAAGGCCAGCAGGATGGAGGGATTGTAGCGCCCGTTCTCCAGCGACCCGATGGTCTGCCGGGAGACCTCCAGGGCCGCGGCCAGCTCCTCCTGCCGGATGCCCCGGGCCTTGCGGAGCGCCTCCAGTCGGTTCTTCACACCTCTCCCTCCCTTCCGGATGGAAAGCTTCCTTTCCATGGCACCAGCATAGCACCTGGCGCATAAAATGTCAAGTACACTTTCCATTTTTGCGGCGCATATTCGGGAGCCCCATATTTTAATCTTTTTTTGATCTTTTCTCCACCCCCTTTTTAAGGGGGCCGTGGTATCCTCGAGATGTCCTGGAAAGAAACGAAAAGGAGACGAGAGATATGCTGACCCTGCTGACCCTGAGCCTCTTCTGCCTGGCGGCCATCCCCGTGCTGTGCGTGGTGCTGCTGCTGATCGGCCTGCCCCTGGCGATCCTGCTCTCCCTGCTGCCCTGGCTGCTGCGGCTGGCGGCGGTGGTGCTGCTGGTGAAGGGGCTGCTGGACCAGCCCTTCCGGCTGGAGAACCTGCTCCCCGCCGCCGCGGCCCTGCTGCTGTCGGTGGCCCTGCGCTGGATCTTCTGAGCGCCGCCGCCCGCTTTGCAGATATTACCTTTTTCTTATGATCGCGCCAGATGCCTTGACGGCCTCCCTCCCCGGCCCCTATAATGGGGAGGAGGAGGGATGGACCGTGGATGCGAAGATCCTTGTGGTGGACGACGAGCCCGAGATCGCCGACCTGGTGGCGGTGTATCTCCGCAGCGAGGGCTTCACCGTCTATACCTGCGGCAGCGGCACCGAGGCCCTTGCGCTCCTGCGGGAGCAGCCGGTGGATCTGGCGGTGCTGGACGTGATGCTGCCCGACATCTCAGGGCTCACCCTGTGCGGAGAGATCCGGAAGGAGCACCACTTCCCCGTCATCATGCTCACCGCCAAGAGCGCGGACATGGACAAGATCGCCGGGCTCACCATCGGGGCGGACGACTATCTCACCAAGCCCTTCAACCCCCTGGAGCTCACCGCCCGGGTGAAGGCCCAGCTCCGCCGCTACATCCGCTACAACGCCCCGGACAAGCAGTCCGCCGGGGAGGTCATCGACTTCAACGGCCTGGTGATCGACCGGGCCACCCACCAGTGCACCCTCTACGACCGGGAGCTGAGCCTCACCCCCATCGAGTTCGACATCCTGTGGATGCTCTGCGAGAACCGGGGGCAGGTCATCTCCGCCGAGCGGCTCTTCGAGACCGTGTGGGGGGAGAAGTACCTGGACCGGAACAACACGGTCATGGTCCACATCCGCCGCCTGCGGGAGAAGATGGGGGAGCCCTCCAGGAACCCCCGGTTCATCAAGACCGTGTGGGGCGTGGGCTACAAGATCGAGTGAGGCCCCCGGCGATCTTTTTCGAAAAAATAGAAAAAAGCTGTTGACAAATCCCCCTTTATCAGGTATACTGAATCTCGCCCTGTTGAAGGGGCCTCTTCGGCGGCATAGCTCAGTTGGCTAGAGCATACGGTTCATACCCGTAGTGTCCCCGGTTCAAATCCAGGTGCCGCTACCATGCAGCTTCAGCTGCACCAAGAGATATAGGGCATCCCTCTATATCCCCATGGCGCGTTGGTCAAGCGGCTAAGACACCGCCCTTTCACGGCGGTAACACGGGTTCGATTCCCGTACGCGTCACCAACGTCCCCAAACATGGAGGCATAGCTCAGCTGGTAGAGCGCTCGCCTCACACGCGAGAGGTCACAGATTCGAGTTCTGTTGTCTCCACCACAAAAAACTCTTGAGACCGCACGGTCTCAAGAGTTTTTTGTTTTACATGTTCCTTTTTATACATCAGTCCGCCCCCTCCCCCATGTCCCCCGGAGCGGGGCCGGCGCGGAAAAACCGCGCGGCCTCCCCGCCCTCTCTGGCGGATGGGGCGGACCTGTATGGCATCACATCATGGGCAGCCGAGCAGCGCCGTCTCCGGCCTCCTCCAGTCCCAGCGCCCTGCCGATCGGTACGCATACAGCAGGGACGAGGATCGCCGCCACGATGGCCTCCGGTACGCCGTTGGCCACGACGATGCCCAGCACGAAGCCCAGCACCGCTTCCACCGGGATCCCCTGTGCGGCGGCGTAGGCGTCACGGAACACCACGGCGATCAGTCCCATCACCAGTCCGGTGTTGGTGGCCGCGCCCGCCACAGCGGCCAGGACCATGCCCCCCGCCCGGAGACCGCCCCGCCGCCGGAAGAGCCGCCGGAACAGAGCGTATACCAGCCAGGGGGTGACGCCCACCAAGATGCGGGGCACGAAACACACCACCAGCGCCCAAGGGCTGCCCCGGTCCAGGCCGGGGACCGGGATCAGCGGCGTGAAGGCGAAGGAGGAGAGCCCGGGGGCCAGCGTGTTCTTCACCAGGCTGGTCAGGCCGAACATCCCGCCCAGGAAGGCCCCTTTCTTCGGCCCCAGCAGGAGGGAGCCGATGATGACCGGGACGTGGAGCACTGTG
The DNA here is from genome assembly GCA_019119795.1 of Candidatus Intestinimonas pullistercoris. Lineage (GTDB taxonomy): Bacteria > Bacillota > Clostridia > Oscillospirales > Oscillospiraceae > Intestinimonas > Intestinimonas pullistercoris. The sequence continues at coordinate 8,513 of DWWJ01000079.1, forward strand.
GCCTTGATGATGGGAAGGTCTATCATCCCGATGGGAGTGAAGGCCAGCAGGAACAAGATGGCAGTGAACATCGCCAGGAGGGTCAGGCTGCGCACCTGCGTGCGCCGTTGGGACTGTGCGGATACCGTTTTCATGATGACATCACCTCTAGCTGCCGTTCCCGTTCCGGGGCGTGTCCGGCGGTCGGGGGATCCGGGCGCTCCGGGCCCCGCCCTGCACGGGATACAGCGCATGATATGGGCGGCCTCCCGTCCGGCAGAGACCTGCCGTCTCCCAGCGGGAGTACAGCGGACTCAGGACGCGAGACACAGGGCTATTATACGGGACAGGTCCATAAAAAACAATGGGAATCTGGAAAACCTCCTCCGGCTCTGCTATAATGGTGGAAATCTGAAGAGAGGACGTTTCCCATGTTGAATGGAAAGACCATCCTCCTGTGTGTCACAGGAGGCATCGCCTGCTACAAGGCCGCCGCCCTGGCCTCTGCGCTGGTGAAGCAGGGCGCCTGCGTCCAGGTGCTCATGACCAGGAACGCCACCGAGTTCGTGGGCCCCCACACCTTTGAGTCCCTGACCGGGAACCGGGTATCGGTGGACACCTTCGACCGCAACTATCCCTTCCAGGTGGAGCACATCTCCCTGGCGGACCAGGCGGACCTGGTGCTGGTGGCCCCCGCCACGGCCAATGTGCTGGCCAAGCTGGCCCACGGCCTGGCCGATGACATGCTGACCACCACCGTGCTGGCCTGTGACTGCCCCAAGATCGCGTCTCCCGCCATGAACACCCGGATGTATGAGAACCCGGTCACCCAGGACAATCTGGCCGCCCTGCGGCGGTACGGCTGGGAGATCGTGGAGCCCGCCAGCGGCCGTCTGGCCTGCGGCGCAGTGGGAAAAGGCAAGATGCCGGAGCCGGAAGATCTGCTGGAGACCGTGCTCCATGCCATCTCTCACGAGAGGGACATGGATGGGCTGCGGGTCCTGGTCACCGCCGGGCCCACCCAGGAGGCTCTGGACCCGGTGCGCTATCTCACCAACCACTCCACAGGCAAGATGGGGTATGCGATCGCCCGGGCCGCCGCCGCCCGTGGGGCGCAGGTCACCCTGGTATCCGGTCCCACATCCCTCAAAAGACCGGCCTATCTGGAGATGGTCGATGTGGTGTCCGCTCAGGACATGTTCGAGGCCGTCACCGCCCGCGCCCCTGAGCAGGATATCATCATCAAGGCCGCCGCTGTGGCGGACTACCGCCCTGCGCACCAGGCGGAGGACAAACTCAAGAAAGAGGACCTGGGGGACGCCGCCCTTACCATCCCCCTGTCCCGCACCCGGGACATCCTGGCCTGGCTGGGAGAGCACAGGGTGCCGGGCCAGTTCCTCTGCGGCTTCTCCATGGAGACCCGGGACCTGGTGGACAACTCCCGGAAGAAGCTGGAGAAGAAGCGCCTGGACCTGATCGCCGCCAACAGCCTGAAAGAGGCGGGCGCCGGGTTCGGTACAGCCACCAACCGGCTCACCCTCATCTCTCCCACCGATGTGCTGGAACTGCCCCTCCTGTCCAAGGAGGAGGCCGCCCACCGCCTGTTGGACGAGATCCTCCGGCGGCGGGCGGGTCGATGCGCCCGGTAGCCCGAGAGGACGGCACAGCCCCCGGGGCCCTGCGGGCCCCGGGGGCTGTGCCGTCCATGTGTCGCTCCTATCGCTCGCCCGGCCGGCGGTCCAGATCCGCCTCCAGGTCCGCCTCCTCGTTTTTGATCTCCCAGTGGATGAGGAAGGTGAGGGCGGCCCGGAGGAGGATGATGGCCCCCACGATGGCGATCTCGCTCAGGTCCCGGACCACCACGGTGCGCAGGATCTCGCTCCCCAGCTTGAACTCCAGGCCCATGGCCATGCCTTTGGCCAGCTTGAGCCGGGTCTGCGGATCCCTGCGGATATAGTGGTAGATGCCGCTCAGGCCCGAGCAGATGATGACCGCTACTCCCATGAGCTCGAAGATCTGGATGGCCAGTCCGGTGACCGCCTCCAGGAACTGGTGCAGGAAAGGCATGTCCCGCGCTCCTTTCTGCCGTCTGTGGTGTCTGTGCCGCCCATGATAGCAGGGATCGCCACCGCCGTCAAGAGAAGATCGCCGATCTTTGGCCCTTTTGCTCCTTTTCTTTTCAGCGGGAGTTTGATATACTAGTCAGGCGTTTGCAGTGCCCGATCCCGGGCGCTCTATGATTTCTGATCTGATATGAGGAGTGACGTATGATCACAGTATCCGACCTGAGCCTCTCCTACAGCGGCCAGCCCCTTTTTTCCCATGTGGACCTGCAGTTCGTCAAGGGGAACTGCTACGGCATCATCGGCGCCAACGGCGCGGGCAAGTCCACCTTCCTGAAGATCCTCTCCGGCGAGCTGGAGCCCACCTCCGGCGAGGTGTCCATCCTGCCCAAGACCCGGATGTCGGTGCTCAAGCAGGACCAGAACGCCTACGACGCCTACACCGTCATGGACACGGTGATCATGGGCAACCAGCGCCTCTATGACATCGGCAAGGAGAAGGAGGCCCTCTACGCCAAGGAGGAGATGACCGAGGAAGACGGCATCCGGGCCTGCGAGCTGGAGGAGGAATACGCCGAGCTGGGGGGCTGGGAGTCGGAGTCCGACGCCAGCCGCATCCTCCAGGGCCTGGGCATCCCCGTGTCCATGCACCAGGACCTGATGGAGCACGTGGACGGCCGGCTGAAGGTGAAGGTCCTGCTGGCCCAGGCCCTCTTCGGCAATCCCGACATCCTGATGATGGACGAGCCCACCAACAACCTGGACATCAACGCGGTGAACTGGCTGGAGGACTTCCTGCTGGACTTTGAGGGCACCGTCATCGTGGTCAGCCACGACCGGCACTTCCTCAACACCATCTGCACCCACATCGTGGACATCGACTACAACAAGATCAAGATGTACGTGGGCAACTACGACTTCTGGTACGAGTCCTCCCAGCTGGTGCAGCAGCTCATCAAGAACCAGAACAAGAAGAACGAGGAGAAGATCCGGGAGCTCCAGGAGTTCATCTCCCGCTTCTCCGCCAACAAGTCCAAGAGCAAGCAGGCCACCGCCCGCCGGAAGCTGCTGGACAAGCTCACCGTGCAGGAGATGCCCGCCTCCTCCCGGCGCTACCCCTGGGTGTCCTTCTCCCCCGACCGGGAGGTGGGCAAGGACATCCTCTTCGTCACCGACCTGAGCAAGACGGTGGACGGGGTGAAGCTCCTGGACAAGGTGAGCTTCACCGTGGGCCACGGGGACAAGATCGCCTTCGTGGGGGAGAACGAGAACGCCCACACCGCCCTCTTCAAGATCCTCACCGGGGAGTGGGAGCCCGACGAGGGCAGCGTGAAGTGGGGCCAGACCGCCACCTTCTCCTACTTCCCCAAGGACAACACCGAGTACTTCAAGGACAACGACGACAACCTGGTGGAGTGGCTGCGCCAGTTCTCCGAGGACAAGCACGAGGCCTATCTCCGGGGCTTCCTGGGCCGGATGCTCTTCTCCGGGGACGACGTCTACAAGCAGGTGAAGGTCCTCTCCGGCGGGGAGAAGGTGCGGTGCATGCTCTCCCGGATGATGCTCTCCGGGGCCAACGTGCTCCTGCTGGACCAGCCCACCAACCACCTGGACCTGGAGTCCATCGCCGCCGTCAACAACGGCCTGGAGGCGGTGAAGTGCAACGTGCTCTTCTCCACCCACGACCACCAGATGATCCAGACTGTGGCCAACCGCATCTTTGACTTCACCCCCGAGGGCAAGCTCATCGACCGGAAGATGACCTACGACGAGTACCTGGAGCGGCTGGCTCAGGAGGAGGCCTGAGCCCCTCCGTCCCGCCACAGCTCCGCCCCCAGCTCCAGGCCCAGCCGGAAGCCCCGGGCGAAGTCCTGGGCCTCATAAAAGTCCACCAGCTCCCAGAGGGCCCGGCTGAGGTCCTCTGGGAGCTCCGGGGCGGCCTGCGCTCCATATTTGTCCCGGCAGGACCAGAAGGCCTCCGCCGCCGCGTGTTCCTCCGGCGTCCACGCCTCCGGCCGGCTGGCCTCCTGCAAAAGCTGTATCACAGATTCCAAACATCTCACCCCATTACGAAGCTTTGATACGCCTCCATTATACGAATGAATCATTCGCTTGTCAAGAGGGGGATTCTATGGTCCCATTTTCTGTCCGTCTCCGGGAAGTGCGGAATGCCCGGGGAAAAAAGCAGCGGGAGACGGCCGAACAGCTTGGAGTCGGGATTCGGACCTATCAGCTCTATGAGCAGGGGAAGAATGAGCCGAGCATCGTCAAACTCGTCGCCCTGGCGGATTTTTTCGACGTCTCCCTGGACTATCTCCTGGGGCGTGCTGACACGGACCCGAATTTGTGATATACTAAAAGATACCTGTAACCTGGAGGGGCCCCCTCCCATTTTATCCAAGAGAGGTCTTGCGCACATGCGAAAAGAATTTCTCCTCCCGGCCCTCGCCCTGGGGGGCGGGCTGGCGGGCCTGGCCCTGCGGCTGTGGGAGCTCTCCTCCGCCTTTGAGGCGGACACCGGGCTGCCGGTGGCCGGCGCCCCGGCTACCCTGGTCCTCGCCGGCTTCTCGGCGGCCGTCCTCCTGGCCCTGGTCCTGCTGTGCCGGGGCACCGGGCGGGGCTTCCAGGGGAGCTATGACGAGGCCTTCCAGGCCGCCGGGAGCACCCCCTATCTCACGGTGATGGTGGCCGCAGCCTTTCTGATGGCGGGCTCCGGCGTGCTGCTCCTGGCCCAGGCGGGAGGCGTCCTCTCAGAGTCCCTGGCCGCCTCGGCGGGGACCGGACTGGGCCTGTCCGGCCTGTTCCAGCTCCTGCTCTCGGTGGGCCGGGAGCTCCTGCTGGCCATCCTGGCCCTGGCCTCCGCCGCCTCCCTCTTCCTCCTGGGGAAGAACAACTACAAGGGGGAGGGAAAGGGGGAGCGCAGCGGCTGCCTCCTGACACCGGCCTACACCGCCTGCGTCTGGCTCATCGTCTCCTACCTGGACCACAGCGGAGACCCCATCGTGCTGGACTATGTCTACCAGCTCTTCGCCGTGGTGGCCGCGGTGCTGGGGAGCTATTTCCTGGCCGGCTTCGGCTACCAGCGGCCCAAGGGCTTTCCCGCCGCCTTTTTCTCCCTGGCGGCCATGTATTTCTGTCTGGTCACCCTGGCCGACCGGCACACGCCAGCGGAGCTGCTGCTCTATGTCGGCTATTTCCTCTATTTCGCCGGCTCTGTCCACGTCCTGCTGGCCCATCTGGCCCGGCCCCTGGGGCCGCGAATGCCGGGCGGGAAACGGCTGGCCCATACAGAAAAACCTTTGAATCAGGAGGAGACCCCAGATGAAGGATAAATTTTATCTCACCACCCCCATCTACTACCCCTCGGACAAGCTCCACATCGGCCACACCTACTGCACCGTGGCCACCGACACCATCGCCCGCTACCACCGGCTCCGGGGGGAGGACGTGATGTTCCTCACCGGCACCGACGAGCACGGCCAGAAGATCGAGACCAAGGCCAAGGAGGCCGGCGTCACCCCCAAGCAGTTCGTGGACAACATCGTGGAGGGCCCCCGGGGCGTGAAGGACCTGTGGAAGCTGATGAACATCTCCAACGACCGCTTCATCCGCACCACCGACGACTACCACGTCTCCGCCATCCAGAAGATTTTTAAGCGGATGTATGAAAACGGGGACATCTACAAGGGCACCTATCAGGGCAAGTACTGCACCCCCTGCGAGTCCTTCTGGACCGAAAGCCAGCTGGTGGACGGCAAGTGCCCCGACTGCGGCCGGGAGGTCACCGACGCCCAGGAGGAGGCCTACTTTTTCCGCCTGTCCAAGTACGCCGACAAGATCCGGGACCTGCTGGAGCACACCGACTTCCTCCAGCCCCAGTCCCGGGTCAACGAGATGGTGAAGAACTTCCTGGACCCCGGCCTGGAGGACCTGTGCGTCTCCCGGACCAGCTTCACCTGGGGCGTCCCGGTGGACTTCGACCCCGGCCATGTGGTGTATGTGTGGGTGGACGCCCTGTCCAACTACATCACCGCCCTGGGCTATGAGAACGACCGCTACCACGACTACGGGCACTATTGGCCCGCCGACGTCCACATCGTGGGCAAGGAGATCGTCCGCTTCCACGCCATCATCTGGCCCGCCATGCTCATGAGCCTGGGCGAGCCCCTGCCCAAGCACGTCTTCGGCCACGGCTGGCTGCTGCTGGACGGCGGCAAGATGTCCAAGTCCAAGGGCAACGTGGTGGACCCCTATATCCTGGCGGAAAAGTTCGGGGTGGACGCCCTGCGCTTCTTCCTCATGCGGACCTTCCCCTTCGGCACCGACGGCAGCTTCTCCAACGAGGCCCTGATCCAGACCATCAACACCGACCTGGCCAACGACCTGGGCAACCTGGTCAGCCGCACCACCGCCATGGTGGGCAAATATTTCGGCGGAAAGCTCCCCGCCGGCTGCGGGCCCACCCCGGGAGAGAAAAAGCTGGCCGAGAAGACACGGAACCGGGCGGACAACTGCTTCGCCACCACGATCCTGGCAGAGGACCCCACCCGCCAGCCCGATTTTGAGCTGGTGGCCCAGGCCGCCGGCCTCCGGAAGACCTACGAGGCCATGATGGACGGGCTGGCCCCCCACAAGGCTCTGGAGGAGGTCTTCAAGCTCATCCAGCGGGCCAACAAGTATATCGACGAGAATAAGCCCTGGATCCTGGCCAAGGACCTGGAGGCCAACGGCCCCCGGCTGGCCCATGTGATGTATAACCTGCTGGAGGCCACCCGCATCTGCGGCATCCTCCTCACCCCCTTCATGCCCGAGAGCATGGAGAAGCTCTTCGCCCAGATCGGGGCCCCGGCGGAGGTCCAGACCTGGGAGAGCGCCGCCGAGTGGGGCAGCCTCCCCGACACCGCCCAGCCCACCAAGGGGGAGAACCTCTTCCCCCGCATCGACATGGAAAAGGAGCTGAAGGAGTTGGAAGCCATGGAACAGGCGGCCCAGGCCGCCGCCGCTCCCCAGGAGGCCCCTGCCGCCCAGGAGCCCGTCCAGCCGGAGTTCATCACCATCGACGACTTCGCCAAGGTGAAGTTCGTCACCGCCAAGGTCCTCGCCTGCGAGGCGGTGCCCAAGTCCAAGAAGCTCCTGAAGTTCTCCCTGGACTGCGGTGAGGGCGCCCCCCGGCAGATCCTCTCCGGCATCCACGAGTACTATGAGCCCGAGACCCTGGTGGGCAAGACCGTGGTGGCCTGCGTCAACCTCAAGCCCCGGAAGATGATGGGCCTGGAGTCCAACGGCATGCTCATCTCCGCCGTCAAGGAGGAGGACGGCGGCGAGAAGCTCCACCTGCTGATGCTGGACGACGCCATCCCCGCCGGGTATGAGCTCTGCTGAGGACAGATTCCCCTTTTTCCCCTGTAACGGCAAGGCCGGACCGCGTGAGCGGTCCGGCCTTTTCGCGCGCAAAAAAGGAGCGCCCTTGGGGCGCTCCCCAGGCTGCCCCAAAAGCCTGTCTGGCTCTTTTGACAGCCTGAAGAACATTTTCGATTGCATCGAAAAAGTTTCCGACTGCACGCGAAAGGGGGGCTCTCCGCCCCCCCTTTCACACTTTTCCCCCGTTGCCCATCCAACGAATTTTCTCTTTTTTCGACACGCTGAGGAGCGCCCTTGGGGGCGCTCCCAGCTCACTGGATATGGGCCTCCACCGCGGCCCGGAGGAAGGCGGCGCAGCCGGAGACCTCCCGGTCGTAGTAGGCGGTGAAGCGGGGGTCCTGGGTGTAGAGGGCGGCCAGGCCCCGGTGGGCCTGGGGGGTGTAGACCTCCCAGGAAAAGCCCAGCCACTCCCGGTGAAGCTCCGCCAGGGCGGCGCCCGCCGCCCCGGCGGGGTCAGCCCCCGACCGGACAGCGGCGGCCAGCTCCGCCAGGATGCGGTCCCCCAGGGCCTCCCAGGAGCGATACTCCTCCCAGGTGAGGGCGGACAGCCGGGCGTAAGCCCGGTCGGCCTCCTGGTCGCCGTACCGGGCCCGGACCTCGGCCCCATAAGCGGTTTCGTGCTCCTGGAGGAGCCTGGACTTAAAGCACTCAAATTTTTCTCTGTCGGACATGCGGGTCCCTCCTTTTTCATCGCGCAGGGTCTTTTGGACGGTCAGGATCAGGGCGTCCAGCCGGGCCCGGCGGGCCTCCAGCTCCCGCAGGTGGCTCTGCAGCGCCGCCTGGCGGTCGTAGGCCGGGTCGTCCAGCAGGCTCCGGATGGCGGAGAGCCCCAGGCCCAGCTCCCGGTAAAAGAGGACCTGCTGGAGCCGGTCCACCTCCTCCGGGCCATAGAGCCGGTAGCCCGCCGGGGTGAGCCGGGCCGGATGGAGGAGGCCCTCCCGGTCGTACCAGCGCAGGGTCCTGGGGGTGACGCCGGCCAGGTCGGCCAGCTCCTTGACGGTATATTCCACGGTGACATCCCTCCTGACAGACCCAGTGTAGCCCTTGACGCAGCGGCAAGGTCAAGGGGCTTTTGCGAAAAAATTTTGCCGGAGGCGGGTCCCGCCTCCGGCAGTGGATGTCCCCCCTCAGGAGGGATAGCGCATATCCAGAATGCCCACGATCTGGGCGATGCAGTCCTCTTCGCAGGACTTGAGGACGGTGGCCCCGGAGTCCTTCACCTCCTGGGCGCAGTTGGCCGGGGCGAAGGGGATGGCCGAGACGGCCAGCATGGGGATGTCGTTCTGGTTGTCCCCCACGCAGTAGATGTCCTTCCGCTCCACCCCCAAAAGCTGGGCCAGCTTGAGCACCATGCCCCCCTTGCTGGCGGTCCTGGCGGTGCACTCCAGGAGGACGGCGTTGGAGAAGATGGCCTCATACCGGTCCCCCCACCGCTCCCGGACCGCGGCCTGGGCCTGGAGGAGGAGGCTGTGGTCGGCCTGGAGGACGGCCTTGCTCCAGGGGGTGGGCATCTCCAGCAGGTCGGCCTGAGTCCAGTCGGTCTTGACCTTCTCCATGTGCCGCTGGGTGTGGGCGTTGGGCCGGTGGATATAGACGTCGTCCCCGTGGTAGCACTCGATGCCCAGGCCGGGCATCTCCCGGCTCAGGGCCGAGAGGTCCTCCGCCGCCGTGGCGGGGAGGGGGAGGTCCACCACGGTCCGCCCGGCGGCGAAGTCATAGAGGACGGCCCCGTTGGAGAGGACCACCGGGGCGTTGATGGGCAGGGAGGAGACATAGGGGGCAAAGGTGCGCTTGGCCCGGCCGGTGGAGACGGTAAAACGCCCTCCCTCCCGGGTAAAGTACTCCAGCGCCGCCCGGTTGCCCGGAGAGAGGACGCAGCCGGAGCTCACCAGGGTGTCGTCAAAGTCGCTGGCCAGGAGGACGCCCTCAAATTTGCCCATGTGGAATCACACCTTATCTCTCGTAATCTCAAAAGGTCCCTCCGGTCCCGGAGGGCGGGAATGGACCCATTCTATCCCAGGCCGGGGGAGCTTGTCAAGCCTGGGGCGCCCCTCCGCCCAGCCGCCGGAGGATGGCGGTGAACCAGTCGGGCAGGGGACACTCCACCGTCAGGCGCTCCCCAGTGCGGGGGTGGAGGAAGGAGAGCCGCCGGGCGTGGAGGCACTGGCCCGCCAGACCGGGCACCGGCTTTTTGGCCCCGTACACCGTGTCCCCCAGCAGGGGATGGCCGATGGAGGCCAGGTGGACCCGGATCTGGTGGGTGCGGCCGGTCTCCAGCCGGCACTGGATGTGGGTATGGCCGGGATAGCGGCCCAGAACGGCCCAGTGGGTCACCGCCGGGCGGCCGTGGGCCCGGTCTATGGCCATCTTTTTCCGGTCCACCGGGTGGCGGCCGATGGGGGCGTCTACGGTGCCGGCCTCCTCCCGGAGGGCCCCCACGCATACCGCCTCGTACTCCCGGTAGAGGGAGTGGTCCTGGAGCTGCTCCGCCAGGGCCAGGTGGGCGGCGTCGTGCTTGGCGGCGATGAGGAGCCCCGAGGTGTCCCGGTCGATGCGGTGGACGATGCCCGGCCGCAGCGCCCCGTTGATGCCCGAGAGGCTGTCCCCGCAGTGGAAGAGGAGGGCGTTGACCAGGGTGCCGTCGGGGTGGCCGGGGGCGGGGTGGACCACCATGCCCACCGGCTTGTTCACCACAATGACGTCGTCGTCCTCGTAGACCACGTCCAGGGGGATGTCCTGGGGGAGGATGTCCACCGGCTCCGGGTCGGGGAGGGAGAGGGCCACGGCGTCGCCAGGGGCGGTGCGGGTGTTTTTCTTCGCGCCCCGGCCGTTCACCGTCACCGCCCCCTCCTCCAGCAGCCGCTGGGCCGCCGAGCGGGTGAGGCCCTCCACCGAGCGGGAGAGGAACTGGTCCAGCCGCTCCCCCTCCTGGTCAGCCCTCAGCAGGATGGGAGTCATGGGGCTCCTCCTTCTTTTCCTTGTCGTAGAGGAACAGGAAGTAGACGCAGAAGGCGATGCCGCCGCAGACCACACAGATGTCGGCCACGTTGAAGACGGCAAAGCGCATGAAGAGCAGGTTGAACATATCGGTGACCGAGCCGAAGAGGGCCCGGTCAATGAGGTTGCCGATGGCGCCGGCCAGCACCACCGACAGGCTGGCCACCCCAAAGGGGTGGCGGAAGACCCGCTTGAGCAGGACCACGGCGATGACCACCGCCACCACGGCGGAGACCAGGGTCAGCAGCCAGGTGTGGTCCGAGAGGATGGAAAAGGCAGCGCCGGTATTCTGCCAGTGGGTGAGCTCCACCAGCCCGGGCAGGAAGGGCACCGAGGTCCCCAGGGGGATATAGGTCCGGACCAGGTATTTGACGATCTGGTCGGCGGCCACCAGGACCGCCACGAGCAGGGCATACAGCATGAGATCGCTCCTATATTTGGATTCCCCTCCATTGTACCACGGCCCGGCCCGGGGCGCAACGGAAATGATCCCGGCGGGCAGGGAAAAGGGAAGGGACCGCGGAGCTTCCGCTATCCCTTCCCCTCGATCACGGCCTCGATTTTGGCCACCAGCTCACTGGGGCGGAGGCCCAGGGCCGAGGCCAGCTTCCAGATGGTTTCAAAGTTGGCCTGCTTGGTCCCATTTTCGATCATGGTCAGGTGGGTGCGCGCGATGCCGGCCAGGCCGCTCAGGACATCCTGGGAAAGGCCCTTTTCCTTTCGCAGCAGACGGATGGCCTGCCCCACCGCCCGATTGTCAAACTGCACGCGACCACCTCTTT
>DWWJ01000080.1 GCA_019119795.1 Candidatus Intestinimonas pullistercoris
TGATATAATTTAATAAATTTATTGTAAATCTAAATATATAATTGTGATATACAAGAGTTCGGTAGGAAATTTTAAAAAATCGCTTGTTGCAAGAAGGGAGATTGATTGTCTCCTATAAAAAGGGTGATTTCTTTGGAGCGAAACATATGATATCATTTATTTGCTCCATGGTTCCTGAGCCGGATGACCGCGCTTTTATGGTCGCTGTGTATGAGGAATACCGTGGGCTAATGTTTTCGACAGCACACAGATATGCTGACAGCATGGATGACTGTAATGAGATCGTACAAGATGGAATCACAAAGCTGATTGAAAGGATTCCTCTTTTGCGGAAAATGGAATCTTACATTTTAGCTGGGTACGTGGCAGCTTGTATCAGAAATACTGCTATCAATTTTCTTCGGCACCGGGGATCGGAGCGTGCCAAGTTCAGGAGCTTGGACGACGATACCGCTCCAGAATTAGAGGTATCCACCCATCCGATAGATCTGTGGCTTGACGTAGAATCACGCAGAGAGTGCCTTGCAGCGGCATGGGCCGTACTTTCACCAGGCGATAAACTTTTGCTGGAGGGCAGATACATACTGGGCTACAGCGATCAAGAACTTGCTAAACAGTTGAATTGCAAACCTGCCAGTATCCGCATGAAACTAACTCGCGCGCGCCGACGGGCAGCCAAGGAAATTGAAGCATATCGGGAGAAGGGTGAGAAATGACCAGAAGAGAACAATTACAAGAACAGTATGAAGAGGCACTGTTCGCTCTTCTGATGGATGAGGTTGCGGTCATAGAAGGCCAAAAAGCCTTGGAAGAGAATGAGCGGATTAAAAATGACCCAAGTGCCAGGGTTCCAGAGGAAATTGATACCCATTGTCGCAAATTGATCGAGCGCAGATTTACATCGAAAACAATCCAGCGAGTTGGTCATTCCACCTATATCGCATTCCGCCGTGTAGCTGTCGTTGCCCTTGTCGGGGCAATGCTGTTCAGCGCCGCTTTAGCTGCCTCCCCTGCTCTGCGCCGCAATGCGTTGAATTTGCTCATTGAGGTGTCGGATGTAGATACTACGCTCAGCCTTCGGGGTACATCAGAAAGTTCTGAGTCCATGGTATCCTCTTTTACAGTTGGATGGATACCAGAGGGGTATCAGCTTGTAGAAGAAAATCGGGACCGATTTTCAACCTGGGCACGTTATGAATCGGAAAACGGTGAGTTTATTGATATTTATTTGAATTATCGCGGCGTAGAAAATGGCGTATTTAGCATTGATACCGAGAATGCCGATGTCGAATATGTAGATATCAATGGAAGCTCTGCACTTTTTATCAACAAAAATCAAGAGTCCCACATTGCATGGCTTGATGAGGAGCATACCTGTTTTGTCGACGTTCTTGCCCAAGGAATTACAAAAGAAGAACTCCTCAAAATGGTTCTTGAATTGGAACTTAAATAAAATTTTATAAATTTAAGTTGCATATTGATATGATAAGCGTCTCCTTATACGAGCGAGTGCTCAGAACAATAAGGAGGAATCAACTATGAGAAGAAAAAATTCCCGAACCGTAACCACATTTTTACTTGCCCTTAGCCTGCTTGTAAGCTCTATTACAGCAAGCGCCGCACCTTTGCAAGCAGCGACTGTTCAGCCAAGGTATGTTGGTTTAGCAACTTTATCTGCTCAATTAGATATTTCGTCGAGTGGTTTAGCTGCATGCTATAGTATGGTCAATGTGCGTTCTGGCTACACAGCAGAGGTCACTATGGAATTGCTGCAAAGCCCTGAAGGCAAAAACAGTTGGAGTAAAGAAAAGTCTTGGGATACATCTGGCAGTGGCCGTTTGACCATAGATGAAATTTGGTTTGTTGCTCCTGGCTACGACTATAAAGTAGAGGTCAGTGTAGACGTTTACAACTCAAGCGGACGAATTGTAGAATCTCCAGTCAAAGATTCTATCATCGTGTCCTATTGATAAATGGATAAACAGAGGAGGCGCGTCGAGCGCCTCCTCTGTTTATATGGACAATATATAGTTAGAAACAAAGACTATTGATTAGACTGCTTTTTAATCTAATAGGAAATCCGGCAGATACATTATAACTTTACAACCAAGAAAAAGTATGTAGGCGGTTTAAGACCATCTACACATGATTTTTCTTTCCAAAGGGACATTGAAATGGAGGCGTGTTTTTTCTTTTACGTCCCACTTTGATAAAAAAGTGGATAGATTTTATAAAGTATTTTGGACATAAGCACTCTCCTTACAATATTCGAGCTCCTCCTGATGTCGATATACTCATACAAATGATCGACATCTAAGGAGGAGCTTTTATGTACGACCGAAAGAGCGACTACGCTTTGAATAAACAGGACCCCGACGCCATCGTGTGCAAAAGCGTCACCGAAGTACATATTCGCCTGACCCGTGCTGATTTTTCCAACGATAAGGAATTCCAGCAGTGGAAGGACTGGTCCGATCAGGACTACTACGCCGCTGAAAAAGCTGGACGTGCCTATCATGACCTCGGCCTTCCGCTGGAGGATTGGGCTGTCCCCAGTGTCCCCTCTGTGGAGGAACTGCTTCTGGGGGCTGCCAATACAACGGAGCTGGATACAGCCAGGGATACCCTTGCGCTGTGGATCAAAAATAGCTTAACGGAAAAGCAGTTCCGCCGCTTGTGCCTCTACTACCTGGAGGGCAGGAGTGAGCATGAGATTGCCAGGATGGAAGGGGTTGGTCAGCGCCGTGTTTCCACCTCGCTTACACGCGGCAGAAAAAAACTTGCAAAAATTTTTGAGGAAAGTGGGGGGAATAGGGGCTAAAATCAAGCCTTTTTTTGTGTTTAGTGAAGGCCGTGCTTTCCTAGCCGGCTTCTCTGCAAATTGAAAATTGAATACACGGTATTGCAGGCACAACCTCGCGTGAACAGCGACATAAGGAGCGCCGCCAGGACACCAGCTTGGAGGAGGTGATTAGACGAGCTGGCCGAGCGATCTACGCAGTCCTTAGACCCGGCGTGGCACACCGGGCGCGACGACAACGCGAGTGCATAATGAAACTTTCGTAATGACCTCCCACATTAGAGGGGGAGCTCTGCGGCGCACGTTTAGAGCGGCGCTGTGGAGCTATGACAGTCCTGCCAAGGGCGGCCTGCAATATCCCCGTCGCCGGGGCGCGTGGTCAAATACGGCGAGATCATCTTACCATACGCCACACATCAGCCGCGCCGGAGAACTACCTTCTATTATGATGCGGATACCGCCACACCGGCGCGGCTGCTTTATCCTTTCCAGGAGGTGCCTAATTGGAGAAGAGACATTTCCATCATCATATGGCCGTTTGCCTCATTCATGTTTTATATGAAAAAGGTGATATACCACGCAGCGTTTATCAAGACGCGCTTCGGATCGCAGATACTGGGTGGCATCCTTAACAAATCTTCAATCGCAGAGTATTCTTTGCATTGGAGGTGACTGATATGCAGTCGATGTTTATACAACTGGATCGGAATAGGCATAGGAAAATGGTCTTTTATGGCCGCGTCTCTACGGAACATGAAGCTCAGCTTGCAGCGCTCCGAAATCAAATGAAATGGTACGAGGATCAAGCTCAATATCACCCGAACTGGACGGTAATGGGCCGCTATATTGATGAGGGAATCACAGGGACTCAAGCTAAGAAGCGCCCGGCATTTATGAAAATGTTGGCCGATGCAAAGCAGGGGGCTTTTGACCTGATTGTGACTCGTGAAGTATGCCGATTTGCTCGGAATACCGTTGATACTCTTGTCGCTGTTCGAGAATTGAAAAAATATGGTGTAGAAGTGTACTTTGTGGAGGACAATATCTGGACCATGGATGGCGATGGGGAGCTCCGTCTCACCATTATGGCCACACTTGCACAAGAGGAGAGCCGAAAAATCTCTGAGCGGGTGTTGGCCGGGCAAGCTATCAGCCGCCAGAAGGGAGTCTTGTACGGTACAGGGAACATCATAGGTTATGACCGGGTAGGCGGTACCTACGTAATCAATGAACCGCAGGCGGAGATCATTCGGCTGATTTATTCCATGTATTTAGATGGCTTTGGAGAAAAGGCGATTGTCAATGAACTGACAAAAAGAGGTTGTAAAAATGGCAGAGGAGAAGTAAAATGGGATTGTCCCAAGGTAGGCCGGATTCTAAAAAACGCTACCTATAAGGGCTATATTTGCTATAACAAATCTGTAACGGTGGATTTTCTGGAACACAGGCGTATTGTCAACCACGACGACAGTCAGCACATATTGGTCAAGGGGGATTTTCCGGCGATTATTTCTGAAGAGGATTGGGACCGCTGCGCAGAGATTCGGAAGAGCAAAGTCAAATCCATGCCTCAGTTGGGCGGTGGAATGCGTAAGTTTGGCCGCAATCCATCAAAATATCTATGGTCTAAAAAATTGCTCTGCTCCTGCGGCTGTTCTTTCCAACGCTTTCACTGGAGAACAAATAAACGTGATGGGAAAGAAGTGTACGGCTACCAGTGCTATAGCCATAGGAATGGGGCTTCACTTCAATTTATGGAGGAAAACAATCTGGCCGACGAGAATACTTGCCGCATCCGATCTATCTGCGACTGGAAACTGGAACTTATGGCAAAGACAGTCTTAGAAAGTGTGTGGACAGATCGTAGGCCTGCAGTTTTAGAGGCATGTGACATTCTGAATCAATGCAGTAAGAAAACATATCAAACGGAACGACAGGACCAAGTACATTTAACCAAGGAAATTCAGAAACTCAAAAACCGCCTTCAAAAGCTAATTGAAATGCGGGCAGATGGTGAGCTATCAAAAGAAGAATTTTCCGCGCAAAAGGCTACTATTACACAGCAGCTCCAGATGGCTGAAGCAAAACAAAAGGAGCCGATTTCCGCCCCAGAGCAGAATGTCATTGATATTGATAAAATCAAAGACACTTTGGAGCGTGTGATTGATTTTACACAGCCGAAATTGGATGAGGAACTATTGAATCAAGTAATCAGCCGGGTAATTCCAATCACAAATGAACATTTTCGGTGGGAACTTAACCTATTGCCAGGTTCTAGCTACTCCATGGACTGCACAATTACTGGCCGAAAAAACAACCCCTCTATTTCTTTGCAGAATGGAGAAAATAGCGAAATTTTGAGTACAAATTCCCTGCAAAAAGAAGCCCTTGCAGGTGGTCAGCCGGACAGGCCGCCATCAAGAACCCCCGGTAAACAGATCCCACAGGAGGCCGGAGCTCCCTCCGGTTTCTGACAACGGAAAAACAGGGTCCGGAAGCATCCATTCCCGATGCTTCCGGACCCTTTCTTTTGCCGCTACAGCGCCGTCCCCCGCTTTGGGGCGGAGCGGGCGGCCATGTCCGCCTTTTCCAGCGCCAGCAGCGCTCTTTTTTTGTCGATGCCCCCCGCGTAGCCCGTCAGGCTTCCGTGGGCGCCCACCACCCGGTGGCACGGGACCAGAATGGAGACCTTGTTGTGTCCCACCGCGCCGCCCACGGCCTGGGGGGACAGGTGGGGCAGGCCCCTTTGGGCGGCCAGCCGGGCCGCGAGCGCCCCATAGGTCGTGGTCTGCCCGTAGGGGATGGCCCGGAGGAGGGCCCACACCTCCTTCTGAAAGTCTGTGCCCATAAGGTGGAGCGGCACCTCGAATTCCGGCTCTCTCCCCGAAAAATAGACCGCCAGCCACGCCTTGGCCTGTGCCAGCAGCGGGCTCTCCCGCTCCTCGTGCTCCCCGTCCAGGCCCTGGGCAAAGTACTCCTGCCCCTCGAACCACAGCCCAGTCAGGCCGGTTTCGTCCGCCGCCAGGAGGACCCCGCCCAGCGGAGTTTGATCACGGCTTATGTACTGCATCCCGCACCCCTTTTCTGTGGAGAGGCAGTCCGGCCGCTGTTCCCGGCCGAACTCCGGGCCGCGCCCCTTCCGCCACTCCGCGCTTTCCCCTGATTTTATCACAGAAGCCGGAAAACTGCCAGGAAAACCTCCCCTTCTGCCGCCAGAGGCTCCCCGCCCTTGACGGCGGCGCCGGAGGCTGATATCATGGATGCGACGATCTTTCACAAGGAGGAGAGCACGCTTGAATCTCGACGATTTTGCCAGTATGATGGCCTCCCAGCTCCACCGCGCCGCCGTCCCCCTCCAGCGGCAGCTGGACACCCTGAAGCGGCTGAACCTGACGGTCTCTCCCGCCCAGGAGGAGGCCCTCCAGGCCGACCCCGGGCCCTATGAGCGGGAGCCCTACACCGCCATTCTCACCTATTTGGCCCGGGAGGGCTCCCCCCAGGTCCTGGCCGTGGACAGCGAGGCGGCCGAGGCCGGCACCATGTACCGGGACCTGCTCTCCCGGCTCCAGGCCCTCACCGGCGGGGAAGTGGTCCTGGCCGATGTCCGGGAGGAGGAGGACACGTCCGGCTCCGACACCGTCCGGCGGGTGCACTTCACCCTCCAGGGCCGCCCCTATGCCTACGACGCCGCCGCCCTGGGGAACTGGCTGGACCTGGACCTCTTCGCCTTCCTGAACCAGGCGCTGGAGGCCGGGGACTTCCGCAAGCGGTTCGTCACCGTGGACGACGCCCGGGTCCAGGGCCTGCTGGTCTTCTACCGCACCCCGGAGTGGGCCCGCTTCTTTGCCGCCGGCACCGGACTGACGGTCAAGGACACCTGAACCAGAAATCGTCCCGGGGCGGGCCGCGCCATGGCGCACCCGCCCCGGGACTGCTGTTCAGAAGAAGAGCTCCGGCTCCCGCCGGGCCGCACACTTGACGGCAAAGCCGGCCGCCGTTTTGGCGTAGGCCTCCCCCTGGTAGCTCCGGGCCTGAACGGGGCAGACCCGGATGCAGGCCCCGCAGGAGATGCACTTCTCCCCGTCGGTGACCGTGGGGTCGTCGGCGGGGATGGCCCCGGCCGGACAGAGCCGGGCGCACTGGCCGCATTTGGTGCATGCCGGGCCGCACGCCGGATGGAAGGGCACGCCCTTGACGGGCCGGAGGTCGTGGCTCCCCTTCACCACGATGGGGGTGTGGGCCCCCTCCGGCCGGAAGGCCGCGATCCGCTCCCGGCACTCTGTTCCGAAGCCGGCCATGGCCGCCCGGTCCCGCTCGTCGGGCCGGCCGGCCGCCACCTGGGTAAAGATGGAGTGCTCGGCCACAAAGGCCCCGGCCGCCACCACCCGGAACCCCTTGGCCTCCAGCAGGTCCTGGAGCTCCGCCAGGGCGTCGTCATAGTCCCGGTTGCCGTAGACCGCCACCGCCACGGCGGGCCCGCCGCTCCCCTGTAAGTACCGCTCCAGCATCTCCCGGCACAGGCCGGGGATGCGTCCGGCATACACTGGCATGGCCACCAGCACCGGCTCCCCGGCGGGAATGACCACAGGCTCCCGCAGCGGCTCCGTGAGGAGGTCCCGCTCTGTGACCCCCTCCCAGGCGGACGTGATGGCCCGGGCTGTGGCCTGGGTGGTGCCCTTGGGGCTGAAATAGATGGATGTCATTCCAATTCCCTCCCTTGATTTTAACCCAGTATAACATATCCCGCCGTCAAAAGCCACCCGCCCCGGCGGGAAAAGTGAGGTGCCCTCCATGGAGCTTCCCCCCTTGAAATGCGTCGCCCGCATCCGCAGCGACTTTCCCACCAAATTCGGCATTCCCCGGCAGAGCGGCCTGGTGGAGGCCCTCCGGGCCACCGTGGTCTTTGAGCCGGAATACCGGGACCCCGCCGCCCTCCGGGGCCTGGAGGGCTTTTCCCACCTTTGGCTGCTGTGGCTCTTCTCGGCCTCGGTCCGGGAGGGCTGGTCCCCCACGGTGCGGCCCCCACGGCTGGGGGGCAACGTCCGGATGGGGGTCTTTGCCACCCGCTCCCCCTTCCGGCCCAACCCCATCGGCCTGTCCTCCGTGCGGCTGGAGGGGGTGGACCTCCACACCCCGGAGGGTCCGGTGCTGGTGGTCTCCGGGGCCGACCTGATGGACGGCACTCCCATCCTGGACATCAAGCCCTACCTCCCCTATGGGGACTGCCACCCCGAGGCCTCCGCCGGCTTCGCCGGGCCGGACGGCGGGGGGCTCCTGGAGGTCTCCTGCCCGGAGGCCCTGCTGGAGCGGCTGCCTTCGGACAAGCGGGAGGCCCTGCTGGGCGTCCTGGCCCGGGACCCCCGGCCCTCCTATCAGAGCGACCCGGAGCGGGTCTACGGCATGGCCTTTGCCGGGTGGGACATCCGGTTCTCCGTGGCCGGGGAGGTCCTCACCGTCCGGGAGATCGCCCCGCTGGAGGCGCATGCCCCATCCCAGGGCTGACAGAGCCGGACCTGGAACGACAGAAAAGGACCGCCGCTGTTGCGGCGGTCCTTTTCGCTTTTTTATCCCCCGGCCAATAGCCTCCCGTGGGGGCCGGAGTCGGCCACCCGCCAGGGCTGGTCCGGACCCTCCCGGACCAGGAGGAACATCCAGGTGCTCCCGTCGGTCAGGTCCCCGGAGAGGGCCAGCACGTTCTCCAGCCCCAGGCCGGAGCCCTGGCCGGACCCCTGCTCCAGATAGACCTCAGCCTGCTCCCGGGCCCAGACGGGGTCGTAGACCAGCTCCCCCTCCAGGGCGGCGCCGCTCCAGCTCTGGGAGGCCAGCCAGGCCCGGACCGCCTCCTCCCCGGCGGCCACGTCCTCCTGGGTGAGGCCGCTGGCCTGGGCGGCGGTCTCCCGGCAGAGTTCGTAGGCCCGGTCATAGGCCCTCCGCTGGTAGTCGTAGGCGGGCCGGTACCAGGACTCCGCCCCGTCCCGGACCACCCGCAGCAGGTCCCCCTCCTCCAGGAAGAGGAGGCTGTCCCCGCCGGGGGCGGTGCAGCGCACCGCCTCCCCCTCCAGGGTGTCCGGGGCCTGGGCCTGGACCCACACCAGGGGGTAGAGGCGGCTGCGGATGGAGGAGGCGAAGGTCTCCGGGTCCCAGGCCATGGGGCGGACCTCCGCCCCGTTCAGGTAGCCCAGGGTCTCCAGGGTCTCCACCTGGCTCAGCACTGGGACCAGGGTGCCCCAGAGGTTCCCGGCGGGGCTCCCCTCCAGGGGCTGGAGCTCCGGCCGCACGGAGAGATAGCCGTATTCTGAGAGGTACCAGTCCTGGACCACCTGCTCCGGGTCCAGGAGCCCGGGCCGGTGGCCGCCGTCGGCCTGGGTCTGGAGGTCCTGGTAGTACTCCGCTAAGGGTACATCCGTCTGGGGGAAGCAGAACTGCCAGCCCCCGTAGTTGTTGTCAAAGGCGGCCTCCACGCACCAGATGCCGCTCTCCCCCTGGGTGGCGGGCTGGGAGAGGAGCAGGGTCAGGGAGAGGTCATAGCCCTGGGTCCATACCTGGAAGTAGCGGTGCTCCCCCTCCCAGAAGAAGGCCCGGCCGAAGACCTCCTCATCGTCGTAGGGCTCCAGGCCGTTCCGGGCGACAAAGTCGGCCCGGATGTCGTCCATCCGTCCGTAGACCGCCTCCCACTCCTGCCAGTCCTGGCTCTGGGTGTCCACCGTTCCGTCGCCGTGGCGGTAGAACTGGACGTCGGTGGCGGTGGCCCAGCCGTAGTACCACTCCCCGTCCCGGGCGAAGAAGTCCAGGCCCCCGGACCCGCCATTGGCGGCCAGAAACTCCTGCTCGTACTGGACCTGGTCATAGCGCACGATGGTGAAGAGGAACCCGGCGGGGCCGCCGGAGTCGGCCATGGAGTCGATATAGCTCTGCTTCTCGTAGACCGAGGGGAAGCCGCTGCCCCCCTCCCCTGGCTCCAGGACCAGCACGTTCTCCGCCAGGTCCGCGGGGATGGCCAGGGTGAGGCCGTCTCCGATTTCGTAGAGCTCGGCCTCCTCCAGCAGTCCTGCGGGGGCGGGGCTGTCCGTGGGGGCGGGGGAGGCGGTCTCGGTGCCCGAGACCAGGGCGCAGCTCCCCAGGAGCAGGACCAGGGCCGCCGACAGGATCGCCGCGGCGGGCCCGCGCTTACACGGCTTCACAATGCCCACCAGCCTTTCCCTCAACTGTTCCTTTTCCTCGCACAGGGTGGTGGCCAGCACTCCCAGGCCCCTGGGGGGCTCCGCCGCCAGGGAGAGCAGGGTCTCGCCGTACCGCCGCCGGAGGGCCGGGTCCAGGCCCCGGACCACCGCCTCGTCGCAGGCGAGCTCACAGGTCCGGCTGATCTCCCGCCGGACCAGGAGCATCAGGGGGTTGAACCAGTGGAGGCTGGTCACCGCCGCGGCGAACCACTTGTAGAGGAGGTCGTGCCGCCGGGCGTGGGTGAGCTCGTGGCGGAGGATGTCCTCCAGCCGCCCGGGGTCCTCCACCCCCTCCGGCAGCACCACCGTGGGCCGCAGCACCCCCAGCAGCAGGGGGCCGGATGCCCCGGGGCTCACCACCAGGGCGGTCCGCTCCGCCGGGTCCAGCCGCCGGTGGACCTCCCGGGCGGCGGGGGAGGGCTCCCGCTCCCCCTGCCGCACCAGCCGGGAGAAGCGGCGGTAGCCCAGGATGTACCGGCCCAAACAGGCCGCCGTCCCTAGGCCCCACACTATCGTCAGCGCCAGGGGCAGGTCCAGGGCGGGGCCGCGCCCCGCCGGGCTTCCGGCGGGGGAGGGCTCAGAATTCCCCGTCTGAGAGGCTGTTCCCGCCTCCGGGCCCTCCGGAGCGGGGGCCGCCTCTGCCATGGGCGGATCGAGGACCAGGGCCGGGGCCTCCGCCGGGGTCTGGACCGCCGTGCTCACGGGAGCCGGCGTGCTCAGCTGGTCCGCCGTGGGGGCGGGCACCGGGATGCGCACC
>DWWJ01000081.1 GCA_019119795.1 Candidatus Intestinimonas pullistercoris
GCCCGGGCCAGCTCCACCGTCCGCAGCAGGGCGTCCCGGTAGGCGGTCTCGTCGTCATAGGCGCCGGCGGCCTCCCAGGCCTCCACCTGTTGGGTGATCTGCTCCAGCTCGCTCAGGGGCTGGCTCTCCGCGGCCCCGGGGGCCGACGGACCCATTGGGCTGTTGATGCTGCCGCACCCCGACAGCAGGGCAACGCCGCACAGCAGCGCGGCCAGGAATGGTTGATGTTTCATTGTGCTTCCTCCTTTTTTCTTCCCAGCCTTCCCGGGCCTGAAGATCGCTTCCAAGGATAAAGAAACAGCACCAGGGCCGCCGGTTTTATAAAATGAAAAAATTTTTTTGGGAGGTGGGAGTGCGCGCCCGGCCTGGAGGCGCCAACCTGGGTGGAAATCCCTCTCACGATACATATTTTAGATTATGACGATTTTAACGGCATATCATCAAGTGGACTATAAACTACCGCCCGTTGTATAGTAAAATGACACATAAGGCGGTGATGGTATGGCATAATAGGTCTTGGTGGTCACTCCACTTTCATTGCACCACCGATTTACGGGCATTCCCCCTGACGGCAGTTGATCATCCTCTGACCCCACTCCAGGATCAGCTGACGGTGGCTTAAAGACTGAATGCTTACTTCTCTCGGCTCATTGCGTTCCTTCCTTGCCAGTTCTCTCACCGGTAGTGTCGGTGAGAGAACTGGCAATTTTCCCCTCTATGCTGAAAATTCACCGGGACTCATAGCGAGTCCCGGTGAATTTCATGGGTATTGTGGCACACCCAGAGCCCAGATTCAATTCGCCCTAATATCTGTGGTCTACCAACGCGTTCTCATTGGGGGTAGGGAAACCACCGGCTCTGCCGGTGGAGGAGTTCTGTAAAAAAGCTTTAGCTTCAAGCATCGAGCGAAACGAGCTGCTAACAGCGGAATACTAGCAATGAAAGACTTTCGTTAGAACGGTGGTTGTCCGTTTATGGGCTGTGGGGCCAAGTGATGCGAGAAAAGTCATAACCACCAGCTTAGCCGGTGGCTATGACTATGGCCAAAAATGGACGGCAAAAAACTCCACCAAGCCATCCTTTGCTGCGGCAATGCCGGCCATTCGGTTCACAGCTATTTATCTCATACCTCTCCTTTTAACAGCGAAATGTATCTGTTCTGTGGATTTCCTTTTTCCCTTTCATTTATCATAGTGCCAAGCAAGGCATGAGGACTTTATTTGCGGACTTCCCACCATACTTTTTCGACTTCTGTCTCTCCGGCGGAATCAATATACATCAAAATACAACGCTTCACAGCCAAGTTCGCAATCATTCTCCCCTTTCTCTCTGGCTCGATGGAAGGGATCCTTCTGATTCCGAAAATACCATCGTGCCAACCTCAAGATGCTCCGGCTCCTTCTCTTGGGCTAGGGGTACTGTTCCCTTCGGACTAGGCCCCTCTGGGAGTGGGGTGGTCTCCTCCTCTGGCAGGACCGCCGTGCCGTCCTCCGCTTCTTCGACCAGGCGCACAGTGCCGGGCTGGGCGGGGTCCTCCGGCAGGTGTTCGGTGCCCGCGGCAGAAGCGGCGCCTCCCTCCCGGCGGATGGTCAGGGGGTCGGTGGGGTAGCCGCTGCGGAGCTTCCGGGTGCTCCCGCTCCCCGGGCCCAGACCCGCCGTCTCCGGGTCGTACCGGGGTTTTTTCACCGCGAACACCACCGCCAGCAGGATGGTCAGGGCCAGCAGCCCCACCCCGCTGTAAAATACCAACTGTCCTGTGGTCATTTGTTGTTCCTCCTTGAGTTGGATGGGTCAACTATAGGTAGTACTTCCTGTTAAATTTCCACTAGCATCATAATTATTAATTTTTACCAAGTTGCCAGAGTCATCATATTCAAAAACTCCGTAACTATGTATTGTCCCATCGGCATTATGATATGTATATCTGGTCTGGTTTCCATTGATATCATATTCAAATGTAGAGTAACTATGAAGATTTCCATCAGCGTCATAAAAGTCATTTCTTATAGTAAATCCTTCTTCATTCCTTTCATATATCGTATATCCATTCAATTCTCCGTCTCCAGTATAGTGACGTTCTACTAATATTGCGCCATTTGAGTCATATTCGTATGTATTGTAAATATCCAGTGTGCCATCGGGCCAATACCACGAAACTTTTGAGTGTTTTCCATTCGACCATTCATGCAGTACATATTGTATCAAAGCCCCGCTTGGATCATAACTGGACTCTTGTAATATGTGCCCTTCTGTATCATATTCATACAAGCTATAGCTACTCAACTCGCCTACACCATCATAATGGTTTACTCTTCGCCTTAATCCGGCAGAGTCTGTAAAGGTCCCCCCCTCCATTTCCGCTAGTTTTTCAGCTACCGCTGGGTCATCAGTATGTTCTACGGCCTCCCTTAACGTCTCCAGGGCATCGTCGAAATCCCCTTGCCGGATGTAGACGTCGGCCAAGCCCAGCCAGGCGGCGGCCAGAGCTTCATCTTGTTCCAAAGCCGCCTCATAGTCGGCCAAAGCCGTCGCCAAATTTTCCTCCGTCTCCCCAGAGGCGATGTAGGCGCCGCCCCGGCCCGCGTAGGCCTCGGCCCGGCTGGGGTCGATTTCAATGGCGGCGGTGAAGGCCAGGATGGCCTCCTCGTAGTTCCCCTCGGAGAGATACCGCACACCCAGGTCGTACTGCTCCTGCCAGCTCCCGGTCCCCTGTCCGCTACAGGCGGTCAGCAAAAGAACCACGGCCAGGAGCACGCCGCCCAATTTCTGTATCATTTTCCTCTCCTCCTCGAGTTTCCCCTTTCTCCCGCCCCCGTGCGTCAGCTGATTGGGTTGACCAAAAAGACGCAGGAATCAAAATTCCCATCCATATCGAATAGGAACGTCACCCCCATCCAAAACCCCGCATCCAAGCGATAATCGAAAGCGATGGTAAGCCTGTCTGGATTTACTTCATCGTTTGACAGCTGAGGGTACACGATAACATTCCCCGTACCGGCCTCCCCCTCTGTTTCTGATGTAAAGAGAGAATCTCCCACCTTCAGGCTGGGCAATACCCGATGGATATACACAATTCCTTCGGGAGACATACCCAATGCGGTCAAAACCTCCTCAAAGGTAGAGGCAGTTGTCAGGCCCAGCTCCTCCTGGATGACTGCGTCCGGCGCCCTATGCAGGCGATTGCTGAAGGTCGCGTTCCACAGGGCATTTCGCTCCTTACTCCAGTGAAACATCACCGTCTCGGTGATGTAGACAGGGTCGATGACATTTTCGCTGTTGTCCCACCCGGTTTCTGAGTCGGGATAGGCGGCTGCCACATCCTCCTGAGAGGCCTCCCAGAAGGGGACGCTGTTGACCGTCCATGCCTCCGCCGGTACCATCTCCTGGGTGAGATACTCGTCCAGGAGCCGGTTTATATCCGTCTGGGGCAGTTGGCCCTCCAGAGATTCCATCAGTTCCAGAATGGCTTCGCTCCCAGTGGCCTCGTACCCCTCCCCCAGCGTGGAGAGCGCCTGTTCCAGGTCGCCCATCACCAGATAGAGCTCCGCCAAGTCCAGATAGGCCTCCTCCCGGTTAGGGTCGATCTCGATGGCGGAGGTGAAGGCCAGGATGGCCTCCTCGTAGTTCCCCTCGGACAGGTACCGCACACCCAGGTCATACTGCTCCCGCCAGGCCCTGGCACCCTGGCCGCCACAGGCAGCCAGGGTCAGGACCAGGGCAAGCAGCAGCGCCGGCAGGGCATGGGTCCGCTGCTTTCTCTCTATGGGCTCCACCTTTCTCAGCCCCCGTCCCAGGCGTTTCCGGAGAAGGTGCAATCCTCTACAGTGACCGTGCTTTCCTCGCTGTAGTCTTCCGGATAGGTCGTGTAGAAGCCGGGGTTCTTGTTGTCTTGGAACACACACCCGGTGAGGCGGATGGTGGTGCCAAAGCCTGCCCAGATTCCGTAGTCAGAGGGACCATCGTAGCCATTTCCGGAGAAGGTGCAGTTCAGGAAATCCACGACGGAACCAGATGCCTCCAAAATATTATAGGAACAGTCCCGGATGATGGTATCTTGAGCGTAGACCTGGCTGTCCATGGCGAAAAATCCCTGGAGCCCGCAGCCGAAAATATCACAGTCCATCATCGACACCTGGGAGGACTCGATCCACAACACACCGATGGAGCAGCCCATGATCTCCGAGCCCAGCTCATGCCCCA
This sequence comes from Candidatus Intestinimonas pullistercoris, assembly GCA_019119795.1. Lineage (GTDB taxonomy): Bacteria > Bacillota > Clostridia > Oscillospirales > Oscillospiraceae > Intestinimonas > Intestinimonas pullistercoris. The sequence goes on from DWWJ01000081.1 coordinate 4,201, forward strand.
TAGTGAGGCCCCGCAGAGTCAGGTTCTGGCATGCGCTGATGGTGAGGATGGTATCCTCTCCGTCCGAGCTCAAGAGTCGGGTGCCTGTGGTCCCCTGGATGGTCACGTCGGACAGTTCGCTCAGATACAGGTAGCCCACATCATAGTCCTTTCCCTCCAGGAAAATCAGGATGGGGGCGTCGGAGGGATACAGAGCGCTGTGCAGGTCAGAGCCCTCTCCGATGTAAAAAACTTCCGTGTCCACATAGCCGGTCACCGTGCCTGCTTCGTCAGTGATGGCGGTCCGGCGCACGTTGCCGGAGGAGTCTGTGAAGGTCCCGGCCTCCATCTCCGCCAGCCAGCCGGCCACGTCCGGGTCGTTTTCTGTCTTCTCCAGGGCCTCCCGAAGGGTCTCCAGGGCGGCCTCAAAATCCCTCTGCCGGATATGGATATCTGTCAGGCCCAGCCAGGCGGGGGCCAGGCTCTCGTCCAGGTCTACAGCCTTCTGGTAGTCGGCCAGGGCCGCAGCCAAGGTCTCCTCGTTCTCCCCGGAACCGATGTAAGCGTCGCCCCGGCCCACATAGGCCTCCGCCCGCCTGGGGTCGATCTCAATGGCGGCGGTGAATGCCAGAATAGCCTCAGCATAGTTCCCCTCGGATAAGTACCTGACACCCAGGTCATACTGTTCCTGCCATTCCGCCGGATCCCCCGCACCAGCGCAGGCAGAGAGCAGCAGGGCCAGCGCCAAAACGAGACTGGTGAGCTTTTGTTTCATGGTTTTCCTCTCCCTTATTGTATGTTGGTGTGTACAGTGTCTGCGCAAAGATCATCGTTTGGAAGGCAGAGGTCCTGTCAGGTCCCCTCCTCCACTGGTTCTATGACCGTCCACTCCAGCACAGCAGTACCGGAGATGGTCCCATCCTCATAATAGCTCGTGATGGCGACAGGGTGGCCCACTTCGTCAAAGGTATAGACTGCTGTAGCCCACCGCCTCTGAGATTCCGACTCGCTCGCATTCTCATTGGAGAGCACATCCCCGGTCTCCGAGACAGACTCCCTTGTGTCTTTGTAGAGTAGCGGATCGACACAGATCGAATAGTCTCCGCCTGTGCTACTTGTCCAGTAATCATGTGTCCCGGGTTCATGCCATTCTTCCTGCCATTCCGCCCTCCAGGCCTCTTCTGAGTCATAGCCCTGCCGGTCCGGGATATGCCAGCAGTGCCCAGGTTCTCCATCATATTCCCATTGGTCAATATATGTACTCTCCGCCGCTCCAGTTTCATCGCAATGCGTAAACTCTGTGCGGATCTGATACCCTTGTTCGTTGTAATCGTAATACTGAAATGCGCATAGTGTCCCGTCCGGTCGATAGGCGGCCTGATAAGTCAATACAGTCAAGGTCTGCTCCCGCTTCCATCCCTCCAGAGCTGCCTGAAGTCCGGCGTCCCCGGTCGCTTCTATACCACGCTCCAAAATGGCGATGGCTGCATCCAGGTATCCCAGAGCCGCATAGACCTGGGCAGCTCTCTCATAAGCCTGTACCGTAAGGGGAGCCAAGTCAATCGCTCGCAGGAGGTCCGCCAAGGCGCTTTCATAGGCCGAGAGGGCCTCCCCCTCCAATGCTTCTGCTCCCTCCGGTGTCGCCGCTTCCGCCTTCCCGATGAAGGCATCGCCCCGGCCCAAATATGCCTCCGCCTGGTTGGGATCAATTTCAATGGCGGCGGTGAAGGCTAGGATGGCCTCCTCGTAGTTCCCCTCGGACAGGTACTGCACGCCCAGATCATACTGCTCCTGCCAGCTCCCCTGTCCGCCACAGGCGGCCAGGGCCAGCGCCAGGACCAGAAAAAGCCCGCTGAGCCTCCGTCCCATGGTTCCTCTCCCCTTCCTCTTTACAGCCAGCCGTTGTCATAGATCTGCTGGATCAGGCTCCCCAGCTGCTGGTAATAGGTGGCGTCATCCTCTCCCCGGATAAGCCCGCCGGCCGTCTCATACTCCGCCAGAGCCTGGCTGTAGTCCCGCTGGGCCTGGGGCTTCTCGTTCTCCAGGGTAATGAGGAGCATCCCCCGGAGGGCGTGGGGCATGTAGTCCTGGGGGAAGGCGGCCTCGTAGTCCTGAAGGGCCTGCTCCGCCAGGTCATATTCCCCCTGTTCGTAGTAGATGGTGTAGAGATTGCTGTAGAGGTAGTCCTTCACCACCCCCAGCTCCAGCACCCGGTTGAAGCACTCGGCAGAGCGGGTAAGGAATTCCGGGGAAACGTCCGGGTCGGTGTGGTAGGCCTCGAAGTAGGCCAGGGCCAGCAGTTCCCAGAGGGTGCTGTCGTAGCGCAGGCCGAAGGTCTCGATGCCCCAGCTCAGGAGCTCTGCCGACTTGGTGGCTGGGGTGGCGATGGGAGAAGCCCCGGTCCGGGCCAGGGCGGCGCAGTCCCGGTAGAGCTCCGCCGCCGAGCGCAGGGCCCGGCGCTGGAGTCCGGCGTCCTGGGTGGAGTTTAGCACCGACAGAAATTCTGCCTCCGCCCCAGTGTAGTCTCCCAGGGCGTAGTCCACCTCTCCCTGGATGTAGGTGGTGACATCCGGGTCGGTGCCCTGGCCGGTGAGCTGCGCCAGGACGGCCTCGGCCCCCTCCACATCTCCGGTTCGGCCCAGGCAGACGGCGTAGTCCCGCAGGTGGTCTGCGTTCATCTCGAAGCTCTGGGCCCCCTGGTAAAAGTCCTGGGCGGCGGTCTCATAGTCCCCCAGTTCGAAGTAGGCCGAGGCCACGGTGAGGAGGGTCTGGCCATCCCCGGGGAAGCTCTCCAGCACCGTTTCCCCGTAGTCCACGCAGCCCTGGTAGTCGCCGCTGAGGTAGCGGACATAGGTCTCCTGCCGGTAGCTCTCCGGCCGGTCCGGGAAGAGGTCCCGGGCCTCCCCCAGAGTGGCGACAGCCCCCTCCGGGTCAGCGGCAGCCTGGTCGCTGGCCTGGGCCAGCAGGGTGTTGTACTGGTCCTCCCGCTCCCCGGCCATCAGGACCTGTCCTCCGGCCATGAGCCCGATAGAGGCCGCCAGCATCACGGCCAGTACCGCCACCCGGACCCGCTTGGTGGTCTGGACCTTCTTCCAGGCCTGGTCGTAGCGATAGATGTGGTCCAGATCATCCAAGAGCTCGTCCACGCTCTGATAGCGGCGCTCTGGCTCTGGCTGGATGCACTTGTCCAGAATGTGCTCGATGCCGTGGGAGAGCTCCGGCACGAGCTGTCGGGCGGGGACGAACTGGTAGGGTGGCTCATAGGGGCTCTTGCCGGTGAGCAGGTGGTACATGGTGACTCCAAGGGAGTAGATGTCGGTGCGGGCGTCGGTCTGGGCCTTGCCGAACTGCTCCGGGGCGGCGTAGCCCTTGGTGCCGATGTAGGTGGTGTCACCGCTGGAGTCCTGCTTGTACTCCCGGGCGATGCCGAAGTCGATGAGCTTCAGGGTACCGTCGGGCTGGAGCATCACATTGGAGGGCTTCATATCCCGATAGATGATGGGGTGGGGCTGCTGGCGGTGGAGGTAGCCCAGGACCCCGCACAGGTCCCGGAACCACTGGAGGCCGGTGGCCTCGTCGATCCGCTTCTGGCGCTTGAGGAGGTCCTCCAGGGTGATGCCTTCCACGAAATCCTCCACGAGGTAAATACTGTCCGGGTCCTCAAAGATGTCCACGATCCGGGGCAGCATGGGGTGCTGGAGCTTTTTCAGGATGTTGGACTCCGCCAGGAAGTCGAACCGGGCCGCCTGCCGCTTGTGGACCTCCTTCACCGCCCAGCGGGTGTGCAGCCGCTTGTGCTCGGCCAGGTACACCGTGGACATTCCGCCCCTGCCGATGATGGATTTGATCTCGTAGGTGTCGTTGAAGGTGGTGGTCATAGCATTTCCTGCCTTTATTCCATTTTGTGCCCTATTCCAGGGCTTTCCCTCTTTACTCGCTCACGGTAGAGCTGATCAGCTTCCCCGCACCGTCGTACTTATCCTCCCCCAGAAGCTCTCCAGAGTCGTCATACTGCGGGATCTCTTCCCAATCCAAGGTGCCATCTGGGTTAAACTGGCGGTATGCAATCCGCCTTCCATCGCTGTCATATTCCCAGGTCTGATAATAAAACAGCTCAAAAGTGCCTCCAGTATCCATCTTTTCATAGCTGTCCAGCCGGATCAGCTGCCCTTGGGCGTTGTATGACCGGGTCTCATAGCCCGTCATCTCTCCCTCCGTGTCATACTCTTCCTCGCGGACCAGATGGTCATCACTGTCATATTCCCGGATAGAATAGGAATCCAGCTCTCCACTCAAAGAATAATGGAACTCCTTGCTCACCCTGCCAGAGCTGTCATATTCATATTCCAATCGTCCAACTTCTCCGGTGGCAGTCCTGTAGTAATGGGATACCACTTGGTCTCCAGCCTCATTATAAGTGTGGTCCACATGGCCGGTCTGTGTCCCCTGGGCATCATAAGAGGTCACCGAGGCCTGCCGGCCTTGGCTGTCATAAGTGTAGAGATGATACCACACCAGAGTTCCGTCTCCGTCGTAGCTGTTCATCCTTCGCACGTTGCCTGCCGAATCTGTGATGCTTCCGTGCTCCATCTCTGTGATCTTGTCCTCGATGCTCTGGTCCCCTCCGGTCTTCTCCAGGCCCTCCCGCAACACCTCCAGAGCCCGATCGTAGTCTCCCTGCCGGATGTAGATATCAGCCACGCCCAGCCAGGCGTCCAGTAGAGTTTCGTCCCGTTCCAAAGCGGCCTCATAGTCCGCCAGGGCCGCCGCCAGATGCTCCTCCGTCTCCCCGGAGGCCACATAGGCGTCGCCGCGGCCCACATAGGCCTCGGCACGGCTGGGGTCGATCTCGATGGCGGCGGTGAAGGCCAGGATGGCCTCCTCATAGTTTCCCTCCGATAAGTACCGCACGCCTAAGTCGTACTGCTCCTGCCAGCTTCCCTGCCCGCCGCAGGCGGACAGGAGAAGCCCCAGTGTCAAGAGCAGAGCCGGAAGCCTCCTCATTCTCTCCATCTGTTCTTCCTCCTCGCGCACTATTCGCTTACTGTGGAACTGATCAGGCCACCTGTGCTGTCATACCACTCGCTGCCCAGATAGCCCCCAGTCTCGTCATAGCGGCGAATCTCATAGTCCAGGAGCTGACCATCTCCATCGTAGTTGGAATATCGGGTGACATTCCCCTCTTCGTCATACTCCATGGTATAATAACCCAGGAGCGTCCCATCCGGGCTGTAATCGGAGTGCCGGATGTCCCGGCCCTGGTCGTCATAATCATAGACTCGAGTAGAATCTAGGCTGCCTTCCGCATTGTATTGTTTCTCGGAGAGAAGAAGTCCGTCCGCTCCATACTCCATTTGGAAAGACATAATGAGGGAACCGTCCTCGTTGTACCAGTCCTCCGCTGCCGTCTGACCGCTGCCGTTAAAGGTCCGCTCTACCCGGCCCACCGCACCGGTATCTGAGGCATATTGGTAGTCGACAGTCCGGTCTCCGGCCTCGTTATAGACCATCTCCACATGACCTGTCTGGCCCCCTTGTCCGTCAAAGGATGTGACCGACGCCCGCTGGCCCTGGCCGCTATAGGTAAAAATATGCCTCCAAATCAGTACGCCGTCCGGTCCGTAGGTGCTCAGCTGCCGGATATTGCCCGCCGAGTCGGTAATATTACCGCCTTCTATCTCTGCAATCTTGTCCACAATAGCTGTGTCGCCTCCGGTCTTCTCCAGGCCCTCCTGCAGGACCTCCAAAGCCCGGTCGTAGTCTCCCTGCCGGATGTAGACGTCGGCCAGGCCCAGCCAGGCAGCGGCCAGGGTCTCGTCCTGGGCCAGTGCCTCCTCATAGTCCGCCAGGGCCGCCGCCAGGTGTTCCTCCGTCTCCCCGGAGGCCACATAGGCGTCGCCGCGGCCCACATAGGCCTCGGCACGGGCCGGGTCAATTTCAATGGCGGCGGTGAATGCCAAAATGGCCTCCTCGTAGTTCCCCTCCGATAAGTACCGCACGCCCAAATCATACTGCTCCTGCCAACTCCCCTGCCCACCGCAGGCGGACAGGATCAGTGCCAAAACAAGAAAAAGTCCACTGAGTCTCCGTTTCATTTCTCTTTCCTCTCCTCTCTCAGACCGGACAAGACCCTGTGCTTGGCCTTGTCCGTAGATAGCCGAATAGACACGACGATGGCCGCCGTGTCTATTTCTGCCTATTGGGTCCCCAGCCGCTCCTGGGTATGGATCACCTGTGCTGTTTCCAGGAGGACCGCCTCGTCGGACGTCGAAGTGGTCCCCCGGTGAAGGGGCAGCCGGTGAAGGAGCCCGCCCAGGCCCCGCCTCCCCGGCTCCCGGGGGCTCTCCGCCGCCGCGACCAGCACCGAGGTAAGGTTATCCGTCTCCCCCCGTGCCTTGCACGTCTCTGTCAGAGCGGTGAGGGCCCCGGTCATGTCCTCCTTGCTCCGCAGCAGGAGGGGGTCCAGGCCCCGGAAGATCTCCTCCGGAGACAGCTCGTGGACCAGCCCGTCGGTACAAAGCAGATAGACGGCGCCGCTGTGGACCAGCCCTTCCGTAAAGTCCGGAGCCACATCTGCCCCCGCTCCCAGGCATTGGAGGAGCACATTCCGCTGGGGATGGTGCCGGGCCTGCTCCTCCGTGATGCGGCCGCTGGCCACCTCCCGGGCCACCAGGGAGTGGTCCCGAGTGAGCTGCCGCAGGCGCTCCCACCGCTCATAGGCCCTGGAGTCCCCTATATTGACCGTAAGGAACCGGTCCCCGCAGGCCAGGAAGGCGACAAGGGTGGTCCCCAGGGATACCTGCGCGGCGGCAGCGTAATCCAGCAGCCGCCGGTGAAGCCCTTTGAGGACTTCCGTCCACTCCTGCCGGACCCAGGTGAAGGCGCCATCCCGCAGGACCGGCAGGCGGGACAGGCTCCCGTCAAACCAGGCCCCGAAGGCCCGGACCGCCTCAGCGCTGGCCAGCTCTCCCCGCTGAAGGCCCCCCATGCCGTCACAGACCACCGCCAGGACCGCCTCTCCCCCGCCGGGGAGGGCGGCCCGGCGGACACAAAGGCTGTCCTCATTGCTGGACTTTTGGATGCCGGTGTCGGTATAGGCCGCGATCCTGTACTCCATCGCTCATCCTTCCTGTGAAAAGGTGAAGGACTCGTTTCCCAGGCGGATGCGGTCCCCGTCGGCCAGGAGCTGAGCCTGAAAGGGCGCCAGGGCACAGTCGTTCACATAGGTTTTATTGGTGGACTTCTGATCGGTGACAAAGCACTGCCCCTCCTGGAGGGTGAAAAGGGCGTGCCGGCGGCTCACCGCCGGATTCCCGGTGACACAGTAGGCCACACTCCCGGCCTCAGTGCCTACCAGGAAGGGGCTCTGGAGGATCTCCACCCGCTCGTCTGTCCCCAGCCGCGTCAGGTAAAACCGCGGGCCGGGAGCCTTGGGGGGCTCCCCCAGCACCACAGTGCCGCCGGGGCTCCC
>DWWJ01000010.1 GCA_019119795.1 Candidatus Intestinimonas pullistercoris
ACCATTCTGCACTGTGACCTCAACGGCTTCTACGCCTCGGTGGAGCTCCGGGAGCGCCCCGACCTGTGGGAAAAGCCCGTGGCGGTCTGCGGCGACCCGGAGAGCCGCCACGGCATCATCCTGGCCAAGAATGAGATCGCCAAGGGCTTCGGCGTCAAGACGGCGGAGACCATCTGGCAGGCCCGGCAGAAGTGCCCCGGCCTGGTCCTCCTCCCCGCCCACCACGACCAGTACCGCCTCTGGTCCAAGCGGGTCAACGCCATCTACGAGCGGTACACCGACCTGGTGGAGCCCTTCGGCATCGACGAGAGCTGGCTGGACATCACCGGCTCCATGCACCTCTTCGGCGGGGACGCCAGGGCCATCGCCGACCAGATCCGGGCCGTGGTAAAGGCCGAGACCGGGCTCACCATCTCGGTGGGGGTCTCCTTCAACAAGGTCTTCGCCAAGCTGGGCAGCGACCTGAAAAAGCCCGACGCCACCACCGTCATCACCCGGGCCGACGTGCCGGAGAAGGTCTGGCCCCTGCCGGTCACCGACCTGCTCTTTGTGGGCCGGGCCTCGGCCAGGGTCCTCCGGGACTACGGGGTCCGGACCATCGGGGACCTGGTGTCCTTCGGCCGGGAGCCCCTGGAGCAGGCCCTGGGCAAGCTGGGGGCGCAGCTCTACGACTACGCCGCCGGGCTGGAGCACAGCCGGGTCACCCGGGCCGGGGAGTCCCCTCCTCCCAAATCGGTGGGAAACGGCATCACCTTCCGGCGAAACCTGGTGGGGTGGGCCGATATCCGCACCGGGGTGGCCCTCCTCTCCGACAGCGTGGCCATGCGGCTGCGGAAGCACGGCATGAAGTGTTCCACCGTCCAGGTCACCATCCGGGACCCCGGCTTTCGGGACATCTGCCGCCAGAAGCGGCTGGAGGCCCCCTCCTGCACCGCCCAGGACATCGGCCGGGCCGCCCTGGCTCTCATCCGGGCCGCCTGGGACCCCAGGGCCCCCATCCGGGCCCTGACCATCACCGGACAAAACCTCCTCCCCGAGGGCGAGGCCGGGGAGCAGCTGGACCTCTTTCACGCCGACGCCGCCCCCCGCCGGGAAAAGCGGGAAAGGCTGGAGCGGGCCATGGACGGCATCCGGGGAAAATTCGGCCGGGGGGCCATCCAGTCCGCCGCCGTAGTGGGAGAGGATATCGACCGGCCCGCCGGCCGCGCCGGGACCATCCCGCCTCCGGGCGGGAGCCGCCGGGAAGAATAGAAACCCGCTTCCGATCCAGGATCGGAAGCGGGTTCTTTCGTAAAACAGGCGGAGACAAGCCCTACCGCCCGGCTGTCCGCCAGCGGACGGTGATTTGGAAGAGGCCCTCCGGGGTGAGCTCCGCTGTTACAGTATGTCCCATGCGCTCCACCAGGGCCTTGACGATGGCCAGGCCCAGGCCGGTGGACTGTCCGGTGCGCATCTTGTCGGCGGTGAAAAAGCGGTCAAAGACATGGGCCACATCCTCCTCTGTGAGCCCCGGCGCGTCGTTGGCGAAGACGGAGCAGACCGCCTCCCCCTCCCGGTAGAGCAGGATGGACATCTGCTCCCGGCCGTGCTCCAGGGCGTTTCGGATGAGGTTGGTGAAGACCCGGAGCACCCCGGCGGGGTCCGCCATTACCGGGGGCAGCCCCTCCTGGAGCTCCACCGTCATGGCAAAGCCAGAGCCCTCGAAGTCATTGTAGAACTCGGCCACCAGCTCACTGAGAACGTGGTAGAGGTCCACCCGCTCCCGGGAGAGGGGATACTCCTCCCCCTCCAGCCGGGAGAGGTCGTAAAAGCTGGTGATGAGGCTCTGGAGGGCCCTGGCCCGCCCCTGGACGATGGACAGGTACTCCCGCCGCTCCTCCGGGGTCAGGGTATCCCCCTCCAGGAGCTGGAGATAGCCCAGGATGGAGGTGAGGGGGGTCCGCAGGTCGTGGGAAATATTGGCGATCTGCTGGCGGATGGCCTTCTCCTGCCGCCGGTAGGCGGCGGCGTCGGATTCCCGCAGGGCCAGCAGGCTGTTCACTGCTGTCAGGAGCTCCTCCGCACCCCGGTGGGGGGCCGCCATGGTCACCCGGGGGGACCGCCCCTCCCGAAGCTGCTTGGCACACTGGCGGATGTCCCGCTCCAGGGTATAAAGGCGCAGCCCCAGGGCGGCGCAGACCATCAGAAGCAGAACGACAGCCAGAATCAGCATGGGAAAGGATACCTCCTTGTCAGCGAATCTCCCGCCGCCGGAAGAGGGCGATGCCTACCGCCGAGGTGGCGGCCACCCAGGCTGCCCCCACCAGCCAGCTCTGCCCCACATCCACCGGCGGCATCCCGGAGAAATAGGGGCCGCAGAGGAGAAAAGGCTGAAGCGCGTCTCCCAGGATGTTCAGCACCGTGCCCACCAGTCCCAGACCGTGGAAGCTCACAGCGGCCAGCATCAGTTCTCCAAAGGCAAGATAGAGGTAATAGAGCACGGCCCCCAGTCCGGCGGTGTGGAGAGAAAAAACCAGCAGATGGGCCAGGGCCGCCGCCCCCACATACCGGGGCAGGACACACACCACTGCCCTTCCCAGCGCGGCCCAGGCCGCCAGGCCCAGGACCGGGTCCCCTGTCCAGGTCCCCCAGCCGTCCCGGGCGGCCAGTGGAAGGGCCACCCCCAAAAAGGCCAGGACCGTGAGGAAAAAGAGCAGCAGTCCGGCCAAAACCGCGGCGAGGAGCTTGCCCAGATAGATGCGGCTCCGGGGCAGGCCGAAGACGACCTCATTGACCAGCGGACCCGTCCGGGAGGCGTCTCCATTGGCCCAGGACGCCAGGGGGAAGGCCAGATAGAGGCCCACCGGGAGAACATCCTGAAAGGCCTCCAGGACGCCCGCCGGGTCGTCAGAGCTCCACAGCCAGCCCGCCAGGGCCACCAGGAGGAGAAAGACCAGCCAGCCGGCCTTGTCCGCGCCCCGGCGGGACATCCGCCAGAGCTCGGCGCTGAGATAATTGAGCACGGCGGTCTTCCCCCCTAACTGATCTCCCGTTTGTGAAAGCTCCAGCAGCCGATGGCTGTGGTGGCGGCGAACCAGCCCAGGCCCACCGCCCAGGCCCAGCCTACCCGGGACCAGTTCCCGATGTCGTCGATCAGGCCCTCCAGGGGCGCGGTGAGCAGCAGGTCCTGGAGCACCAGCACAATCTCCCCCAGCGCGGGGGCCCTGAAGCTGACCAGCAGGTACAGGAAATCAAGGGCCTGCCCCAGTATAGCCAGAATGCCGGCCCCCACCAGCGTCGCGGCGGTGCTGCCCCGGAAGACGAAGAAGCACATGATAAAGAGGGACTGGGCCCCCAGCCACACCGGCAGGGCGGCCAGCAAGCCGAAGCCCACTGTCTGAAGGGCCCTGAGCATGGCCCCGTCTCCCGGCAGGAGCACGGCGCACAGCAAGCCGTACCAGAGCACGATGACGGCGCAGGCGGCCAGGGCCAGCAGGCAGCTCGTCAGGAGCTTCCCGAAATAGATCCTCAGCCGGGATAGGCCGTAAGCCACCTCATTCTTCAGGGTGTTGTGCCGGTACTGCTCCGAAAAGACGATATCGCCCGTGATGGCGGTGGCGTAGTAGCCGATGGGCAGCAGGTAGAGGAGCATAGTGAAGCCCACCGAGGCGGTCATGTTGGTGATGTCTCCGTTCAGCGCGGCGAAGAGGACCACCAGCAAAAGCTCCAGGGCCCCGGTAATGAGAAGGGCCAGCCATAAATAAGAGCGGTGGGTCAGCTTGTAGCATTCAGCCCGCAGGTAATCAGCCATGGTGGACACCCCCGATCAGGCTCAGGAAGTAGTCCTCCAGGTTGGCGCTTCGGCTCTCCAGGCCCAGCAGGGCCACCTTGGTCTCGGCCAGAGTGGCGGCCACCACCTGGGGCCGCTCCAGGAAGTCGTAAAGCCGGAGCACATTCCCGGGCAGGACCTCATAGTCCCGGGTGCCCAGCCGCTGCTCCAGGGCCAGGGCGGCCCGGGAGGCGTCGTCCACCGTGAGCTGGAGGCAGGCCCGGCACTTCTCCTGGAGCTTCTGGGCGGAGATCTGCTCCAGCATATGTCCCTTGTCCAGAAAGCCGAAGTGGGTGGCCACGTTGGAGAGCTCCGAGAGGATGTGGCTGGAGATGAGGATGGTGGTCTCCCGCTGGCGGTTCAAGTCCAGCAGCAGGTTCCGGAACTCCACGATGCCCTCCGGGTCCAGGCCGTTGATGGGCTCGTCCAGAAGGAGGACGTCCGGGTGGTTCATCAGGGCCAGGCCCAGGCCCAGCCGCTGCTTCATGCCCAGGGAAAACTGCTTGAACTTCTTCTTCCCCGCATCCTGGAGCCCCACCTGCTCCAGCACCTGCTCCACACAGCCGGGGCCGGGGATACCCCGCTGGCGGCGGTAGTACTCCAGGTTTTCAGCGGCGGTGAGGTAGGGATAGAAGCTGGGAATCTCCACCATGGCCCCGATCCGGGCCCGGGCGGTGGAGAGCCCCTGGGGCGTGGTCTCTCCGAAGAGCTCGATCTCTCCGGAGGTGGGGAGGGTCTGGGCGGTGAGCATCCGGATGATGGTGGTCTTTCCGGCGCCGTTCCGGCCCACCAGGCCGTAGATCTGGCCCTTCTCCAGGCAGAGGTCCACATCCTCCACCGCCGCGGCGGCGCCGTATTTTTTGGTGAGGGCGCGGGTCACCACAATGGGTTCCGACATCTGGCATCAGCCTTTCTTTTGGGATCATGCTGCCATGATAGCACAAAGGCGGCAGGATTCCTTTAAGCAAAGGTGAAGAAAGCATAAAGCCGCCCGGCCTACTCCACATTCATCTTGAAGCCGATGCCCCACACGGTCCGGATGTACTCCTGGTCGGAGACCTTCCCCAGCTTGGCCCGGAGATTGGAGATGTGGACGTTGACGGTGTTGTCGTCCCCCATATACTCCCCGCCCCAGACCGTCTCATAGAGCTGTTCCCGGGTATAGACCTTTCTGGGGTGGGACATGAGCAGGGCCAGAATCTCAAACTCCCGGGCGGTGAGGACCACCTCTCTGCCGCCGGCGGTGACCCGGACGGCATCCCGGTCCAGCTCCAGGTCCCCGCAGCGGAGGACCGCTCCCCCGCCCGCCGGGCCGGAGAACTGCTTGTACCGCCGGAGCTGGGCCTCCACCCGGGCCAGCACCTCGTCGTTGTCAAAGGGCTTGGGAATGAAGTCGTCGGCCCCCAGCCGGAGCACGTTCACCCGGTCCTCCAGCCCCGCCTTGGCCGAGAGCACCAGGATGGGCATGGTCTTTTTCTTCCGCATCCGGGCGATGAACTCCTCCCCGGTGAGGCCGGGGAGCATCAAATCCAGGAGGACCAGGTCGTAGTCGTACTGCTCGGCCCACAGCACTGCCTCGCTGCCGGAAAAGGCCGGGCGCACGTCGTAGCCCCCGTCGGTGAGGATGCGGCACAGAAGGCGGTTGATGTCCTGGTCGTCCTCCACCACCAGAATGTGACAGGTCTCCATGGCTACCGCTTTCCCTCCCAGTCCTGAAGGTGGTCGTGGGCCGCCCGGTTGTAGAAGTAGAGCCCCAGGGCCACCATCCCGGCCCCCACGGACAGGGCGAAGAGAATGGCCAGCACCGCAAAGGCGGGATAGCTCAAGGGCGCGGGCACCAGCTCATCAAAGCCCCAGAACAGGCCGCCGACCATCAGGATAAAGCCCGCGATGTGGCTGGTGGAGGCCAGGGGCGCCCGGCCGATCTTCAGCTCCCCGCCGCAGTGCCGGCACTTGTCCTGCACCGCCTTGACCGGGTGGTAGGGGTTCTCCGCCCCGCACTCCCAGCAGACCCATTTCAACATGTCGATGTCCTCCTTCTCTCTCCCCGGCCAGAGGGCCGGGCCCTTACTTCACTCTCAGTTTTTTCGCCAGCTCCCCGTCCGGGTCCACATAGGCGGTCTGATAGGTGGTGTAGACCACCATCCCCGGCCGGGCCCCGGCGGGCTTTTTCACATATTTCACCGGGGTATAGTCCACCGGCACCTTTTTCCCCTCCCGGCCCTGGGAGAACCAGGCCGCCAGCACAGCGGCCTCCTCCACACTCCTGGCGTCGGGGGCCTCCCCTCCGGTCCAAAGGATGACGTGGGAGCCGTGGATCTTCTGGGTGTGGAGCCACAGGTCCCCCTTCCCCGCCAGCTTGGCGGTGAGCAGGTCGTTCTGGGCGTTGTTCTTCCCCACAGAGATCCGCAGCCCGGCGGTGGAGCGGAACTCCATGGGCTTGGAGGCCGTCTTCATCCGCTTGGCCGCCTTGTCTCCCCGGCGGAGATAGCCCGTCTCGGTGAGCTCCTGCCGAATCTCCAGCAGGTCCCGCTCCCCCTCCGCCAGATGGATGGACTCCAGCACGCTGTCCAGGTAGGTGAGCTCTCCCCTGCCCTTTTCGATCTGCTCCCCCAGCACCCGCTCCGCCGTCTTGGCCTTGTTGTACTCCTTGTAGTACTTGGCCGCGTTCTGCTGAGGCGTCAGCAGGGGGTCCAGGGGGATGTCCACCTCCCGGCCCTCCGGGTCATAGTAGTCGGAGAGCCGGACGGTGCACATGCCCTTCTCCAGGGCGTAGAGGTTGGAGGTCAGCAGGTCCCCCAGCTCCCGCTTGCGCTCCCGGTCCCGGGTGGCCTCCCGCTCCAGCTCCTGCTGGGCCACCCTGCGGGCCACCCGCTCCCGGGCCCGGGTCACCGCCTTTAGAAGGTCGGCTCCCCGCTGGCCCACCTTCTCCGCCGTGGCCCGGCCGGCATAAAACTCGTCCAGGAGCTTGGAAAAGTGTTCCCGGCGCCGGAGCTCAGTGTCCGGCCCGTACTGGAGGATGGGCAGACAGGAGAAGTCCGTCGCCTTTCCCTCCCGCAGAAGGAGGTAGGGCCCCCCTTCCCGGCCCAGGATGTCCCGGAGGCGGGAGAGCTTCTGCTCCAGGGACTCCGTCCGGCTCTCCCCGTTGGAGCGGAAGTCCAGCTCCCGCTCCAGGAGGGGGGACAGGCCCGGCCGCGGCTCCGGCAGGCGGTAGAACATGCCGGGCATCACCGCCCGCTGTCCGGTGGACACATCCCCCGCCACCCGGCGGACACAGTCCAGGATGCGCTCCTCCCCATCCAGCAGGATGAGGTTGGCCCGGCGGCCCATGGCCTCCAGCACCAGGGTGCGCCCCACCTTGTCCCCCAGCTCATCGGTGGCCTCCATGCGCAGGAGGACGATGCGCTCCAGCTCCGGCTGCTCCAGCCGGAGGATGCGGGCCCCAGTGAGGTGCTTGCGCAGCAGCATGCAGAACATAGGGGGCTGGGCCGGATTCTCCCGGACCTCCTTTGTCAGGTGGAGCCGGGGGCCGTTGGGGCTGGCAGAGAGGAGGAGGCGCACGTTTTCTCCGCCGCCCCGGACCGCCAGCAGGATCTCATCCCGGCTGGGCTGATAGATCTTGTCGATCTTTCCGCCCTCCAGCGTGGGCCGCAACTCCTCCAAAACCGCCGACAGGCAGACTGCATCCAATGCCATGGCTCCCTCACGCTCCCATCATCAGGGTGAAGAGCTCATTGAGCCGGTCGGTCTTCCCCTGCAAATACAAATAGCCAAAGAGGGCCTCCAGGCCGGTGGCGGCCTGGTATTCCTCCCGGCTGGCGGCCTTGGGTACGGTGTGGGGGCTGGTGTTGCGCCCCCGCCGGAAGACGTCGGCCTCCTCCTCTGTCAGGACAGGCAGGATCTTCTGGACCAGAAGGGCCTGGGCCGGCGCCGCCACATAGCGGACGGTGGCCCGGTGGAGCCCCTTGGAGGTGGCCTTCCCGTGGAGGACCAGCCAGGAGCGCACCATCAGCTCATAGACTCCGTCCCCCAGATGGGCCAGGCCCAGATTGCTCACCGCCCGTATGGCGTCGGGTTCGGCGCTGAGATGAAAATAATCCGTCATCGTATGTTCTCCGTCAAAATAGGAATGATATGTAAGGTAGTATAACGCAAATGCTGGAAAAACTCAATCACCCGTGAAAGGAGAGCCTCAACATGCCCTATCCCTATGAACTGCGCCCGCTGCCCTACGCCTATGACGCCCTCTGCCCGGAGATCAGCGACCGGACCCTCCACTTTCACCATGGCAAGCACCTCCAGACCTATGTAGATCATCTGAACAAGGCCCTGGCCGACTGCCCGGACTGCCAGAAAAAATCTCTGGAGGAGCTACTGCGTGATCTGGACCGGATCCCAGAGTCCAAGCGCACCGCCATCCGCAACAACGGCGGAGGCGTCTACAACCACTACCTCTATTTCGACTGCATGGGGTGCAGAGGCAGTACCCCCGCCGGGAACCTGTCCCAGGCCATGGCCCGGGCCTTCGGTTCTCTGGAGGAGTGGCGGGTCCGGATGAAGGAGGCCGCCCTGGGGCAGTTCGGGTCGGGCTACGCCTGGCTGGTGGCCGACGGAGACTGCGCCCTCTCGGTGGTCAAGACCCCCAACCAGGACTGCCCCCTTTCCCAGGGGCTCTGGCCCCTGCTGTGCGTGGACGTGTGGGAGCACGCCTAC
Organism: Candidatus Intestinimonas pullistercoris; assembly: GCA_019119795.1. Taxonomy (GTDB): domain Bacteria; phylum Bacillota; class Clostridia; order Oscillospirales; family Oscillospiraceae; genus Intestinimonas; species Intestinimonas pullistercoris. The sequence goes on from DWWJ01000010.1 coordinate 8,522, forward strand.
TATCTGGACTACCAGAACCGCCGGGGCGACTATCTGGACGCCTGGTTCGGCCTCATCAACTGGGACTTCGTCTCCAACCGCTACGACATCCGGCGGGGCTGAGGTGGGCTTCCCTCCCAAAGACAAGCGGAGGACTGGGACCGGCAAAACGCCTGTCCCAGTCCTTTTTGCTCTATTGCTGGTCTCCCATCCGCTGCCAGAGGGCGGTGAGCACCCGGCGGCAGGGCTGGAAGAGCAGCAGGGCCATGGCAAAGTTCCCCGCGCAGTGGAGGAGGTCGAAGGGGATGCCCGCCACCCAGGTGGCGACGAACATGGCAGGGCCGCCGATGGGCAGGTAGACCAAGGCGCACAGTGCCCCGAAGGAGAGCCCGTAGGCCCCCGACAAAATGGCCCACCCCAGCCGGGACTCCATGCCCCGGAAGAGCCAGGCCAGGATGGCCAGCACCGCCCAGACGTAGCAATAGCTGATGACCCAGGTGTTGAATCCCCAGAGGAGCATCTCCAGGACCACAAACCCGGCGATGATATAGGCCACTCCCCCGCCAAAGACCACCGTGTAGACCATGATGAGCAGGCTCACTGCCTCAATGTTTGGAAAGGCGGCCATGACCACCTGGAGCCCCACCAAAATGGCCTCCAGCAGGGCAAAAAGCACCAGCCGCCGGGTGGTCAGCCTGGCCCGGCCCATCAGTAGCCCATCAGGGTGAGCTCATAGTGCTCCCCGTCCGCGATGGGGGTGAGATCGGCGCTGGTGGTCACCTCTCCCCCGTCCTTGGTGATGCACCACCAGGTCCGGTCCGCGTCGGAGGCCGTCTCACCGTCCACTGTCTTGATATAGAGGCCGTAGGGACCTTCCTCCCCCTCTACCAAGCCCTCTTCCTGATCCAGGGCCTCCCCCAGATACCCGGCGTCGGTGTGGAGCTCCACAGTCCGGGTGGAGCCGTCGCCATGGACGATCTCCACGGTGACAGTCTTGGCCCCCTCCACCGGCTTGGGCGCAAAGGTCCGGTAGACCAGCAGCAGGACCGCGGCCACGATCACCAGGGCCCCGAGGCCCAGCCACAGTTTTTTGCTTTTCACGTTGAATCGCTCCTCTTTTGTCTTTCGTTCCACAGTTTAACACAAAAGCGGTCCCGGGGTCAATCACGCCCTTCCCCAGTTTTCCCCGCTGCCCTGCCGGAAGGGCTCCGGCAGGACCGGCCAGCCGCTGGTGTCAAAGTGAAAGAGAAGGTACCGCTGCCCGTCCAGCTCTGCCGGCTCCGCCAGACAAAATAGCTGGGGAAAGGGAAAGGGCTCCCGGCAGGAAAAGGGATAGGCCAGGGCGAATCCCTCCCCCTCCCGCCGGTACAGTGCCCG